>NZ_DASPMG010000301.1:0-8267 GCF_035627195.1 Azospirillum sp.
ACCACTACTGGGTGCTGGCGCACGTCACGCCGAACGTCGGGGCGGGCGGGGCGATCGTGGGCTACCACTCCAACCGCCGGGTGCCGCGGCCGGGCGTGGTCGCCAAGGTCGGGCCGCTCTACGCGCTGCTGCGCGCGCGCGAGGTGGAGGCCGGCGACAGCGAGGCGGGCATGCAGGCGTCCGCACGGGTTCTCGACGACATCCTCGCGAAGGAGGGCGTGAGCTATGACGAATATGTCCTCGGTCTCTAGGGCCACGCTGGCCGCGTGGATCGCCGCCGCCGTGGTGCTGGCGCTGGTCCTGGTGCTGGCCGTGCTGCGGGAATGGGCGGCGTGTGCCCTCGCCGCGGTCATCCTCGTTCCGCTGGCGGCCTGCATCCATTCCCTGAACCGGGCCAAGGGCAGCATCGACAAGGCCATGGCGGTGTGCGAGGCGGCGGCGCGCGGCGACCTGTCGGTGCGCGTCATGGGCATCCGCGGGCACGGCAACGTCGGGCGCATGCTGCGCAACATCAACCGCCTGCTGGACCTGACCGAGGTGTTCTGCAAGGAGGCCGACGCCGCCATGCAGCACGCCAACAGCCGCCACTACTACCGCAAGATTCTGGAGACCGGCCTGCGCGGCGACTTCGCCAGGCACGCCGGCACCATCAACCGCTCGCTGGACCAGATGAAGGCGCGCGACGAGGAGGCGCTGCGCTTCGCCGAGGAGAACGTGCGCCACGTGCTGCTGGGCGTTACCGGCGCCGTCACGCAGTTGCAGGCCAACGCCGCGCAGCTCGCCTCCAACGCCGACGCGGCCGTGCGCGACGCCATCGCCGCGGCGAGCGGGGCCGAGCAGGCGTCGGTCAACGTGCAGGCGGTGGCGGCGGCGGCCGGGCAGCTCTCCGCCTCCTTCGGGGAGATCAACCAGCAGACCAGTGTGGCCACCTCCATCGCCACCGACGCCGTCGCCATGGCCGAGCGCACCGACCGCACCGTGCAGGAGCTGGCCGAGGCCGCCGGGCGCATCGGCAGCGTGATCGAGCTGATCCACGACATCGCGGCGCGCACCAACATGCTGGCGCTGAACGCCACCATCGAGGCGGCGCGGGCGGGGGCGGCCGGCAAGGGCTTCGCCGTGGTCGCCGGGGAGGTCAAGAGCCTGGCCAACCAGACGGCACGCGCGACCGAGGAGATCGCGGAGCACGTGCGGCAGATGCGGCTGGTGGCGGAGGGCGCCGGGGCGGCCATCCGCGCGATCGGCGGCACCATCGGCACCATCGAGCAGACGTCGACCGCCGTGGCCGGCGCCGTGCAGCAGCAGAACGCGGTGACCGAGGAGATCACCCGCAACGTCTCCGACGCCGCCGCCGGGGCGGGGGCCGTCACCGCCTCCATCGCCACGGTGCGGCTGGCGGCGGAGCGGACCAACGGCGTGGTCGGCGAGATCACGTCCGCCACCGGCGAGCTGTCGCAGCAGGCCGAGGCGCTGGAAGGGCAGATCGACGCCTTCATCGCCCGCATCCGCTGCGCGTGAACCCATCGTCTTCGTTCGCTGTTGAGCCGGGTGGGTTCAACGGCGGACGGAGGACGGCATGTCCAAGGCGGAATCGAAGAAGCAGCAGATGGCGGCCGGTGCTGCGCTGTCCGTGAAGCGCGGCGAGAAACCGGAATCGAGCCTGCGCGGGGCGTCCAAGGAGATGGCGCGGTCGATGAGCGAGGATGAACTGCGCGAGCTGGCGTCGACCAAGCGCAAGGATTTGCCGGAAAAGGCGTCCGAGGAGTAGGCGTCGGCTTGCGCCCCTACGCGCAGCGCCGCGTGGTGGAGGGGCGGCGCAGGGCGCGGTCGGGCGTGCGGGCGGGCTTGGCGTGGTCGCCGTCGGCGGTGGCGGCGAGGTCGCGGCGGACGCGCTCGGCCACCTCCAGGAAGTCGGGCTGGCCGACGTGGCGGCTCAACTCGCGGATCAGGGCCATGCGGTCGGCGGCCATGGGCGTGGTTCCATCAGCGGTGATGGGGTCAGTGTCGCACTGATGTCTAAATTTTATCCTAATTGCGATCCGTCCGGCGGGCGCTAGGCGCGGCGGGCGGTCGTCCGTACACTGACGGGGTGGAGCCACGGCGTCGGGGACGGGGATGGAACTCATCGTCTGGGAATGGATCAACCTTGCGGCGCGCTGGCTGCACGTCATCACGGCCATCGCGTGGATCGGATCGTCCTTCTACTTCATCCACCTCGACCTCTCGCTGCAGAAGCGTCCGCAGCTGCCGGCCGGGGCGGCGGGGGAGGCGTGGCAGATCCACGGCGGCGGCTTCTACCACATGGTCAAGTACATGGTCGCGCCGGAGCAGCTGCCGGCGAGGCTGACGTGGTTCAAGTGGGAGTCGTACGCCACGTGGAGCAGCGGCTTCTTACTGCTGTGCGTGCTGTACTACGGCAGCGCCGACCTGCTGCTGGTCGACCCGGCGGTGCTGGACCTGCCGTGGTGGGGGGCGGTGGCGGCGAGCTTGGCGTCGCTGGCGCTGGGCTGGCTGGTGTACGACGCGCTGTGCCGGTCGCCGCTGGGCAAGGACGACGCGCGGCTGGCGCTGGCGGGGTTCGTGTTCCTGGTGGCGGTGGCGTGGGGGCTGACGCACGTGTTCAGCGGGCGTGGCGCCATGCTGCACATGGGCGCGCTGATCGGCACGATGATGTCGGCCAACGTCTTCCTGGTCATCATCCCCAACCAGCGCAAGACCATCGCCACCATGATGGCCGGCGGCACGCCGGACCCGGCGTTGGGCAAGCAGGCCAAGCAGCGCTCCCTGCACAACAACTACCTGACGCTGCCGGTCGTCTTCCTGATGATCAGCAACCATTACCCGCTGACCTTCGCCACCCGCTACAACTGGGTGATCGTCGCCGTGGTGCTGGTGATGGGGGCGGCGATCCGCCACTTCTTCAACTCCAAGCACGCCGGGAAGCCGGCGCCGTGGTGGACCTGGGGTGCGGCGGCGGCCGGGATGGCGGTGATCGTGGCGCTGAGCGCCGCCGGCCCGCGCGAGACCGTGACGGCAGCCCCCGCGCGGGCGGACTTTGCGGCGGTGGAGGAGATCGTCGCGTCGCGCTGCAGCATGTGCCACGCCGCCGCGCCGGTGTGGGCCGGCATCGGCGAGGCGCCGCGCGGCGTGCGCCTGGACACGGCCGAGGAGATCCGCCGCCACGCCGGGCCGATCCGCGTGCAGGCGGTGCTGAGCGACGCCATGCCGCCCGGCAACGTGACCGGCATCACGGCGGAGGAGCGGCAGGTGCTGGCGGCCTGGACCGGTCAGCTGCCGCGGTAGGTGGAGTAGGCGTAGGGCGAGACCAGCAGCGGCACGTGGTAGTGCTGCGCCGCCGAGGCGATGCCGAAGCGGACGGGGACCACGTCCAGGAAGGCCGGGTCGGGCAGCGCCACGCCGGCGGTGCGGAAGTAGGCGCCCACCTCGAACGCCAGCTCGTAGGTGCCGGGGACGAGGTCCGCGCCGGCCAGCAGCGGCGCGTCGCAGCGGCCGTCGGCGTTGGTGCGCGCGGTCGTCAGAAGCACGCGCCGGTCGCCCTCCAGCCGGTGGAGCGTCAGCGCCATGCCGGCGCCGGGGCGGCCGTGCATGGTGTCGAGGACGTGGGTGGTCAGCTTGCCGGTGGGTGCGTCCGTCATGGTGATCGCCTCGCCCGTGGTTGCGGGGGTACTATACGCGCCGGTTCGCAGGAGGGGAAAGCATGCGCCGGACCATGGAATCGGGCGGAATGGACCGCGCCGCCTTCGTCGCCCGCTTCGGCGGGGTGTTCGAGCATTCGCCCTGGATCGCCGAGGGCGCTTGGGACGCCGGCCTGCCGGAGGGGGCCGGCACGGCCGACGGGCTGCATGCGGCCATGGTGGCGGTGCTGCGCGCCGCACCGCATCAGCGGAAGCTGGACCTGCTGAACGCCCACCCGGATCTGGCCGGCAAGCTGGCGGTGCGCGGCGAACTGACGGCCGAATCCAGCGCCGAGCAGGCCGGCGCCGGGCTGGACCGCTGCACGCCCGCGGAGTTCGCGCGCTTCACCGAACTGAACGACACGTACAAGGTGCGCTTCGGCTTTCCGTTCATCCTGGCGGTGAAGGGTAGCACGCGCGCCGAGATCCTGGCGGCCTTCGAGCGGCGGGTGACGAACACCCCGGAGGAGGAGTTCGCCACCGCGCTGGAACAGGTCGAGCGGATCGCGCTTTTGCGGATCAGGGATTTGCTGCCGGCTACGCCTTGAGGCGGTAGCCGGTGCGGAAGATCCACCAGACGGCGGTCAGGCACAGCAGCAGGAACACGCCGGTCATGGCGAGGCTGAGGCCGACGCCGAAATCGGACGTGCCGTAGAAGCTCCAGCGGAAGCCGCTGACCAGGTAGACGACCGGGTTGAACAGGGTCAGGTTCTGCCAGAACGGCGGCAGCATGCTGATGGAATAGAAACTGCCGCCCAGGAAGGTGAGCGGCGTGATGATCAGCAGCGGCACGATCTGCAGCCGCTCCCACCCGTCGGCCCAGACGCCGATGATGAAGCCGAACAGGCTGAACGTCACCGAGGTCAGCACCAGGAAGGCCACCATCACGAACGGGTGCTCGATGCCGAAGGGCACGAACAGCCGGGCGGTGACCAGGATCAGCAGGCCGAGGATGACCGACTTGGTGGCCGCCGCACCCACGTAGCCGACGACGATCTCGAAGGGCGAGATGGGGGCCGACAGCACCTCGTAGATCGTGCCGGAATAGCGCGGCATGTAGATGCCGAAGGAGGCGTTGGAGATGCTCTCCGTAAGCAGGGTCAGCATGATCAGGCCCGGCACAATGTAGGCGCCGTAGCCCACACCGTCGATCTCCTGCATGCGCGAGCCGATGGCGGAGCCGAACACCACGAAGTACAGCGAGGTGGACAGGACCGGGGAGGCGATGCTCTGGAACAGCGTGCGCCAGGTGCGCGCCAGCTCGAACAGGTAGATCGCCCGGATGGCGTGGATGTTCATTTCCGCGACCTCACGAGGCTGACGAAGATCTCCTCCAGGGAGCTTTGGCTGGTCTGGAGGTCCTTGAAGTCGATGCCGTGCTCGCCCAGCCGTTTCAGCAGCTCGGCGATGCCGGTGTGCTCGGCCTGGGCGTCGAAGGTGTAGAGCAGCTCCGTGCCGCCGGCCGACAGCTCCAGCGGGTAGGCGGCCAGCGCGTCGGGCACGCGCTCCAGCGGGACTTGCAGGTGCAGGGTCAGCTGCTTCTTGCCCAGCTTGCGCATCAGCACGTCCTTGTCCTCCACCAGGATGATCTCGCCCTTGCTGATCACCCCGATGCGGTCGGCCATCTCCTCGGCCTCCTCGATGTAGTGGGTGGTGAGGATGATGGTGACGCCGCCCTCGCGCAGGCGGCGGACCATCTCCCACATGTCGCGGCGCAGCTCGACGTCGACGCCGGCCGTGGGCTCGTCCAGGAAGAGGATGCGCGGCTCGTGCGACAGCGCCTTGGCGATCATCACGCGGCGCTTCATGCCGCCGGACAGCGTCATGATCTTGCTGTCCTTCTTCTCCCACAGCGAGAGGTCGCGCAGCACCTTTTCGATGTGGGCGGGGTTGGGCGGCTTGCCGAACAGGCCGCGGCTGAAGCTGACGGCGGCCCAGACGCTCTCAAACGCGTCGGTGAACAGCTCCTGCGGGACGAGGCCGATGGCCGAGCGCGCGGCGCGGTAGTCGCGGACGATGTCGTGCCCGTCGGCCAGCACGGTACCGGCGGACGGGTTGACGATGCCGCAGATGATGCTGATCAGCGTCGTCTTGCCCGCCCCGTTGGGGCCGAGCAGCGCGAAGATCTCGCCCCGGCGGATCTCCAGGTTCACGTTCTTCAGCGCCTGGAAGCCGGAGCCGTAGGTCTTGCCGAGCCCGGAGACCGAGATGATCGGCGGGGCGGCAGCGGTGGTGGTGGCTGTGGTGGCGGCGGCCGGCGCGGGCGCGGCCGGCCGGGTCCGGGGTTCGTCGAGTGGGTTCATGCGCGTCTCTGTCGTCCCTGCGGCGGGGGCGTTGCGTGCGTCACGTAGGTCGCCGGGCGGTCAGGTCAATCGGGGGACATGCACCAAAGCTTCGCCCGCCTGTTGATGTCGTCAAGGCAGTCTTCACCACTGGCATGGATGACCGGACATGGCAAAGCTCATCTGTTCAATGGCAGTCATGCTCTTCGTGCTTTCCGCGTGCGTCGGCAGCGGGCGGGATATGGATTCGGGAACCGCGAGCGGCTCGCCGACCACGTCGTCGCCGGCTACCGCCGCGCCGGTCTTCGGCGGGCTGGGCGGGATCGGCGGCCTCTTCTGAGGGATCTTGCGCGGCAATCGCTTGAAGGGCCTGGAGTTGCTGTAAGGCCTCTCTCCCCTCGCTCTCGCCGGATCTTTGATCCGGCTGACGCGACAGGCGGGTCCTTTGGACCCGCTGAGAGCGGGAGAGGGGTTGGGGAGAGGGGGTATTGCCGGCGGCAGCCGGGACATGAGTCTTTTCCGGCCTGCCGGCCGTAATCCCCCTCTCCCCAACCCCTCCCCCGCCAAGGGGGAGGGGCTTTCAAGCGATTGCCCCGAGGGGCCTTGCGCGGCATCGCCCGGCGGTGTCACAGTCGCTGGCCCGGCCGACTGTAGGCGATGACAGCGGCCGCAGCGAAGGAGACCCGCGCCATGAGCACCGTTCCCCCCATCTCGCCGCGGGACCTGCTGCGGCGGATGTTCGACGCGGCGGTCGAGTCGGCGCAGCCGGCGCGCTGCGTGCCGCCCCACCTGCCGGACCCGCCCAAGGGGCGCCTGCTGGTGATCGGCGCCGGCAAGGCCTCGGCCGCCATGGCGCGCGCGGTGGAGGAGCATTGGCCGGGCGAGCTGTCGGGGCTGGTGGTGACCCGCTACGGCTACGCCGTGCCGTGCGCGCGCATCGAGATCGTGGAGGCGGCGCACCCGGTGCCGGACGCCGCCGGGCTGGAGGCCGCCCGGCGCATCCAGGCGCTGGTGCAGGGGCTGACGGCGGACGACACGGTGCTGTGCCTGATCTCCGGCGGCGGGTCGGCGCTGCTGGCGCTGCCGCTCGACGGGCTGACGCTGGAGGACAAGCAGGAGGTGAACCGGGCGCTGCTGAAGTCCGGCGCGACCATTTCCGAGATGAACTGCGTGCGCCGGCACCTGTCGGCCATCAAGGGCGGGCGGCTGGCGGCGGCCTGCCACCCGGCGAAGGTGGTCACGCTGCTGCTGTCCGACGTGCCGGGCGACGACCCGATGGACATCGCCTCGGGACCGACGGTGGCGGATCCCACCACCTGCGCCGACGCGCTGGCGATCATCCGCCGCTACGGCATCACGGTGCCGCCCAGGGTGCTGGAGGTGCTGGAAAGCGGGCGGGGCGAGAGCGTGAAGCCGGGTGACCCGCGCCTCGCCGGGCTCGACACGCGCATGGCGGCCACGCCGCAGATGGCGCTGGAGGCGGCGGCCGAGGTGGCGCGGGAGGCGGGCCTTGCCGCGCACATCCTGAGCGACCGCATCGAGGGGGAGGCGCGCGACGTCGGCAAGGCGATGGCCGGGATCGCGCTGCAGGTGGCGCAGCGCGGGCAGCCCTTCACGGCGCCCTGCGTGCTGCTGTCGGGCGGCGAGACGACGGTGACGGTGCGCGGGTCCGGGCGCGGCGGGCGGAACGTGGAGTTCCTGCTGTCGCTGGGCGTGGCGCTGGACGGCTGTCCGGGCGTGCACGCCATCGCCGGCGACACCGACGGCGTGGACGGGCTGGAGGAGATCGCCGGCGCCTATGTCGGGCCGGACAGCCTGGCCCGTGCCTGGGCCCTGGGCATCAAGCCGAAGGACCGGCTGGCCGACAACGACGGCCACGGCTTCTTCGAAGCGCTGGGAGACAGCATCGTCACCGGGCCGACGCTGACCAACGTCAACGACTTCCGCGCGGTGCTGATTCTTGGGGAGTGAGGATTCTAGCCACAGATGGACACAGATAAACACAGATGGAAATGATTGCCGCAGCCCCTGGTTCACATGGCCAAGGGCAACGTGCCGTTTTCATCCATCTGTTCTATCCGTGTTTATCTGTGTCCATCTGTGGCTAAATGCCCTGTAAGCGCGCCGGCGGCTTATTTCGGGGCCAGGACCATGATCATCTGGCGGCCTTCGAGCTTCGGCATCTGCTCGACCTTCGCCAGATCGGCCAGCCGGTCGCGCACGCGCAGAAGCACCTCCATGCCCAGGTGCTGGTGCGCCATCTCGCGGCCGCGGAAGCGCATGGTCACCT
>NZ_DASPMG010000302.1:0-3978 GCF_035627195.1 Azospirillum sp.
CCGGCCGCTTCGACGTGGTGCTGTCCAGCCACGTGCTGGAACACGTCGCCGACGACCGCGCGGCGATGGCCGAACTGGCGCGCGTGCTGAAGCCGTCGGGCTGGGCCGTGCTGATGTTTCCCTTCGATCCCCGGCGCCCGACGCAGGAGGATCCGGCCAACGACACGCCGGCCAAGCGGCTGGCGGCCTATGGCCATCCCTACCATTACCGCATCTACGGCAGCGACGCGCCGAACCGTCTGGCCGCCGCCGGGCTGCCGGCCACCGTGGTCGCCTCGCGCCGCTTCCTGTCCGGGCACCGGCTGCGCCGCTTCCGCGTCAACGCCAACCACCTGCTGCTGGCCCGCCGCGTTCAGGGCCGTTCCGGGGACGATGCATGAGCGAGACCTTCCGCATCGCCACCTTCAACCTGGAAAACCTCGACGACACCGGCCAGCCGCCGTTCGAGGAGCGGTGCGCCATCCTGCGCCCGCAGCTCGAACGCCTGACCGCCGATATCCTGTGCCTGCAGGAGGTGGACGGCCAGCGCGACGCGAAGGGGGAGCCGCGCTACCCCCGCGCCCTGCAACGCCTGCTGGAGGGCACGCGCTACGAGGGGTTCCACCTCGCCACCGGCAGCACCGCCGGCCTGTCCGACCGGCACAATCTGGTGATCGCCAGCCGTTTTCCCGTGGCCGCCTCGCGGCTGCACCGCCACGACCTCGTCCCG
This sequence comes from Azospirillum sp., assembly GCF_035627195.1. Taxonomy (GTDB): domain Bacteria; phylum Pseudomonadota; class Alphaproteobacteria; order Azospirillales; family Azospirillaceae; genus Azospirillum. The sequence goes on from NZ_DASPMG010000302.1 coordinate 710, forward strand.
GCCCCGCTCGCCCGCCTCGTCACCGCCAAGCCCGGCAAGGCGGAGCACGAGCCCGTCACCTGGGACCGGCCGGTGCTGCACGCCGAGATCGACCTGCCGAACGGCCGCCGCCTGCACGTCTTCGACCTGCACCTGCGCGCGCCCCTGGCCGCCCCCGTGCCGGGGCAGAAGAAGGGGGCGCTGACCTGGGCCAGCGTCGGCGGCTGGGGCGAGGGGTTCTTCCTCGCCTCCATCAAGCGGGCCGGTCAGGCGCTGGAAACGCGCCTCGCGGTGGAGCGGCTGTTCGACGACGACCCGCAGGCGCTGATCGTGGTGGCCGGCGACTACAACGCGGAGGATCGGCAGACGCCCGTGCGCCTCATCCGCGGCGACCCGGACGACACCGGCAACGGCCACCTCGCCGGCCGTTCGCTGGTGCCGCTGGAGCGCAGCCTGCCGGAGGAGCGGCGGTTTTCCGTGCTGCACGGCGGGCAGGCGGTGATGCTCGACCACCTGCTGGTGTCGCGCCAGCTGCTGGGCTGGTTCCGCGGCGCCGAAATCCACAACGAAGCGCTGGGGGACGAGCTGGTGGCGCACGCCACGGTCCTGCACTCGCCCGAGAGCTACCACGCCCCGGTCGTCGCGACCTTCGAGATGCCGGAGTAGAAGAGACCGTCAGACGGTGACGGACAGCGACGGGCCGCCACCGCCGGTGCTGCCACCGGCCATCGCCGCAGGCGACGGCATGGACGGGGCGCCCGCCATGGGAGAGGCCCCACCGCTGGAACCGCCGGTCCGGGCCACCGGCGCCCGCTCGTCCGCGCCGCCCTGAAGGCTGACCGGCGTGTGCGCCAGCCCCTGCGGCGTGCGGCCGGCGCTGCGGCGGTAGGCTTCGACCACGTGCTCCGAGGGGATCTGTTCCTTCGTCTCGCCGGTGTCGGCGTCGCGGAACAGCAGCACGGCCACGCGGGCCGCCTGGTCGTACTTGATGGCGGGGCTGATGTAGACGGCGCCGTCGCCGCCGGACTTGCCCCCATCGGCGGAGGCGCCCGCCTGCGCGGCCGGCGCGGTGCGGGACGCCGTCGGCCGTGTCGCCGAGAAGCTGCTGACAGCGCCAATGTCCATCGGTGCCCCCGCTTCGTGACGGCGCCCTCCGGGTCCCGCAGGGGAACCCGGCGCGGCGTCAGACGACGATGTTCAGGTTGTTGCCGCGGTCCTGCGTCACCGCGCCCGGCCGCGGACCGGACTGCTCCGGCGCCGGCGGGGTGGTCTGCGGCTTCTGCTGGTTGGGGTCCGGCTGCACCGGCTGCGACGGACCGCTTTGCAGCGGCGTCATCTGCGGCGGGTAGCCCGCACCGCTGATTCCGTTGATGTTCATGACGGACCTCCTGGCCCACGCGCGAGTGTCTACCTCTTAATATTGGGTAAATTCGCGCCCACGGCAAGGGCGGAATTGAATCCAGTTGTCACAGCGATCCGAATCGTACGCGCTCAACCCTTTGGCAAGACTTCCGCGTCACAGTCGAACAGCGAAAGGGAGGGACGGGCCCGCCATGAAGATGCGCTACCGGCAAGGCGACGTGCTGTTCCGCGAGGGCGACCCCAGCGACTTCGCCTGCCGGATCCTGGAAGGGCGCGTCGAGGTCGTTAAGGAATCGCTGGGCGAGCCCTTCGTGCTGGGCGAACTGGGGGCCGGCGACTACGTCGGCGAAATGGGCGTGATCGAGCACAAGCCGCGCAGCGCTACCGTGCGCGCCCTGTGCGAGGTGCTGGTCGAGGTGGTGCCCGGCGACGGCTTCCTCCCGGCCATCGCCAACGACCCGCAGGCCGCCCACCAGCTGCTCAGCCGTCTCAGCGAAAAGGTCCGCGCCCTGTCGGAGGAGGTGGTCCGCCTGCGCCACGGGCTGGACGACGCTCCGGAACCGGTGCCCGAGCCGCCGCCCGAGCCGGAGCCGGACCCGCTCCCCGAACCGGTCGTGGTCGCCCCGTCGCCCGTGCCGAATGCCCTGCCGAGCGAGCGGATGATCGCCAGCTACGTGCAGTCGGCGCGCCTGGGCATGGGGCCGCACGCCATCGGCCTGCGCTTCGAAGGCCGGTCGGCCGGGGAGATCGTGTGGGTCGACAGCCTGCCCTTCCGCGTCGGCCGCACGCCGCGCGACGGCGATCCGGCCCGGCGCGAGCGCGGGGCGCTCCGCCTGCCCGACCACCCGCCCTACCGGCTCTCCCCCGACCACTTCGCCATCGACCGCGATCCTCGGCTGGGCCTTGTCGTGCGCGACCTGGGCAGCGAGCTTGGCACCATGGTCAATGGCCAGTACCTCGGCGGCATCTTCGCCAAGGACGCGCTGCGCCTCCAGAACGGCGAGAACATCATCGTCGCCGGCGGCACCGACTCGCCGTTCGTCTTCCGCGTCCAGGTGGCCGTATAGCGCGGATCAGGCCGCCGCGTCGGCGTCCTCCAGCTCCAGGATGCGGAAGTCGTGGCGCCCGTCGCCCAGGGCGGTGACGTCGTAGCACAGCGTCTTGGCGACCCGGTTGTCGGGGTGGAAGAGCAGCACGCGCGGCTTCAGCGTGGCGACCTCGGTCGGCTGGCAGTACCAGGAGGCGGCGATGATGATCTCGTCGCCCGGCTGGCAGGTGCGCGCGGCCGAGCCGTTCAGCACGCAGCAGCGCGAGCCGCGCTCGCCGTAGATCACGTAGGTGCTGATGCGTGCGCCGGAGTTCTTGTTCCAGATCTCGACGAACTCCAGCGGCAGGATGCCCACCGCCTCGCACTGCTCGGGATCGAGCGTGATCGAGCCCTGGTAATTGAGGTTGGCGTCCGTCACCCGGATGCCATGCAGCTTGGCCCGAACCACCTTGATCATGTCGCACCTTGGAAATTGCGCAAATCGGCATTGCCCCCACCCGGCCTGCGCTGGCGCTCGGCCACCCTCCCCCGCTGACGCAGGGGAGGGTTTTGTCGGCTGGCAGCGGCTGTCCCCTCCCCTGCGCAGCGGGGGAGGGTTAGGGAGGGGGCAAAGGTTTCTCACATGCCCGGATAGTTCGGCCCGCCGCCGCCTTCCGGCACCACCCAGTTGATGTTCTGCGTCGGGTCCTTGATGTCGCAGGTCTTGCAGTGCACGCAGTTCTGCGCGTTGATCTGCAGCCGCGGGTTCGTCCCGTCCTCGTTGCGCACGATCTCGTACACCCCGGCCGGGCAGTAGCGCGTCTCCGGCGCGTCGTACAGGGCCAGGTTCACCCGGATCGGCGTCTCCGCATCCGCCAGCTTCAGGTGCGCCGGCTGGTCC
>NZ_DASPMG010000303.1:0-8330 GCF_035627195.1 Azospirillum sp.
CTCGGCGTCGGCGATCTCCGCCGCGCACTCGTCGTACTGCAGGTTCACGAAGCGCACCCCCGGCACCGCCAGCACCGGACCCCACGCCTCCAGCCGCGTGTACGCCCCCGCGCGCTCTCGCGTCATCAGCCCGCTGCGCCAGCCGATCCCCACCACCAGCCCCGGGCCCAGCGCCGCCACCCGCTCCCGCCACGCCCGCACCCGCTCCGCATCCGCCACCAGCCACGACGCGCGCGCCGGAAAACGGCGCAGCTCCGGCCGCAGGAAGCGCGGCAGGCTTCCCGCCGGGACGTGCACGTCGGCGTCGCGCGGGTCGTCCGTTGGCGCCCGCACGGTGGCGGTCGGGAAGGACCGGGCGAACAGGCCGGCGAGGCGCGGGTCGCATTCGACGATCACATGCCTCGCCCGGCCGATCAGGTCGGCGTAGCAGGACGCGAACATTAGCTCGTCGCCCACCCCCTGCTCACGCCACACCAGCACACGGGCGGCGTTGACGTTCTCGCCACGCCAGGAACGCATGGCGAAGCGGCGGGCATGGGGCCGGAACTCATCGGTCGAGAAGCGCCAGTCGTGCTCCGGCCAGCCCTGGCGCAGGTCGCCGCGCTCAAGCAGGAAGAAGGCAAGGTTGTGGTGCGCCTGCGCGTTGCGCGGGTCCGCGGCGAGCGCCTGACGGTACTCGGCCAGCGCCTCGTCCGGCCGGTGCCGGCGTTGCAGCAGGAGGGCAAGGTTGCTGTGCGCATCGGTCAGCCCGGCGTCGAGCGTGATCGCCGTTCGGTGGTGCGTCTCGGCCTCGTCCAGGCGGCCGAGGGCGGAGCAGGCGTTGCCCAGGTTCGTCCATGCCGCCGCGAGGCTGCCGTTCACCGTGACGGCGCGCCGCAGGGCGGTCGCGGCGGCGTCGAACCGTTCCAGGCCGAGCAGGACCGTTCCCAGGTTGGTGTGGGCGTCGGCGAAGGCGGGATCGAGGGCGAGTGCGCGCCGGTGCGCCGCGGCGGCCCCGTCGCGCCGGCCGCCGGCCGCCAGCAGGTTCCCCAGGTGCGTGTGCGTGAGCGCCAGGTCAGGGCGCAGCCGCGCGGCGCGCCGGCAGGCCCGCTCGGCCTCCTCCACGCGCTTGGCGCCGTACAGCGCGGCCGTGTGGTTGACCCAATGCCCGGCGGCATCCGGCTGTGCGGCGATGGCGTTGCGCTGGGCCGCCTCCGCCGCGCCGCTCCGCCCCATCAGGCGCAACGCGTCGGCAAGACCGGCGTAGGCGGCGGCGTTGCCGGGATCGGCCACGGCGGCCACGGCGAAATGCGACGCGGCCGCTTCGACGTCGCCCTGCCGCTTGCGGATCACGCCCAGCAGGTGGTGGGCGACCGGATGGCGTGGCCGGCCGGACAGCGCCTCGTGCGCCGCCGCCGCGGCGCCCTGGAGGTCGCCGGCGCGATAGCGGGCGATGGCCTCCTGAACAACGGCCTCGACGTCGGGTTCGGGCGCAGGTTCGGGCGCCGCGAGCCGGCGGAGACGGTGGGCGACGGTGGCCAGAGTGTCGGCGAGGGTCTCGCCGGGGCGGGGCTGGAACAAGCGCATGGCCGGGAACCACGGGCGGACGGCGCTGCTCAGCTGCGTCCAGTCCGGCCCGCCCAGGCGCCACACCGGCGTGCCGACCGCCGCCGCCAGTTCGCCCACCGAGGTGGCCGGCGACACGACGAGGTCGAGGTTGGCGATCAGCGCGGCGGTACCTTCGAAGTCGTCCTTGAGGTCGAGGTCGGCCCAGCGGTGGACGATGACGCCGAAGCGGCGCTCCGCGTCCGCCAGTTCGGCCGCGCAGTCGTCGTACTGAAGGTTGACGAAGGTCACGCCGGGCACCTCGAACACCGGCGCCCACTGTTCGATCCGGGTGTAGGCCACCAGCCGGTCGGTGGTCATCAGCTGGCTGCGCCACGCGATGCCGACCCGCAGCCCGGGCCCGAGCGCGTCCAGCCGGCTCCGCCACGCCGCGACGCGGGCGGGATCGGGCTCCAGCCAGCCGGGTCCGCCACGGCGCGATGCGGACGGGAACGCGGCAAGCCGCCCGCGCAGGAACATCGGCAGGCGCCCGGCCGGGACGTGGAGGTCGGCATCGGGCGGCACCACCGTCTCGCCGCCGTCCGCCGCCGTGGTCTCCGCCCGCACCGTCGCCGCCGGGAACGACCGCGCGAACAGGCCGACGAGCCGCGCGTCGCATTCGATCACGACGCGCCCGGCGCGCGCGGTGAGATCGGCGTAGCAGGAAGAAAACAGGATCTCGTCGCCGACACCCTGCTCGCGCCACACCAGGATCGACCGGCCGGCCGGATCCTCCCCACCCCACGGCGGCGCGGCGATGGCGCGGTCGGTGTAACCCTTGGCGCGAAAGCGCCACTGGTATTCCAGCCATCCGCCCCCGAGGTCGCCGCGCTGTAGCCGGATCATGCCAAGGTTGAGGTGCGCCGGTCCGAGCGCCGCATCGAGCAGCAGCGCGCGCGACAGGCACCGCTCGGCCGCCGCCCGATCCCGCGCTAGCCAGAACAGCAGCCCCAGGTTGGCGTGCCCGTCCGCGCAGGCCGGGTCGAGCACGAGCGTGCGGCGCTGAAGCGCCGATGCCTCGTTCAGGCGGCCCTGGATCTGCCGGACCAAGCCCAGGTTGGTGAGGGCGGCGAGATGGTCCGGGGCGAGGCGCAGCGCCCGGTGGTGCAGACGCTCGGCTTCGGCCAGCCGATCCTGCTCCAGGGCGGCGCTCCCGAGCGCGGTGTAGGGGTCGGCCCGGTCGGGCTGCACGACGATGGCACGGCGCCGGCAGGCCGCGCCGGCCGCCACATCGTGACGACAGGCAAGGGAGTGAGCGAGGTTGTTGAGGGCGTGGAGGTAGTCCGGCCGAAGCGTTAGCGCCCTGCGGTACGCTGCCTCCGCCCCACCGGTGTCGCCCTGCCCGTCCAGGCCAGTGCCCAGGCCGTTGAGCGCCGCCGCGTCGTTGGGGGTGAGCACCAGCGCGCGCCGCAGGGCGGCGGCTCCGTCCTGCGGTCGCCGCAGCTCGATCAGCGACAGCCCGAGGTTGTTGTGCGCCGCCGCCAGCCCGCGATCGATCGACAGGCAGCGGCGATAGCACGCCGCGGCCTCCGCGAACCGGTGCAGGCCGTGCAACGCACGGCCCAGGGCAAAGTGCAGGATCACGTCGCCGGGATGCGCTTCGGCGCCGCCGCGCAGGATGGGTTCGGCCTCCGCGAAACGGCCGGCCTCGACCAGCGCCAGCCCAAGCTCCGTGCTCAGTTCGGCGTCGGCCGGCGTATCGCGTAGGGCCCGGCGCAGCGCCACCTCGGCGTCCGGGTGGCGCATGGCCCGCATGACCAGGGCCAGTGCCCGCCACGCGCCGGCGTGCTCGGGCGCGCGTTGCACCACGCCGAACAGGCCGTGCGCAGCGGCGTCGAAACGGCCGAGTGCGCGGTGCAGCAAGCCCAGGCTGTAGAGGGCATCGAGGTGGTGCGGCTCGTCCGCCAAAACGCGCTCATAGAGCGCCTCGGCTTGGGCGAGATGGCCGTCCCGATGCAACGCGACGGCCTGGGTGAACAGCGGCCCGGTCGTGGTGGACGTCACGGCGTCGGGTCGGATGGTCCATCGGGCGGAAGATCGCCGTCATGGCCGCCGTCATGGCCGCCCTCATGGCCACCCTCCTGGCCGCTGTCGATTGCCCCGGCGGCGGTGGTCTTGAACATCTTCCGGCAGACCTTCAATGCCCGATAGTAGTTGCGCGCGTCCACCAGTTCGCTGATCTCGTCCAGCTCTGCCGCGCACTCCGGGCGCGCGGCGCGCGTTTCGTCGAGAATGTTCTCGAAGCGCGCGTGGTTCAGCCGGGCGTCCTCCGGAAAGATGTAAATCAGCTGGATGACGAAATAGAGCTTCTTTTCGATGCAGTCGATCTGCTCTTCCTTCAACACCTCCCGCCCGCGCAGAAAGTTCGCGGTGTTGTAAAGGTAGAATGAGCCAGGCCGATCGCCGGCGCCGATCACGGCACCATTGATGATGACCTTCTCGTTGGGACGAAGGACGAACTTGAGGGGCATGAGATCGAACCCGGTGCCTGCCAAAACGGGACACGGCGCCGAGGGCGCCGTGACGAGTACCAATGGAAACGGGCGGCGGCTTGCGCCGCCGCCCGCCCGGGCTTGATCCTACCCGAAGTCCGCGGCTTAGAACAGCCGCAGGATGGACTGCTGCGACTGGTTGGCCAGCGAGAGGGCGATGGTGCCCAGCTGCTGCCGGGTTTGCAGCATCAGCAGGCCGGCACCTTCCTCGTTCTGGTCGGCCAGCGTCATCTTGTTGGCGCCCTCGACCAGCACGTCGCTGAACTCCTTGGTGAAGTTTTCGCGGGTCGTGATGATGTTGAGGTTCGTCGACAGCGTCTGCGAGGACGACCGCAGCTTTGCCTTCGCCTTGTCCAGGCCTTCCACCGCCTTGTCGATGTCGGCGCGGTCGGTCCAGTCGTTCTGGGCGAAGTCGACCTGCAGACCCTGGCCGCTGGTGGTCAGGTTCTGGGCACCCAGCGTGATCGAGTTGGTGTTCTTCTCGTTCAGCTGGACGGTCAGGTCGTTCGAGGTGTTGGCGTTGGTCACCTGCACGGTCACCAGGTTCGCCGCCGAACTGGCCGACGCCGCCTGCTTGACCGTCTTCTGGTCGACGCTGAAGCGCACGGTGCCGGTGTCGAAGGCGAACGACTGCTCACCGTTGGCCAGCTTGCCTTCGCCGCGCTCGTTCATGCCGTCGCGGGTGACGACGGTGCCCTGCAGGTTGGAGACGGAGATCGACAGGTCGACCTTCTTCTCGATGACCGACACGCCGTTGCCGCCGTTGGCCGCCTTCTCGAGCAGCGTGCGGTCGACCGTGAACGACACCACGGTGCCCGACGCGAAGCTCTCGGAGATGTGCTTGCTCAGCGCGTTGGTGGCCGACGCGCTGACCGTCATCTCGCGCGCCTGGCTGGCGTTCGTCGCACCCGTCAGCGTCAGGTCGCCGTTCGCGGCCACGGTCGCCGTGGCGACGTCGTAGCTGGTGCCCGACAGACGGCCGCTCGAGATCGCGGTGCTGATCGACGCCTGCAGCTTCGAGGCGATCGCCATCTTCGCGGTGGTGGTCATGTTCACGTCGGCCGAAGTCGCCGTGTACGAGAACGTCTGGCCTTCCACCGTGATCGAGAAGATGTCGCCGGCCTCGATCGTGCCGCTCAGGCTGACGCTCGTCACCTGCGGCGTGCCCGACTTGGCGGCGGTGGAGGTGTTGGCGGCGATCGTCTGGCTGTTGTCGAAGTAGGCGATGGTGCGCGACTCGTTGCCGTCGCTCACGATGAAGGTGCGCTGCTGGCCGGTGGCGCCGCGAACCTCGATGCTGACGTCGGAGAAGTTGCCGAGCGTCGAGGACATCGTGCCCGACATCTTCAGGCCGGTCAGGCCGCGCGCCGCTTCGGCGTTGGCGATGTCGCCGGCCGCACCCTCGATCGAGCCGTCGCCCTTCACGCGAACCGTGTAGGTGTCGGCCGACACGACGTTGGTGACGCGGGCGTTCTCGACGCCGGTGATGGAGTTCACCGCGGTGCGCGAGGCGCTGGTGGTGTCGAGGCGCAGGCCGTTGCCGGCGAGCAGGTTCTTGCCGCCGTAGCCCGAGTCCTCGGCCAGCTTGTCGATCTGCGCCTTCAACGAGTTGAACTGGGCGGCCAGCGCCTTGCGGGTGGCGACCGAACCGGCGTCATTGCCCAGCGCCGAGTAGGCGGCGGTCGTCAGACCCTTGGCCTGATCGAGCATGGAGTCGATGGAGGTGAGACCCTTGTCGGCGGCCTTGATCGTGCTGATGGCCTGGCCCATCGAATCCTTGAGGGACGACAGGTCGCCGGCGCGCTGCGTCAGACCCTTCGCCGCGAAGTACGCGGTCGGGCCGTCCAGCGCGGTGTTCACCTTGTTGCCGGTCGCCAGAATGTTCTGCTTCTGAGCGATCTTGTCGTTCACATTCTGCAGTTGCAGAAGGTTCGAACGCATCGATGCGCCGAGCGTGACGTCGTTGACAGCCATGGTAGCCACTCCGTTTGGAGGATTGCGGCCGACCGGGGTATCCCGGCGGCGAGGGGACTAATTCCCCTGCGCCGGAGGTAGGCAAGAAGCGGGCCAGTCAGAAATTTCCCGGTACTCAAGGCAATCCGTGCCGCTCGGCAGAAAGGGATAGGCAAATTTTGCCCATCGACCGGCAGAATATGCCGGGTTACCCGCACCCTTTTGCCGGGTCGGCAGCTTCTGCCGGGCGCAGACCGGCAGGAATTGCCGCATCGCCGGCGTCCAGTATGATGGTTTCGCACACTCCCAAAGGCCCGGCGGTGAGCGCAACGCTGCCCCACGACCAGCCGACGCCGAAGCCGGACAACAGCAGGCGATACGACCTTCGGGCGAGTTCGTCCCCCAGCGCCTCGGTCAGGGCCAGCGGGATGGAGGCGGAACTGGTGTTGCCGTGGCCGGCCAGCGCCAGCACGGCCTGCTCCGGCGTGGCGCCGATCTTCTGCGCCAAATGCCGGATCATCTGCGCGTTGGCCTGGTGCAGCACGACGCGGTCGACCTTCGCCATGCTCCAGCCGGCAAGGTCGAGCACCGCGCGGATGTTGCCGGGCACCTCGCGCAGGGTGAAGGCGAACACCTGCGTGCCGTCCATGAACAGATGCGCCGGTTCGTCCGGCCGGCGCAGCGCCCCGCCGGGAACCATCAGGTACGGCGCGCCGGCCCCGTCGCTGCCCAACGCGAAGGCCATCGGTTCGGCTGCATCGTCGAGTTCCAGCGCGGTGGCGGTGGCGGCGTCGCCGAACAGCGGTGCCACGGCGCGGTCGGCGGGGTCCAGCACGCGCGACGTGGTGTCGCCGGCCAGCAGCAGCGCCCGCCGCCCGCCGCACGCCTTCAGCAGCGCCGCCGCCGCCCACAGCCCGTAGACGTAGCCGGAGCAGCCCAGTCCCATGTCGAAGACCGCCGCCCCCTTGGACAAGCCCAGGCGCCGGTGCAGCAGCAGCCCGGTGCCCGGCAGGATGTGGTCGTGCGTCTGCGACACCAGGATCAGCAGCGCCACGTCCTCCGCCGCCCAGCCCAGGCGGTCGAGCAGGCGGCGGGCGGCCGCTTCGGCGAGGTCGGAGGTGCACTGGTGCGGCGGCACCACGTGGCGCGCCTCGATCCCGGTGGCCTTGGCGATGCGCTGCGCGGCGTCCTCGCCGAAGCGCGCGGCGAGGTCGGCGACGGTCTCCCGCCGCTCCGGCACGCAGGACACGATGCCGGCGAGCCGGACACCTTGGATAACGGACGCGACCATGGTGCTTCTCCCCGGCCCGCTTCAGCAGGTGATGCCGCCGTCCACGACCAGGGTCTGGCCGGTGACGAAGGCGGCGCCATCGCCAAGCAGGAAGCGCACCAGCGGCACCACGTCCTCCACCCGCCCCAACCGGCCCAGCGGCGTGCGGCGGACGATCTGCTCGCGCTGGTCGGCGGCCAGCGTGCCGGACATCTCGGTGTCGAGGTAGCCGGGCGCCACCGAGTTGACGGTGACGGCCAGTCGCCCGACCTCGCGCGCCAGCGACCGCGTCAGCCCGTCCAGCCCCGCCTTGGACGCCGAATAGGCCGCCAGCCCGACGTAGCCGCGCTGCCCGATGATGGAGGAGACGTTGACGATGCGCCCCGGTCCGCGCTTCACCAGCTTGGCGCGCAAAAAGGCGCGCGCCGCCTGGATGGCGCCGGTCAGGTTGACCTGGATGACCTCCGCCGTGTCGACCTCCGGAAAGGTGGCGAGCACGCCTTCGCGGGCGATGCCGGCGTTGTTCACCAGCGCCCACAGCGGCGCGTCGCCGGCCCAGGCCAGGGCGGCGTCGAAGAACGCTTGCACCTCGGCACCGTCGCCGATGCGGCAGGCTTTCCAGAACAGGTCCGGGCCGGCCAGCCGCTCCAGCGCCTCCGACGGTGCGCGCGAGCAGGTCGAGACGCGGAAGCCGTCGGCCAGCAGCGCCTCCACAAGGCCAAGGCCCAGGCCGCGGCTGCCGCCGGTGACGATGACGTGACGCTTCTGGCTCACCCGTTCCCCCCGCGCCGCTTCTTGCCGGACGCCGCCAGTTCGATGCGCTCCACAACATGGACCAGCCGCGGCCGCGCCGCTGGCTCCAGCGCCGCCACGGCGTCGCGGACGGAGGCGCGCACGGACGCCTCCCCCACCCCCGGCGCCGGCACGACGGACGCCGTGAGGATATGGCCGGTGATGGGATTGGCGGCCGCCGTCACAAGCGCGTCCTGCACGCCGGGCGCGGTGAGCAGCAGCGCCTCGACCGCCTCCGG
>NZ_DASPMG010000304.1:0-18579 GCF_035627195.1 Azospirillum sp.
CGTCCCCAGCGCCCGGAAGAACCGCCGCAGCAGTGCCGCCGAGGTGGCGCCGTCGACGTCGTAGTCGCCGAACACGGCGATCGACTCCCCCGCCGTCACGGCGCGCGCGATGCGCGCGGCGGCCACGTCCATGTCGCGGAAGCGCGACGGGTTGGGCAGCAGCGCCTTCAGCGTGGGATTGAGAAAGGAGTCGCACGCCTCCTCCCCCACCCCGCGCGAGGCCAGCACGCGGGCGACGATCTCCGGCAGCCCGCGCCCCTGCGCCAGCGCCCAGGCCAGCCGCTCGTCGTACGCCCGCGCGTGCCAGCGCTTGCCGCCGAGGGAGGAACGGACGTTCAGGAAGCAGGGCGTATCGGTCATGGGAACCATGGTGCCACGGGCGGGGGCGTTCCCATAGCACGCAGGCGCGCGACAGGACCAGCGCACGGGACGCAGCGGTGCCCCCGCCTGTTGTCGGCGCATGCCCAACCTCAGCTTCGACTTCGGCCCCGATTCCAACGCGCCCGGTTTCAATGACCCGCGCGCCAAGGCGCTGGAGATCCACCGCCGCCTGTGCCTCGTCCACGGCTGCCCGGTGCCCTATTTCCACGACACCGATCCGTTGAGCGAGCTGGTCTCCTCCCTGCTCTCCCACCGCACGCGCAACGCCGAGTCCGGCCGCGCCTTCAAGGCGCTGCGCCGCCGCTGGCCCGATTGGGCGGCGGTGCGCGACGCCCCCCTGGCCGAGGTGCGGGAGACCATCGCCCCCGTCACCTGGCCCGAGCAGAAGGCCCCCCGCCTGCAGGAGATCCTGTGCCGCATCACGGCGCTGCGCGGCGGCGTCCTGTCGCTGGATTTCCTGGCCGGGATGCCGGTGGAGGATGCCCGCGCGTGGCTGCAGGCGCTGCCCGGCGTCGGCCCGAAGACGAGTGCGGCGGTGCTGTGCTTCAGCACGCTGCGCCGGGCGGCGCTGCCGGTGGACAGCCACCACCACCGGGTGGCGGCGCGCACCGGCCTGATCCCGCCGACGCTGGCCGTCGGCCCGGCGCACGCCGTGCTGGCCGCGCAGCTGCCGCCCGACTGGGACGCGCAGCGCGTCTACGACAACCACGAGGTCATGATGCTGCACGGCCAGCGCTGCTGCTTCTTCCAGAACCCGGCCTGCCACCGTTGCGTGTTGCTGGACCTTTGCCCTACGGGCCAAGCCCGCCACGGGCAGGGCCGGGTGCCCGCATGACGGGCGGGCCGCGCCCACGAGACGCGGCCCGCCTGCCCGGTTACGCCGTGGCCGTCTCCGGCGCCTTCGCCGGCTCCGCCTTCTTCGCCAGTGCCTCCAGCGTCCCGTTCTCCTGCGACACGACCTTCACCGGCACGTCGGTGACGGTGTGGCCGCCGTAGGTGAAGGTGGCGCGGCCGGTGCCGTCCTCGTTCAGCGTCGCGGCGCATTGGAACTGGGCGAGGTAGCAGCCGATGGCGGGCGGCGGCACGCAGACGACGTACTGGCCCTGCACGGCCAGCAGGCGCTGGTTCTTGCCGAAGCCCGTGTCGTGGATGAAGCCGGTGACCTGCGGAACGGTGATCTTCCCGTCCGGCGGGGCGATGGCCTGGGTGATGGTGGCATCGCCGGTCACCTGCCCGGTCGGCGCGTAGACGCCGAGGTTGAGGGTCAGGATCGCCGCGCCGGGCAGGCCGACATTGCCGGCTTCGAGCTTCAGCAGGTAGTAACCGACCAACGGATATTCCATGTTTCACTCCCGTATCTATGAAGAGCCCACCGTTTTGGTGGATGACGCGAGACTAGCGACCACAACGAAGCATCATCAACAAAACATATGAATCAATTTGTAGCCATACACGCATGTGGATAATATTATCCAAGGAAACACGCGCACATTTATGCACTATTTTGCTTCTGCATTCTTGCGCATGCAGATATCCGTCGGGCCGGTACGGTGACGCCCGGCGCGGGGGCGGCGGGGGCGGCGGGGGCGGTGCGTTCAGATATCCTCTTTCGCGACCGTTCCGGCCGCCGCAGGCACTGCCTATTTCCGCTTCCGTTGTGTCTCCGGACGACAGGGAGAGCCGCATGGGCGCTGTTCGAAGGGTTCGCCGGGCCGCCGGCCTGCTCGCGGCGGCATCCGCCGCAGCCGTGGCGTGGTTCTGCACCGCCGCGTCGGCCGCCTCGACCTCGGCGCCGGACCTGATCAGCGTCGGCTTCGGCGCCCACGACGCCTGGGCGCTGCGTTCCTCCACCGACACGCCGCGCCGGCGGTCGAACGACATGCGGCTGGAATACCGCTTCGGCACGTCGCTGCTGCCCTTCACCGATCCGTACGTGCGCTTCCACCCCTGGGTGGGGCTGGAGGCGAACACCGACGGCATGCTCTACGGCGCCGTCGGCATCCTGGCCGACATCCCGGTCGGCCCCCTGATCCTGACGCCCGGCATCGGCGCCGGCCTGTGGCGCCGCGGCGGCAGCAAGCACCTGGGCTCCGCCGTCGATTTCCGCAGCACGCTGGAGCTGGGCTACCGCTTCGAGAACGGCGTGCGCCTGTCCGCCTACGTCTCGCACATGTCCAACGCCGGCCTGACCGAGACCAACCCCGGCGCCGACACCGTGGGCGCCTACCTGCACGTGCCCGTGTCGTTCGTGTTCGGGCGGTAGCGCGGCTTGCGCCACCAGCATAGCCAAACGGGGCGCAACGGAGGCGCCCCCGGTCGCGTCACTCGGCCTTGAGCACGGCAGCCTTCTTCTCGATCCGCTGGCGCACGGAGTTGCTGCACCCGCCCGTGGCGTACAGGCCCGTGGTGCGCTGATTCGGCGCGTTCGCCCCGTGCGCGGTCAACACCGCCTCCGCCCGCCGCCGCTCGCGGATGGCCTCCTCGTAACGCCGGGTCAATTCATCCCACATCAGGGCGTCGACTCCCTGCCGCACCGCCCCGGCGAGAAACGGCGTCAACAAATCGATAGACCCCCAGCCGCAGATTTCATAGGTGACGTGCTCGTTTGCCGCGTCTTCGGCCGCTTGAAGCCACTTCTGCATAGTGATGTAATCAACATGGAAACTTGAGTCCGCTGCGTTCGCCGAACCGGCAAGCGCCGCACTCAGCAGGACAACGAGGCACGGGCGGGGAATGGAAAAGCGGCTTATCATGCGACGCCCAAACGCCTCCGTTCCGTTTCCAATGACGCAAACGAAACGTAAGTCACGCCGTTGGGGCGGTCCATAACAAATTGTCAGGTATGGACGGCTTCGGGAATGCACTGCGCCAGCGGGCGAGCGAAATCGGGCTTTCGGACGCGGAAGTGGCCCGCCGCGCCGGCTTGGACGTCGGCCGCTATGGCAACTACGTGCGCGGTTCCCGCGAACCGGACCTCGCGACTCTGGTGCGAATCAGCCGAGTGCTCCAGACCACACCGAACGCCCTTCTTGGCGTAGAGCCAATGGGGCAGGCCGAGCATGATCGGGTTCTGGCCGCATACAATGTGCTTGATGATGATGGGCGGCTACTAGCCGTTCGAGTACTCAACGCCATGGCCGAACATCACGTAGCGCGTGACAAATAGGCAGCGGTCTGCCGGCGCGCCTTGGACGAGGCTGCAACGCAAACTTCGGCTTTGCGCCAGGAGCGGAGATTAGCTCGCCTCCGACAGATCGATTTAGGATCCGAAACGGTCTTACCGTTTTCATATCAAGAGCACGCGATAGCCGTTGTTCGTCAAACTTTAGCATGTCGAAATATTTTTACTAATTATCCGGAATAAATAAATACCATACTACAATATTTATAGTATTTTGACAAACAAAATCCCGGATAAATAGGATTAGCAAATGTTACCTGATATATTATTTTAACGAATAATCTGAATTATACGCTATTACAGCCATGCGATAACTTGCTTTACATTGACGACCTTGGCGATGATGCAGAAAATTATCCCGATCAGCGCCGGCCAAAGCCAAAACTTCAGACTAAGAAAAGTGATTAATGACACCCACCAGCGAGGCCTCTCCGCCTCTGCAGCATCCTCAACGAGGGTGCCGTCCACAAGGAATGGCACCCAATACTTGCTACAGAAGTCAGGCGCGAGAAAATATCCATGCCCAGCCCCGTTGTGCCATCGATCTCTCACAGGTTGGCGACGAAAACCATACGTTCCGGCGGAGCCATACCCCCAAGTAATGCTCTCAGCAGTGGCTGGCCACGGGTCGCGGGTACCCACCTCGTTAAGCAGCGGCCCCACAAACCGATTTTGGAACTGCTCGAACGGAAAATCGCAGGGTAAGACGCTACCGCAAAAAATCACGCGATTCAGTGAAAGCTCGAAACCATCACGAATAATGTTCGCCGCCACGAGCGTCCCAAAGCTGTGTGCGATGATTGAAAATTTCGCATTTTCGCGTCCCGGCTGAGATCGGCTGATACGTATCTGCCGCTCAATCTTCTCGATGGCCTTGCGTCTGAAATATGGGATGGGCAGCAAAAACCGAATCAACCCGAAGCGACCGTAGTTTGTTGGGTCAACTTCAAAGCCATGTGCTTCGAGCTTCTTACGCACTTCGTTTTGCCAAAGCGCCCAATCGCGAATACCATGAATGAGTATGACAACATGCTTGTCGTTGTCGTATTGCGTCTTGACCGCCTCCTCCAATGGCAATTTACGTGGTTGCGAAGCCACTGACTGCGCGTAAAAATGAGCTGAAGCGGTTCGAAAATTGCTTTGCGCAAGCTCAATTGCCGCGCCGACCTGTGCCAACAATTCTGCTTCACGATCCGGCGTGCGACCGGGCTCGGAAGCAACCACCCGTAGAAGGGCAACAACTTCATTTAGATCCGCTTCTAGCGCGTTGATCGCACGCTCAAGGGTGTCCCGCTGCGCGTCATTCAAAACATGGTCATTTGATCTTATCGTAGCGCAGGCGGATACCAGTGCCGACCAAGCCACCTGCGGTTCGAAGATCGGATTTGCGTTGATTGACGGGACTAGGTCGACATTCAAGAAATATCGGATCTCCGAAATCGCACTATCAATCTGCTGTCTTGGAGATCGATCAGGCACATCACACCTCATTACTTACTATATTGAATATTATAGCAAAGATTCTGGTGATTATTTTTAGTAGGCGTCTAAGGATGGCACAGGGCTGTCAGTGAGGTAAACCGATCGAACACCAGCTTTCCTGCCTAGTCAACATAAAGCAACCGACCATTTTCCGACCTACGTTGGCCAGAAGCGGTGGTCCAAAGGACCGGCAGATTTTAGGATTTTGAGCCCAGCGGCTTGAATGGCGGGGGGCGTAAACCCGTGATCTAGGGATCGAAGCCTCTGTCTGCAATGGGTCAGAAACAGCCATTCTTCCCGCTACAAACAGGGAATTGATTCTGTCCCACCCGCCCGTATCAGCCACGCCCCCTTGCCCCGCCCGCGCCTTTCCTGTAGGACTATATTCCATAAAGTCCCCGAACTCCGTCCGCGCTCCGTTCCCCGGGATCCAAGGGCCTCCGGCCCTTGGCGCGGGAGCGCGAGGGGCGCGCAGCCCCTCGCTTCCCCGGTTCCGGCATCCCCGGCACCGGGGCGGCGTGCACGACGTTACGGATGAAACACCTGCGAAAAGCGTATCATTGCGTATCATCCGGTTGCATCCGGCCGGAGCGAAAACGCCCCCGCCGGTTTCCCGGCGGTGGCGCTTCGTATCACGTCACCGAAGAGGTCAGGCGAGTTCGACCTCGTCCGCCACCTCGCGGAAGGCGGGGATCTGGTCGAAGTTCATGTAGCGGTAGATGTCGCCGGCCTTCTGGTTGACGATGGTCACCTGCTCCAGGTACTCGGCCGTGGTCGGGATCTTGCCCATCAGGGCGCAGACGGACGCCAGCTCGGCGGAGCCGAGGTAGACGCGGGTGTCCAGGCCCAGGCGGTTGGGGAAGTTGCGGGTCGAGGTGGACATGGCGGTCGAGCCCTTGCGGATCTGCGCCTGGTTGCCCATGCACAGCGAGCAGCCCGGCATCTCCATGCGGGCACCGGCCTTGCCGAGCACGCTGTAGTAGCCCTCCTCGTTGAGGATCATCGCGTCCATCTTGGTGGGGGGCGCGATCCACAGGCGGGTGGGGATGTCGCTCTTGCCGTCCAGGACCTTGCCGGCCGCGCGGAAGTGGCCGATGTTGGTCATGCACGAGCCGATGAACACCTCGTCGATCTTGTCGCCGGCGACTTCGGACAGGACCTTCACGTCGTCCGGGTCGTTCGGGCAGGCGACGATCGGCTCCTTGATGTCGGCAAGGTCGATCTCGATCACCGCGGCGTACTCGGCGTCGGCGTCCGGCTCCAGCAGGTTCGGGTTGGCGATCCAGGCTTCCATCGACTTGATGCGGCGGCCGAGCGTGCGGGCGTCCTCGTACCCGTTCGCGATCATCCACTTCATAAGGGTGATGTTGGAGCGCATGTACTCGATGATCGGCTCCTTGTTGAGCCGCACGGTGCAGGCCGCCGCCGAACGCTCGGCCGAGGCGTCGGACAGTTCGAACGCCTGCTCGACCTTCAGCTCGGGCAGGCCCTCGATCTCCAGGATGCGGCCGGAGAAGATGTTCTTCTTGCCCTTCTTCTCCACCGTCAGCAGGCCCTGGCGGATGGCGTAGAGCGGGATGGCGTTGACGAGGTCACGCAGCGTGATGCCCGGCTGCATGGTGCCCTTGAAGCGCACCAGCACGCTTTCCGGCATGTCCAGCGGCATGACGCCGGTGGCGGCGGCGAAGGCCACGAGGCCGGAGCCGGCCGGGAACGAGATGCCGATGGGGAAGCGGGTGTGGCTGTCGCCGCCGGTGCCCACGGTGTCGGGCATCAGCAGGCGGTTCAGCCAGCTGTGGATGACGCCGTCGCCGGGACGGAGCGCCACGCCGCCGCGCGTGGAGATGAAGGAGGGCAGCTCCTTGTGCATCTTCACGTCGACCAGCTTCGGGTAGGCCGCCGTGTGGCAGAACGACTGCATGACGAGGTCGGCCGAGAAGCCCAGGCAGGCCAGGTCCTTCAGCTCGTCGCGGGTCATCGGGCCGGTGGTGTCCTGGCTGCCGACGGTGGTCATCTTCGGCTCGCAGTAGGTGCCGGGGCGGATGCCCTTGCCCTCGGGCAGGCCGCAGGCGCGGCCGACCATCTTCTGCGCCAGCGAGAAGCCCTTGCCGCTGTCGGCCGGGTCGGACGGCAGGCGGAACAGGGTCGACGGGGCGAGGCCCAGGGCCTCGCGGGCCTTGGCGGTCAGGCCGCGGCCGATGATCAGCGGGATGCGGCCGCCGGCGCGCACCTCGTCGAAGATCACGTCGGACTTGACCTTGAACTCGGCGATGACTTCGCCGTTCTTCAGGGCCTTGCCCTCATACGGGCGCAGCTCGACGACGTCGCCCATCTCCATCTTGGAGACGTCGAGTTCGATCGGCAGCGCGCCGGCGTCTTCCATGGTGTTGTAGAAGATCGGCGCGATCTTGGAGCCCAGGCAGACGCCGCCGAAGCGCTTGTTCGGGACGAACGGGATGTCCTCGCCCGTCCACCACAGGACCGAGTTGGTGGCCGACTTGCGCGACGAGCCGGTGCCCACCACGTCGCCGACGTAGGCGACGAGGTTGCCCTTGGCCTTCAGGCCCTCCAGCTGCTTGACCGGGCCGCGGTTGCCCGGCTCGTCCGGCTCGATGCCGGGGCGGGCGTTCTTCAGCATGGCCAGCGCGTGCAGCGGGATGTCCGGGCGGCTCCAGGCGTCCGGGGCCGGCGACAGGTCGTCGGTGTTGGTCTCGCCCGACACCTTGAAGATGGTCAGCGTCAGGCTGGCCGGGACTTCCGGACGGGAGGTGAACCACTCGGCGTCGGCCCACGACTGCAGCACGCCCTTGGCGTTGGCGTTGCCCTTGTCGGCCAGTTCCTTGACGTCGTGGAAGTAGTCGAACATCAGGAGCGTGGTCTTCAGGCCGGCGGCCGCCGCGGCGCCGCACTCGGCGTCGGCCAGCAGGTCGATCAGCGGCTTGATGTTGAAGCCGCCCAGCATGGTGCCCAGCAGCTCGGTCGCCTTGACCTTGGAGATCAGCGGCGACTTGTCCTCGCCCTTGGCGACGGCGGCCAGGAAGGCGGCCTTCACCTTGGCGGCGTCGTCCACGCCGGCCGGCACGCGGTGGGTGACCAGTTCGACCAGGAAGTCTTCCTCGCCCTTGGGCGGGTTCTTCAGCAGGGCGACCAGCTCCTCGGTCTGCTTGGCGGACAGGGGCAGGGCGGGGATCCCGAGCGCGGCACGCTCAGCCACATGCTGGCGGTATGCTTCAAGCACGGCAAAAACCTCTCGATTTCAAGTGGTTGGACGACGTGAACGGTCTGACGCTCGAGAATCCGGCCCGTTCAGCCGGGCCTGTTGTGACATCGGCGGGGGTTGGATGGCGCTTGCAGCCGCGCCGCCCCGGATATCGGGGGGCGTTCAGCAGCCCCCCTCGATTGGGCAGGTGTTATAGCCCCCCTGCCCTTCGGCAGCAAGCGGCGGACTTTTGCAAATGCGAAGTGTGCTGATGGGCCGCGCCCCGGCTCATTTGTACTCGGCCGGATCCAGCACCAGCACGCCGTCGGCGTCGGCGAACAGCAGGTCGCCGGGGTTCACGCGGATGCCGGCGACGGTCACGGGCAGGCCGGTCTGCCCCTCGCCGTTGCGCACGGTCTTGCGCGGGATGGCGGCCAGCGCCTTGATGCCCAGGTCCAGCCCGGCCAGCACCTCGGCGTCGCGCACGCAGCCGTGGATGACGACACCTTCCCAGCCATTGTCGACGGCGCTCTTGGCGATCAGGTCGCCCATGAGCGCCGCGCGCAGGCTGCCGCCGCCGTCCACCACCAGAACCTTGCCCTTGCCCGGCTTGCCCAGCAGCTCCTTGACCCGCGAGTTGTCCTCGAAGCACTTCACCGTCACGACCTCGCCCGAGAAGCGGTGGCGCTTGCCGAAATCGCGGAACACCGGGTCGGCGACGCGGGCGGTGGCTTCGAAACGGTCGTACAGGTCGCAGGTGCTCTCGAACATCGCTGTTTCACTCCCGGTTGCGGCGAATACCGGGAGCGGACATTACCCGGCCGGCGCGCGAAGCGCAGCCGGGAAATGCAGCCGGGAAATCGTCACGACACGGCCGCGATCTCCCGTGCCCGCGAGGAATGCGCGGCGGCCCGGTGGTCCGTCGCCAGCAGCGTGTACACGGCCGGCAGCACGAACAGCGTGAACAGCGTGCCGATCAGCATGCCAGCCACGATGACCAGCCCGATGGAGAAGCGGCTGGCCGCACCCGCCCCGCTGGCGGTCAGCAGCGGCAGCAGGCCCACCACCATGGCGGCCGTGGTCATCAGGATGGGGCGCAGGCGCACGCGGGCGGCGTGCTCGATGGCCGTGCGGCGGTCGGCGTCCTCGTTGATCTGCATCTCGCGGGCGAACTCCACCATCAGGATGCCGTGCTTGGTGATCAGCCCGATCAGCGTCACCAGCCCGACCTGCGTGTAGATGTTCATGGTCGCCGCCCCCAGGAACAACGGCAGCAGCGCCCCGAAGATCGACATCGGCACGCTGATCAGGATGACCAGCGGGTCGCGCAAGGATTCGAACTGCGCGGCCAGCACCAGGAAGATGACGACCAGCGCGAAGATGAAGGTGATCATCAACTGGCTGCCCTCGGTCACGTACTGCCGCGATTCCGACAGGTAGTCGTGGTTGAAGCCGGCCGGCAGGTGGGTGCGCGCCTGTTCCTCCAGGAAGTCCACCGCCTGCCCCATGGTCACCCCCGGCATCGGCACGGCGGAGAAGGTGGCCGACGGCAGCTGGTTGTACTTGGTCAGCGCGTTGGGCATCACCGTGGTCTCGACGCGCACCACGGTCGACAGCGGGATCTGCGTGCCGTCCGACGCGGCGACGTAATAGCGCGTCAGATCGTCCGGCGTCAGGCGCCAGTTGCGCGGCACCTGCGGGATCACCTCGTACGACCGGCCGTTCAGGTTGAAGCGGTTGACGTAGTTGCCGCCGGCCAGCGTCGCCAGGGCGCCGCCGATCTGCTGCATGGTGAGGCCCAGGTCGGCCGCCTTGGACCGGTCGATCTTCAGCTGGATCATCGGGCTGTCGAACTGCAGGTCGCTGTCCGCCACGATGAACATGCCGCTCTTGGTCGCCGCGTCCTTGATGCGCTGCATGGCGTCGTAGATGGTGCGGTAGTCGCCGGGGCTGGCGATGACCATCTGCACCGGCAGCCCGCCGGTGGAGCCCGGCAGGGCCGGTGGCGACACCATGAAGATCTGCATGCCCGTCACCTTGTCCAGCTCCGCCTGCACCAGCGGCTGGAGGTCCTTGGCGGTGCGCGTGCGCTCGTCCCAGGGCTTCAAGATCATGCCGGCGAAGCCCTGCGTCGGGCTCAGCGCGCCGTTGATGACGAAGCGGGTGTCGGTCTCCGGGAAGCCGGCGAAGACCTTGTCGGCCTGCTGGCCGTAGATGTCGATGTAGTCCAGGTTGGCGTACTGCGGCGCCTTGGTGATGCCGAACAGGATGCCCTGGTCCTCTTCCGGCGCCAGCTCCGACATGGTGTGCAGGAACAGGTAGCCGACGCCGGCCAGAACCCCCAGCCCGAACAGCAGCGTCACCGGCCGGAAGTCCAGCGCCCCCGACAGCCGGCGGGAATACCAGCCGCTCAGCCGCTCGAAGTTGCGGTCGACGAAGCGGGCGAAGCGCCCCTCGCTCATCTCCCTGGTCAGCAGAAGCGAGCACATCATGGGCGACAGCGTCAGCGCCACGATGCCGGAGATGATCACCGATCCGGCCAGCGTGAAGGCGAACTCGCGGAACAGCGCGCCGGTCAGCCCGCTGAGGAAGCCGATGGGGGCATAGACGGCGGCCAGCGTGATGGTCATGGAGATGACGGGGCCGACGATCTCCCGCGCCCCAACCAGGGCCGCCTGCACCGGCGTCTTCCCCTCCTCCAGGTGGCGGTGCACGTTCTCCACCACCACAATGGCGTCGTCCACCACCAGGCCGATCGCCAGCACCATGGCCAGCAGCGTCAGCAGGTTCAGCGAGAAGCCCATGGCCAGCATGAACGTCGCGGCACCGATGATCGACAGCGGAATGGTGACGATCGGGATCAGCACCGCCCGGAAGGATCCCAGGAACAGGAAGATCACGACGATGACGATGCCCACTGCCTCCAGCAGCGTGTTGCGCACCTCGTTGATCGACGCCGTGATGAAGCGGGTGGAGTCGTAGACGATCTCCATCTTCAGCGTCGGCGGCAGGTTGCGCTGCAGGTCCGGCACCATCTTGCGGATGTCGGCGACGATGTTCAGCGGGTTGCCGGTGGGCGTGGCGTTGACGCCGATGAAGATCGCCTGCTGCCCGTTCATCGCCACGCTGGAGGTGGAGCTTTGCGCCCCCAGTTCCACCTCGGCGATGTCCTTCAGGCGCACCAGTGCGCTGTCCTGCGCCTTCACCACCATCTGGCGGAACTGCTCCACGTCGGTCAGGCCGGTGTTGGCGGTGACGTTGGTCACCACGAACACGCCCTTGGACTGGCCGGGGGCCGACTGGTAGTTGTTCGCCTGGATGGCGTTGCTGACGTCGGCCGCCGAAATGTTGCGCGCCGCCATCCGCACCGGGTCCAGCCAGACGCGCATGGCGAAGGTCTGGCCGCCCAGGATGCTGGCGGACGCCACGCCCTCCACCGTGGCCAGCAGCGGCTGCACCACGCGCGTCAGATAGTCGGAGATGGCCGGACCGGAAAGCTGCGGACTGGCGAACCCCATGTAGAGGATCGACGTCGTCTCGCCGGTGGACTTCAGGATGACCGGGTCGTTGGCCTCGCGCGGCAGCTGGTATTTCACCTGCTGCACCTTCGCCATCACGTCGGTCATCGCGACGTTGGGGTCGAAGTTCAGGCGCACGTACACCTGGATCTGGCTCTGCCCCTGCGTGGAGGTCGAGGTGATGTAGTCCACGCCCTCCGCCGTCGCCACCGCCTGCTCGATGGGCGTGGTGATGAAGCCCTGCATCAGGTCGGGCGAGGCGCCGGGGTACGCCGTCGTGATGGTGATGACGGTGTTCTGCAGCTCCGGATACTGCCGGATCGGCAGGTCCAGCAAGGCCCGCGCGCCGACCAGCAGGATCAGCAGGCTGACCACCAGCGCCAGCACCGGCCGGCGGATGAAGATGTCCGTAAAGGCCATGACGGTCGCCTCAGTTGCGCGGCAAGGTCTGCGGCGGGGTCAGCGGGTTGGCCTCGGCGAGGGTCACCGCCGCCCCGTTGTCGAGCTTCAGCTGGCCCGACACCACCACCCGGTCGCCCGGCTTCACCCCTTCCAGGATCTCGACGCCGTTTTCGAAACGGTCGCCGGCCTTCACCGGCACGCGTTCCACGGTCAGCGCCTCCTTGCCCTCGGCGTCCTTCTGCGCGCGCACGATCATCACGGAATCGCCGTACACCGTGTAGTCCACCGCCGTCTCCGGCACGACGACCGTGTTCGGGCGGGGCGGCAGCACGACGCGCACGTCGGCGAACATGCCCGGCAGCAGCTTGCGCTCCGGGTTCGCCAGGGTGGCCTGCACCTTGATGGCGCGCGTCTCGGCGCTGACCTGCGGCTCGATGGTGGTGATCTTGGCGTCGAAGCTGCGCCCGGGCACCGCGTCGGACCCCACCAGCACCGCCTGCCCCACGTGCAGGCTGTTCAGCGTGTGCTCCGGCAGGGTGAAGTTGGCGTACAGCGTGGAC
Organism: Azospirillum sp.; assembly: GCF_035627195.1. Taxonomy (GTDB): domain Bacteria; phylum Pseudomonadota; class Alphaproteobacteria; order Azospirillales; family Azospirillaceae; genus Azospirillum. Next base: position 12,724 of record NZ_DASPMG010000304.1, read on the forward strand.
AGGTCGGTCAGCGTCACCACCGGGCTGCCCACGTTCAGGATCTGGCCGACGTTCACCTGACGGATGCCCAGTTCGCCGTCGAACGGCGCACGGATCGCCTTCTGCGCGATGGTCGCCTGCATCTGCTTGATGTTGGCGTTGATCTCGTCCAGCTGCGCCGCCGCCTGGTCGACCTGCGCCTGCGGGCCGGCTTGGTTGCGCAGCAGGTTGCGCGCACGCTCCAGGTTGATCTCGGCCAGACGCGCCTGCGCCCGCAGGCCCAGCAGTTCGGCCTGCTCGGTGGCGTCGTTGATCTGCACGATGGCGTCGCCGGCCTTCACCGACGCACCCGACTGGAAGGCGATGTCCATCACCCGCCCGCCGACCTCCGGCGCCACCGTCACCTGCCGGCTGGCGGCCAGCGTGCCGATGGCCGACAGGTACTTGGGCACCGACTGCACCTTCGCGTCGGCCGCGCTCACCGGGGTGGGCGGCGGCTTGTTGCTGGCGAAGAAGTCGGCGATGGCCTTGTCGCGGAACGCGTTGAAGCCGTACAGCGCCGCCCCCAATGCACCCAGGATGACCAGCATGATGATCAGCCGGATGGTCATCGACCACCCGCTCACGCGGCGGCGCGGCGGCAGGTCCGGGCGTTGCGGTTCGGTGCGGTCCTTTTCGGCGACGGGGGCGACGGGAGCGTCGGGGGTCACGATGGGTCTCTTCCGTTGGCTTTCGCGGCACGAACTAGGCCGTCCGCGCCGCAATGCAAGCATGACTGCGTTGCATCGAACGTTGGGTTTTCGGCTTCGGCCTCAACCCAACCTACGAGGAATGCCCCGGTAGGTTGGGTTGAGCGCAGCGAAAACCCAACGTCGATCACATCGTTACGGTCACAGGCGCTCGACGATCACCGCGATGCCCTGGCCGCCGCCGATGCACATGGTCATCAGGCCGAAGCGGCCGCCGGTGCGCTGCAGCTCGTACAGCGTCTTCACCGTGATGATCACGCCGGTGGCGCCCACCGGGTGGCCCAGCGCCACGGCGCCGCCGTTCGGGTTGGTGCGCTCCGCCGGGAAGCCGAGTTCCTTGGACACCGCGCAGGCCTGCGCGGCGAAGGCCTCGTTGCTTTCGATCACGTCGATGTCGGCGATGGTCAGGCCGGCGCGCTGCAGCGCGATCGGCACCGCCGGGACCGGGCCCAGGCCCATCACCTCCGGCGCCACGCCGGCGTGGCCCCAGGCGACCACGCGCGCCATCGGCTTCATGCCGCGCCGCTCCGCCTCGCGCGCCGACACCAGCACGACCGAGGCGGCGCCGTCGTTGATGCTCGACGCGTTGCCGGCGGTCACCGTGCCGTCCTTCTTGAAGACGGGCTTCAGCGTGCCGAGGCTCTCCGCCGTCGTGCCGGCGCGCGGATGCTCGTCGGTGTCGAACAGGGTGACGCCCTTGCGGGTCTTCAGCTCGACCGGGACGATCTGCTCCTTGAAGCGCCCCTCGGCGATGGCGGCCACGGCGCGGCGGTGGCTCTCGGCCGAGAAGGCGTCCTGCGCGGCGCGGTCGAGGCCGTAGCGGGCCGCCACGTTCTCCGCCGTGATGCCCATGTGGCCGTGGCCGAACGGGTCGGTCAGCGCGCCCACCAGCGCGTCCACCATTTGCGCGTCGCCCAGCCGCGCACCCCAGCGCATGCCGGTGGAGACGTACGGGGCGCGGCTCATGCACTCCGTGCCCGCGGCGACGGCGACGTCGCACTCGCCCAGGCGGATCATCTGCGAGGCCGAGACGATGGCCTGCAGCCCCGACCCGCACAGCCGGTTCAGCGTCATGGCAGGCGTCACGTCCGGGATGCCGGCGCGCATGGCAGCCACGCGGGAGACGTACATGTCGCGCGGCTCGGTCTGGATCACCTGGCCGACGACGACGTGCTGCACCTCGGCCGGCGCCACGTCGGCGCGGCGCAGCGATTCGGTCATCACCAGGGCACCCAGGTCGGCCGGCGCCATGTCCTTGAGCGCCCCGCCGAAGTCGCCGACGGCCGTCCGCACCGCCCCGGCGATCACCACATCCTGCAAACCCGACATCACATCCCTCCTCGTTCTTCTCGTTCGGCGCATGCCGGCCGCCAGCCTAGGAGGGAAGCTCCGCAATCTCAAGGTGCGACACACGGCACTGGCGGAAACCGCGCATCCAGCGGATAATCACCTGTACGGAGGATCGCGCCCCGCGCGCTCCGCCCGGAAAGACGCCCGCCAGAGGCGAAAACAAACGAAGGGGAGGACGAAGAGCCATGCCGTCGGCTGCGCTGCCGCGCGTCACCTATTCCAACATCGCCACCGACTTCACCCCGGTGCACGAACACCTGGACCGCCTGATTCCGGAGGTGAAGGCCACCGTGCTCGGCCGCGACCGCCCCAACCGCATCGCCGGGCGCCCGGACGAGGACGGCGCGTCCTACGCCGCCGCCAGCCCCATCGATTCCCGCGTCACGCTCGGCCGCTTCGTCGCGGCCTCGCCCGCCGCCATCGACCGCGCCGTGGCCGCCGCGCAGGCCGCCTTCCCCGACTGGCGGTGCCGCCGCTGGCAGGACCGCGTGGCGGTGCTGCGCAAGGCGGCCGGTGTCCTCGATTCGCGCAAGTACGAACTCGGCACCGCCTGCCTGATCGAGGTCGGCAAGTCGCGCCTGGAGGCCATCGGCGAGGCGGAGGAGGCGGTGGACCTCATTCGCTACTACTGCGACGAGATGGAGCGCCACGGCGGCTTCCAGCAGCCCTTGCGGCGCGCCTTCCCGACCGAGGAGACCAGCGACGTCCTGCGCCCGCTCGGCGTCTTCGCCGTGGTGGCGCCGTTCAACTTCCCGCTGGCGCTGTCGGTCAACATGACGACGGCCGCCCTGCTGGCCGGCAACACCGTGGTCTACAAGCCCAGCCCCATGGCCGGCCTGACCGGCGCCTTGCTGGTGGACGCCTTCACCGAAGCCGGCGTCCCGGACGGCGTGCTCAACCTCGTCTGCGGCGGGGCAGAGGTCGGACGGCGGCTGGTCGAGCATCCGCAGGTGGCCGGCGTCGCCTTCACCGGCTCCTACCACGTCGGCATGGGCATCCACCGCGCGCTGGCGGCCGGGCCGTGGGCCAAGCCGCTGGTCGTCGAGATGGGCGGCAAGAACCCCGCCTACGTCACGGCCAACGCCGACCTGGACGCGGCCGCCGCCGGCACCATGCGCTCCGCCTTCGGGCTCCAGGGGCAGAAGTGCAGCGCCTGCTCCAAGGTGTACGTGCACGATGCCGTGTACGACGACTTCCTCGCCCGTCTCGCCGAGACCACCGGCCACATCCGCATCGGCAACCCGGAGGAGCGTGACATCTTCATGGGCCCGGTGATCGACACACGCGCCCGCGACCGCTTCCAGGCCGCCGTGGCGGATGCCCGGCGCGACGGCAGCGTGCTGCTGGGCGGCGAGGTGCTGAGCGGCGGCCTGTTCGACCACGGCCTGTACGTGCAGCCCACCGTCGTCGCCGGCCTGCCCGCCGACCACCGCATCAACACGGACGAGCTGTTTCTGCCCTTCCTCAGCGTCCTGCGCTTCACCGGCCTGGACGACGCCATCGCCGACGGCAACCGCGTCGCCTACGGCCTGACCGCCGGCATCTACACGCAGGACGACGGCGAGCTGGAGCGCTTCCTCGACACGGCGGAGGCCGGCGTCCTCTACGCCAACCGCCCCAGCGGCGCCACCACCGGCGCCTGGCCGGGGATCCAGAGCTTCTGCGGCTGGAAGGGGTCGGGCGTCAGCGGCAAGGGCGGACTCGGCCCCTATTATCTGGCACAGTTCATGCGTGAGCAGAGCCGCACCATCCTGCGCGGCTGATGGGGAGTGACCGGTTCATGAGCCACGTCTTCCACCGCCACACAAAGGCCAGCTACCCCGTCGCCGTGCGTGGCGAAGGCCTGTACCTGTTCGACGCCGACGGCCGCCGCTACCTCGACGCATCGGGTGGCGCCGCCGTCTCCTGCCTCGGCCATGGGCATCCGCGCATTATCGAGGCGATCAAGCGTCAGGCTGACCAGCTGGCCTACGCCCACACCTCCTTCTTCACCAGCCAGCCGGCGGAGGAGCTGGCCGACACGCTGGCCGCCGCCGCGCCGGAGGGGCTGGACCGCGTCTACTTCGTCTCCGGCGGGTCGGAGGCGGTGGAGGCGGCGCTGAAGATGGCGCGCCAGTACCACATCGAGGCCGGCCAGCCGCAGCGCCGCCACATCATCGCCCGCTGGCAGAGCTACCACGGCAACACGCTGGGCGCCCTGTCGGCCGGCGGCAACCTGTGGCGCCGCAAGCAGTTCGAACCGCTGCTGGTGGACATGCCGCACGTCTCCGCCTGCTACGCCTACCGTGGCCGCCGCGACGACGAGAGCGAGGAGGCCTACGGCCGCCGCGTCGCCGACGAGCTGGAGGCGGAGATCCTCCGCCTCGGCCCCGACACGGTGGCGGCCTTCATCGCCGAGACGGTGGTCGGCGCCACCCTGGGCGCGGTGACCGCCGCCCCCGGCTACTTCGCCCGCATCCGCGAGATCTGCGACCGTTACGGCGTGCTGCTGATCCTGGACGAGGTGATGTGCGGCATGGGCCGCACCGGCACCCTCTACGCGTGCGAGCAGGAGGGCATCACCCCAGACCTCGTGACCATCGCCAAGGGGCTGGGCGGCGGCTACCAGCCCATCGGCGCCCTGATGGTGCACCGGCGCATCTTCGAGGCGATCCGCGACGGCTCCGGCTTCTTCCAGCACGGCCACACCTATCTCGGCCACCCCATCGCCTGCGCCGCCGCGCTGGAGGTGCAGAAGGTGATCGCGGAGGACGACCTGCTCGCCAACGTCCGCCGCCAGGGCGAGGCGCTGACGGCGGCGCTGACGGCCCGCTTCGGCAACCACCGCCACGTCGGCGACATCCGCGGCCGTGGCCTGTTCCAAGCCATCGAACTGGTCGCCGACCGCACGACCAAGGACCCGTTCGACCCCGCACAGGCGGTCAACACGCGCATCAAGGCGGAAGCGATGAAGCGCGGCCTGCTCTGCTACCCCATGGGCGGCACGGTGGACGGCCGGATGGGCGACCACGTGCTGCTGGCCCCGCCCTTCACCATCACGTCCGGCGACGTCGACACCATCGTCGGCCTGCTGGGCGAGGCGGTGGACGCGGTGCTGGCCTGAACAAGAAACCAAACAGGAGGGTGACACGATGAGGACAAGGACGTTCGTGATGGGTCTGGCCGCAGCGGTGCTGGCCGGCGGTCTCGGTGGCGCCACGTCGGCGGCGGCGCAGCAGAAGTTCGTCACCATCGGCACGGGCGGCGTGACGGGCGTGTACTATGCCGTGGGCGGCGCCATCTGCCGCCTCGTCAACAAGGACCGCAAGACGCACGGCATCCGCTGCTCGGTGGAATCGACCGGCGGCTCGGTGTTCAACGTCAACACCATCCGCGGCGGCGAGCTGGACATGGGCATGACCCAGTCCGACGTGCAGTTCAACGCGCTGAAGGGCGAGGCGAACTTCAAGGAGGCCGGCGCCTACCAGGACCTGCGCGTCGTCTTCTCCGTGCATCCGGAGCCGTTCACCGTGGTCGCCCGCCCCGACAGCGGCATCAAGCAGTTCACCGACATCAAGGGCAAGCGCTTCAACGTCGGCAACCCCGGCTCCGGCACCCGCGCGTCGGTGGAGCAGCTGTTCAAGGAACTCGGCTGGTCGCTGGGCGATCTGTCCCTGGCCTCGGAGCTGAAGGCCGACGAGCACGGTCCGGCGCTGTGCGACAACAAGATCGACGCCTTCTTCTACGGCGTCGGCCACCCGTCGGCCAACATCCAGGACCCGACCACCGCCTGCGGCGG
>NZ_DASPMG010000305.1:0-37892 GCF_035627195.1 Azospirillum sp.
AGTACAGCCAAACCGCCGTCGCGATGATCTCGGCGGGATAGCGGTAGCCGGCGTAGCGGGGATCGGGGTGCGTCGTCATGCCGTCCCATACCCCGCACGGCCCGCCCCGGCAAATGGGTGATCAACAAGTTGACGGTGCCCCCAGGAGCATGCTCCCTCCCGTCACGCCAACGGCCGATTGCGTGACACCGGAAACCGGCGTCGTCATCCGGCGCCGAACAGTCACGCAATCGCGTCTCGCAGACTATGACATGCAAACGGTCCGTGAATAGAATAAGTAACAGACCGGGTCCGCCGATGGCGCTCCCGGACCCGCGACCTTGGATTTTCCGCGATGCCCCTGATCCAGGACACCGCCTATCCGCGCTTGGCGGCGTCGCTTGGCATGGCGGAACTGGCCGGCTTCACGCCGACGGCGGCGGAGATGGTCTTCGTCGTTGGCCGCACCCGGCGGGCGGGGCCGCGGCTTGCCTTGCTCGTTCTGCTCAAAACCTATCAGCACCTGGGCTACTTCGTCGCCCTGGCGCAGGTGCCGCCCGCGATCCGCGACCATCTGGCCACCATCGCCGATCTCCGCGGCGCTCTCGACACGCTGCCCGATTACGACAGCTCCACCTACCGCGTCCGCCTCACGGCGGCGGTGCGGGACTTCGTCGGTGTTTCCAACGACGGCCCGACGATCCGCCGCACCGCCGTGCGGGCCAGTGTCGCCGCCGCCCGCGCCCGGGACGAGGCCGCCGACATCATCAACGCCGCCATCGAGGAGTTGGTGCGCCAGCGGCTCGAACTGCCGGCCTTCGACACCCTGCTGCGGATCGCCTTGGCCGCCCGCGCCGCGATCAACCGTGGGTACCATCGGCAGGTTGCCGGCGCGTTGGGCGCCGACGTGCGTGACCGCCTGAACGGATTGCTGGTTCTGCCGCCCGGCCAGACGCGCACCGCCTGGGACCGCGTGAAGACCGAACCGAAGCGGCCGACCCCGCGCCACCTGCAGGATTTCCTGCGCCATCTCGATTGGCTGCGCGAGCAGGGCGCCGACACCGCGGTATTCGCCGAGGTCCCGGACGCCAAGGTCCGCCACTTCGCCGCCGAGGCGCGCTGCCTCACCGCCAACGTGCTGTCCCGGATGGTCGAGCCCAAGCGGTTGTCCGTGATGGCGGCGCTGCTGCAAAACCAGATTGCGCGAACGTTGGACGATCTGGCCGACATGTTCGTCCGGCAGATGCAGAGGATGCATGCCCGCGCGCAGGACGCCTTGCGGCTTCATCAGCTCGAACAGACCGAGCAGGCCGGCGCACTTATCGCCCTACTGCGCGAGACGGTGCTGGCCTGCCGCACCGAGCGCAGCGGCGAGGAACGGCTGGCCGCCATCGAGTCCTTGCCGCTGCCCGATGCCGATACGATCCTCGATCGCTGCGAGGCCCACGCGGCTGCGGCCAGCCACATCCATCTGCCGTTTCTACCCCGCTTCTATCGCGGGCTGCGCGGGGCGTTTCTGCGTTTTCTGGAGATCGTGCCCCTGACATCGACATCGCAGGACCGCAGCGTCGAAGAGGCCATCGCGTTCATGCTGAAGCAGCGGTCCCAGCGCGGCTCCACCCTGCGCGTCGCCGATGACGAAGCGAACGTCGAAGGCCGAGAGCGTCGGCCAAGCCTCGATCTTTCCTTCGTTTCACCGGCCTGGTGGCTGCTGGTCACCGGGCAGAACGGCCGCGATCCGATGCCGACGACCGTGGATCGCCGGACCTTCGAATTGTGCCTGTTCACCCAGGTGATGAACGACCTCCGGTCGGGCGACCTGTGCATCCCAGGCAGTGACGCCTACGGCGACTACCGCGCCCAACTCGTGCCGTGGGAGACCTACGAACGGGAGATCGCCGCCTACACGGAGCAGGCGGGCCTGCCGGCCACACCGCAGGGGATCGTCGCCGCCTTGCGCGAGCGGCTGGCGGCGACGGCGGAGTCCGTCGATGCCGCTTTCCCCGACAACGACCACGTCGAGATCGTGAACGGCGAGCCGGTCTTGAAGCGCCTGCGCGCCAAGCCTGAGGCCGCCGGCGCCGCCGACTTGGAGCGTCAGCTGAAGGAGCGGCTCGCTCCGGTCGATCTGGTAGACGCCTTGGCCGACACCGAGCACTGGCTGAACTGGACCCGCCACTTCGGCCCGATTTCCGGCTTCGACGCCCGGATCGAGCGACCGCAGGAACGGTACCTTGCCACCGTCTTCTGCTACGGCTGCAAGCTGGGCCCATCCCAGGCCGCGCGCTCCATGAAGAACCTGGACCGGCGGCAGATCGCCTTCCTCAACCAGCGGCACATCACCGAGGATGCGCTGGACGCCGCGATCGCCACCGTGATCGACGCCTACGCCGGCTTCGATCTACCGCGGCACTGGGGGTCGGGACGATCGGCCTCGGCTGATGGCACGCAGTGGGATCTCCATCCACAGAGCCTGATGTCCGAGTACCACATCCGCTACGGCGGCTATGGCGGCATCGGCTATTACCTGGTGTCGGACACCTACATCGCCCTGTTCTCCCGCTTCATCGCCTGCGGTGCCTGGGAGGGCAACCACATTCTGGACTTCGTCACCGAGAGCCGGTCGGCTCTCCAGCCCGACACCCTTCATGCCGATACCCAGGGGCAAAGCGCCCCGATCTTCGGTTTGGCTCACTTGCTCGGCATCCAGCTGATGCCGCGGATCCGCAACTGGCAGGACCTGCACTTTTACCGACCGGACAAGGCAAGCCGGTACGAGCACATCGACACGCTGTTCACCGCGACGGTGGATTGGGAGCTGATCGAGACGCTGCTGCCCGACATGCTGCGCGTGGCCCTGTCGGTTCGCGCCGGGCGGATCCGCCCCTCGGCCATTCTGCGCCGGCTCGGCACCTACAGCCGCAAGAACAAGCTGTACTTCGCCTTCCGGGAACTGGGCCGGGTGGTCCGGACGATCTTCCTGCTGAACTTCCTGTCCTCGCTCGAACTGCGCCACTTGATCCAAGCGGCGACCAACAAGAGCGAGCTGTTCAACAAGTATGCTCAATGGACCGCCTTCGGCGAGAGTGGGCTGGTGAGCGAGGGCGTGCGGGACGAGCAACGCAAGCTGATCAAGTACAACCACTTGGTTTCCAACTTGCTGATCTTCCACACCATAGCGTCGATGACGCGGGCCCTGGACCAGATGGCCATCGAGGAGATCGCGGTGGACGCGGACGCTTTGGCCAACCTGAGCCCTTACCAGACCGAACACATCAACCGCTTCGGACACTACACCCTGAACTTCGCGCGTGTTCCCGCTCCCTTGCCGTCGCAGATTGCGGTCCCAGCTCCGCGGTCAGAGGCGCCCTCCGTGGCCATTTCGGCTCAGGATGCACCTCAGCTCGCCGATGTGTGAACTTTACGCAGCTTTGGTTACCGTCCCCCTATACCTCCCGGTCCTCTTCGACCGGCGAGGGGAGTTGGTTCGCCAGGTCCAGCGCGGCGGCGAATGTCAGGGCCTCGCTCACCTCGACCAAGCTCCCGTCGTCGCCCAGCGACTGGCGGCGGACCATCCAGGCCACGTCGTCGGCGCCCGCATCAACCGAGGCGCCTTCGGTGAAGATCCACAGCACGGTGCCGTCCGTCAACTCGCGCTCCCAGACCACGCAGCCGCCGCCCGTGTGTTCGAGGTGATACCCGGCGGCCTGCGCCAGCGCGCGGGTGGGGGCCTTCTCCTCCTCCCTGGCGAGGCGGGCGAGCAGTCGATCGACGGCGGTGTCGCGGCAAAGCATGGTGCTCTCCTCAAGGGGCTTGGCGTGTTCTGTGTCATGTCGCGGCGGCATCAATCGCCCCGGTCGGGACGACGCCGGTCTCGACAGGCGCGCCGTCTAAAGCGATCAGCGCATCGAGCACCTTATCCGAGTGGATAGGAGGCTATCCGTATTCCGGCATTGTAGATATTATGGTAACCAGCCTAAGGTTTAGAAAAGCGTGCGGAGGAAGCGCGTCTTCATTGAACGCACGGAGGCCATTTGTTGGCCCGTCCATTGGAAGTCTGGCTTGCGCTGCGAAGCACGGCAATCAGCGGTAGGAGTAAGGCTATGGACGATTTGCTGCATCTGTTTGACGCGTCGACAAAAACCTACAAAAAGCACGACCTAAACGGGGTTCAGGTTTTTCAGCTTCGCACGGCTCATAACGTCACGTTCTATGTGAATCCCTACACGATTGTAGCAATCGTAGAAGGAGTAAAGTTACTTACCGACATTATCGTTAATGCGAAAGAGATCCTGAATAAGGATCAAACGCAAGAGAAGCTGGATCACATCTCACGGCAGATAGAAGAGGTGAAGGGGCTGATGCTGCAGGTGCTGGATGTGCTCAGCAATCTCGGGAATGTCATTGATGAACGGTTGAAGGTCAATACGGAGGCGTTTGTCAGAGACCGCCTGCTTACGCAGGTGGGCATCATCCAGGATGAGATGCCTGAGATGCTCCGAAGCGGCTCTCATGCGCGTGCCGTGGCAAACGGACTTCTGGAGGTGTTCCGTGAACCTGCCTATCAACTGATGCTCTATGGTGCGACGTCGTTCCAAGCTGTGATCCTTGCGATGGTTCATCACCGCGAATTGTTACGTTTTGCCGATAAGAAACGAGAAACGGTGGTGAATGTCTTTGAGCGTTATGAGCGATATTTTCGTGAGGTAGTGCTCGGGGAAGAAAATGACGGGTCTCTGCCAGCGTTGATCCAAAAGAGTCAAGCAAGCGGGGACGAACTTAAGGCGCAGTTGGATAGGGTGCCTCGCGCCTTCAAGTATGCCGATGATCATTCGTCCGATGATTTTGAAATCTGTGACTATGAAGTGTGGCTTGTCTTTGATGGGGACATAGAGAGCAGTTTTAAGGCCCACAGGGAGCACAGGAATGTTCGGTGTAGGAACCGGGGGCGGGGGGGCAGAGGAGAGATGTCGGTAATCGTTGACCCGCAAAACCTGTTTTACAGTGGGGATGAAGGTTGGGAGCAGCGAATGAAAGCGGAGGTCAACCGGCTCAACAGTTTGCGCAATGCTTATCTGCGAAGCGAGGCCAATGTTCAGGCGCTGACGACGTTGTTGAGCGTAGCGAGAGAAGCGCACGCGGCGGCCCAGCAGTTTCTTCGTGAGGCGCAAGGCTGACCGGGCGGTTGCTGGCATAGGCGGGGGCCGCCGGCGTTCTACAAAGGGCGTCCCCCTCTGCCGTTGCTTGTAAGGTGCTGTGCGGGAGTTGCCCACTGCACGACGCGGACGGCTCGAAGGTCGGCAGGGCGCCGTGCCTCATGCAATTGGCGGTTCTCGGCCATGGTGCTGGTCCTCGTTGATAGGGGCGGCGGTTTCCAGATGGTCAGCCGGCCGTGCCGGCAGTGGACTGTGCCAGGGCGTCCCGACCCAGAGCCGAAATCGTCCAGACGGAATTGTGTACGGGGTACTCGGTCCCACCAACCGCAATGCAATGGCCGGACGGCTCGCGTCGCATCAGGGTCAGGTGCCCATCATCATGCGCGGCCCGAACCACTTGCTGTCGAGGTGCCGACGGGGTGTTGGGCACCCGCTTGGCCCAATCCGGATAGCCAAAGCTCACGTTGGTGCGGAGTTCGGCGCCGGCGTCCAGCGCGCGAAGGAGGGCGATGCGGGCCGGCGACAGGTTGGGCATAGGCGGGTCCTCGATGTCGGGCGGTTGATGGACCGATCAGCGCGCGTTCCGGCTGCGGCCCGTTCCATTCCTTGTAGAGTAGCGAAAACCGTGGTACCTTGCAAACGCAATGAGTTTCACCACACCAAAAAGTCTATGGCTCTCGACCGCGCATACTATCGTCTGACCAAGCGAGGCCCCGCCGACAAGGAGCTGCGCGCCCTGGTGCTGCCGAGGATCGAAGAGGCGCGATTACTCTACGTCGATCCGGTGCCGCAGGTTCGCCCGCGCGTGATGACGGCCGCCCACCTGACGCGCCGCGCTGCCGTGCTGGCCGATCTGCGCGAAGGCGCTGCGCTGTGGGTGCCTGGGCTGGCTCGCCTGGGCTTCTCGGCATTGGACATTCGCACGGTGCTGGATCTGCTGTTTGACACCGGGCGGCGTGCCGGTGACGCACTCACTGGCGTAATCCTGACCGCAGACACACCGCGCTTGGAGGTGGCGGCCCTGGTGGACGAGGCCGAGAGGACGCTAAAGCGCGAGGCCATGGGCCGCGCACGAGAGGAACAGGCCAAGCGCGGCGCCAAGCTAGGCCGCCCGGCCGCTCTTTCGGACGCTGAGCGCCGGCAGGCCGTAAAGGATCTGCTGGAGCGCGACCCGACGCAAACCAGCGCGGCCGAAGTGGCTGGCCGCTGGGGAGTGGACAAGTCACGACTGTATGCTTGGGCGCGGCAGATGCGTCCCGATCTGGAATAGGAGGGCCAGTCCTCGTGATTGTCAGAAATTGCGCTTGCCCTTCGATGAAGCACAAGCCCGCTACCTGGGAGGAGGTCTCCTTTTCCTCGGACAACGAGGAGGCGCTCAAGCAAATCGTAGAGCGAGCATCGGAGCTGGCCCCAGGCAAATGTGGATTTTGGTATGCGTGGTCGAGCCCGAAGTGGTGGATGAAAATATGGTTCGAGCCCGGCTCAGAGGAGGCCGGGCGTGAGATAGCGTCTCGTGCGCTTCTATGCTTTGACCGCGTAGATCATACTTATTCATGAACAGAGAAGCACGGCGATGGGCGAAGCAAAGCGGCGAACCAACCGGCAAAAGCGCATAGTCGTAGGGACATGCAGCGGCTGCACACTGTGCTGCTTCATTCCGGCCATCGAGGATCTCCAGAAGCCGCCGTTCAGCCCCTGCCAGCACATCTGCGACGTCGGATGTGTGATCCACGATGCCGAGGAGAGGCCAGAAGTCTGCGGCGGCTTCCGTTGCCGTTACATCCAGGCGCACGAGCGCGGTATCGATGAGCGCCACATCCTTCCGCACCCGCTGGAAGCTGGCGCCTATGCGTTCGAGCCGCTGGACAGCGGCCTGATGGTGCTGTGCGTCGATCCGGCGCGGCCCTACGCGTGGAAAAAGACCGGCTTGGTGCCGTTCCTGGCCGCCTTCGTCGAAGCGGGTTTCGCGCTCAACATAGTTGATCGTGGTTACAATTTTCCGCTCCGCACCCTGGATCACCTCGGAGAGATCGTGGCCAGAGACTATGTGCAAGGCGCCCGCCTCATGGGTAAGCCTTCCAACATTCCCGGTTATGCCGGTACTGTCCGAGAAGTCTGAGACTTTCTAGCAAGGGAGAATTTCACCATGAGCAAGGCCCTGAACGAGCCTTCGTCGCCGGTCAGCATCTACAACACCGTGCCGGAGACGCCGTTTCCGTTCACCGTCCACCATCACGGTGACCAACTCGGACACGAGCTGGTTATGGGACCGATCGCCGAGGCGATGACGTATCACCTGATGCGGCGCCCCGACGACGCACGGGTCACAGAGCGGGAATAGGAGCGAGGGCGCGACCGTGGCCGATGCGATGGAGATCTATGGCACTTGCCCCAGCTGTGGGAGGCCGGTGTGCGCTGGCATGGTCCGGTGGGCCGGCATGGAGCCGGCCGAGTTCTGGCATGCAGAGTGTCGGCCGCATCGCCGCGATCTGCCGCCCACGTTGGGCAAGCGTCGTCAGCGCACCCATCCGAGCGAGCGTGACATCAAGGCGCCTGACGGCTTCACCCTCGCCGGCCTGCGCCGCGTGCGGGCCGATGGCACCCTGCTGTTCGGCCGGTCGTGGTGGACCTGCCCGGCCGAATGGATCGGGATGAGGGTGTGGGTGCACGTCACGGACTGCCACGGGGCGGAGATCGAGGCTGCGCCGCCGGGCGTGCACATCTACACCGCCCAGATGGATCTGACCACGATGAAGCTGACGCGTGCCGACCGCGCCGACGCGAAGCCGGTCTACCGACGCCCGGAGCACAAGGCATGGGCGGCGCGCAGCGCCAGCCGTGCAGCCTGACTTTCTGGAATAGGAGGCGTCGCCGTGGGGCATGGAGAGTTGTCAATTTCGCGCGTCACGCATGTTGTGGCGTTCCTATATGATCCCGACCCCAGGCAAAGGAGCAACGTCGCGTATCTCATTGCAGCATGCGATGATGAGCATGAATATTCAGTCGGCGTCACGTTGCGACGCCAGGGTCTGGAAATCACCTCCCTGTGCATCAACGGCAACGACGCCTACGGAAGGAACACCCCAGTGACATGGCTGCCTGACTTTCATTGTGCGATAGAGGCAGCCACCCACGCGGCGGCCATGGACGATGGCATGATCTGCAAGGCAATGGGCGGCGAATTGCGTCCCGAGGCCGGGCGGATTCGGCTGGAGGTTACCGCTGCGGCGGGGAAGCCCCTGACAGCAAGCCGCCAAATCCTATAAGGGAGGCATAATGGCCAGGACCTTTATCATCACTGTCGCTCTCATCCTGACCGGTTGCGCCGCTAGCCCTTACGACTTCCCAATGCCTACCGTGCTGCCCGACGGCGGCCGTGGCTTCTCGATGAATGGCATCGTCCAGTTTACGCCGGACGAAGGCGAGGCCAAGCAGGAGATCACCAACCGCTTCAGGAATGCTTGCAGAGGACCGGTGGAGGTCCGTCACCTTGAGATGAACGGTTACAAGGGCCCCCTCAACAGCGGCTTCTATTACAACGCCGTTGCCGCATGCCGCTGAACATTTAGAGACAGCAAATATAGAAATGGAGTGCAAGTGATGGGCAAGACGGTCTTGGTGGGTGCTGGCGCATTGATCTCGACTATGCTGTATGCGACCGGAGCCCAGGCGGTTACCTATTGGTGTCCTGGAGGGGGCATTACGGGGCATCGAGCTGAATATGACGGCGCCATCTTCGCCCAAAAGACCGAAAGCGTAGCTCAGGCAGATATTCAGTATCTTCTCGCCGGCTCAGAGAATGTGATGGTGGCCTATAGAGGGCAGACCGTCAAAGGGGTGGTGCTGAACCGCGGCCCGTCCTACTACACTGTCGCGTATGTATTTGGCGGGGTGCCCTACATGGATACGCTATATCTTAGTGCCGGCGTGGTCTACAGCACCCTTCACAAGGATGGCAATGGCGGTGCGGGCCAAGCGTATCCCGTTGCCACAACGTGGTTTATAAAAGGGTGTCAGCTTGGCGAGTAGCCCTATCGGTCAAAGGAGAAGTTCAGCAAATGCGTACGGCCGGGGCATTCATTGCACTCCTCGGATTGGGCGTGGTCATCATTGGAATGATGATGGATACCACCGTCCCGGTGCCGACCAGCTACGCAACACCCAGTGCTGACGATCTAGCGGTGCACAATATTGGGCTGTTACAGCGCCAATTGTTGATGGTGATCATCGGCGGTGTGCTGTGCTTATCAGGAAGCATTCTCTTCGGTGTGGGTGCTCTTGGCACTAGGCGAGGCAAATCACTCCAGGTTACAGTCCGAAGCCCAGCGGTCCGGCATCAACCTAGTCGGTCGGATGCCTTGTATACAGCGGGGATAGCCCTTTTCACGATTGCGGTTATAATCATCGTTCTGTTGGTATCGCCTCCGTCCGGCCTGCAAGCGTTGCTATGAAACACGCTGCACGCATGACCCGTGCCAGCATCGTAGCGTATCGCACGGCCGTAGACCTCAGCTTGGCGCCTTGGTAGGCGACATTCTCGAAAAGGAGGAAGACCTAGCACATGGCGATGAAACAGCAATGCTCGCTTTCAGCAGCGGCAATCGCGACAGGCTGGGCTCTTGCGTTCGGCGTTCCGGTGGCGGCCGAAAGCGCGGCACAGAGTGTACCCGGCGGACCTCATTTCAGGCAGGCGTTTTGGTACGACTCGATTGAAGACGTGCGTCGCAAAGAAAGCGCACGCTTCCTTGACCATCGAAGCACGGAATTGAATGAAGCGGTGAACCCGCCCGAACCCTTCCGCGCCAATAACTTGCATTATGAAGACAACCTCCTTGGGCTGCCGGTTCGCGTGATCTATCATCACGATCTCCAGTGTAGCAAGTTATATGCGGCCACCTACGTGTTCAATGGAATTCTGCCACATCATCAAATTGATCTGATAATTGAAGCGCTGAGTAAAAAACATGGCCCAGCATCCGGAGATACTTATTTGGGCGGTAAGCGGTTCATCCACTGGCGCAACGACAGACTCTATGTCCGAATTAACGAAGAGGGTGAAATGCACTTGCTGCCAAGCCGTACTGCGATACGATACGAAAACCCTTATTGGTCCTGGGCTGGCGGATTTCTAAAGGGGTGGGAGCCTCAATGCAAGGAGTTGGAGCGGGCTCGCGAAGAAATGCGTAATAAACTCTGAGAGATGTAGGTGATCCAGAAACGGAGCCCGGCATGAAAAAGCGCCCCACCCGCATGTGCACCGTCGAGCGTCAGGGCAGTCGGTTCCTGGTGCTGAGCGCCGGTCGGTGCATCGGCGACGTTCCGATTGCTAGCGATGCCGCCATTGTCGAGGGGCAGGCGTACAAGTTGGCCGAAGATTTTGTAACCGGCCGCATAGCCGATCACGCGTCCATTTAGGGATGGCATTGCAATGCCATTGCCGCCTCGCAATGAGAGAACGTTTTTAGTGGAGGACGAGGTGGCGGCCTCTGTTGCGGCCTACTTTGAGCGCAAAGGCGGCAAAGTCCTTCAACTCTTAACAAAGGGCGCGCCCGGCGCTGACGTTATTATTAAATGGCAGGAAGGTTATTTGGTCATCGAAGCTAAAGGCGGCGGCTCGCAGAAGCCAAGTTCCGCAAGGTTCGGTGAAGCGTTTACCCGATTGAAAATGCAACAGAGTTGGGACGCGGCTGTCGCGCAGCTTCCCCAAATTGAAGGTGGCAAGAAAAGAGTGTACGTTGATGGCAACATGATCCTGCCGGACTATCTCGGAATCGCCGTTCCCGATACGCCGACTTATCGAATGATGTTCGATTGGTGCCGAAGGCGCCTGGAATTCTTGGGGGATGGCGTTTGGTTCGTTGAGCAAAATGGAACTGTCCACGAAGCTCTTGCCCCGCGCCTTGTTCCTGCGGAGAGGCGCGGGTAGATCGATTAACGTCTGATCCAGAAAGTGAGGCCGTCATGTTGAAGGATTGGAGCGCTATGGTGTCGAGCGTCATCCAGCGGGCGGAGGAGAAGATGCGGAGCGACTATCCCGGAAAATTCACCAGAGCTGAAGCTGGGACGGCGGGCGCGAGTCTAAGCCGCTGAATTCGTGTATGATTCTGGTGCTGAAGCAGTCTCACCACGGATCAACGGAGTTCACGCCCGCCATGGCCGAGAGTACCGGGGTTCTGCCCGGCTTGTCACCGGTTGCCGGCAAGCCGGTCATCGCCGCTTTCGATGGCGGCCGTCTCACCTCCGACGCCGGCGTCCTGCTGCTGGCCGAGATCGACCGGCGGCTCGGGATCTGCGAGCGCCTGGCAGGCTGCATCGAGGACCCCCGCGCGCCCAAGCGCATCCAGCACACGCTGGCGGAGATGATCCGGTTCCGCGCCCTGCTGATCGCCGCCGGCTACCCGGACGCCAACGACTGCGACGCCTTGCGCAGCGATCCCGCCTTCAAGATGGCGGTCGGCCGGCTGCCCGAAAGCGGTGCCGACCTGTGCTCGCAACCGACCATCAGCCGCCTGGAGAACCGGCCCGGTCCATTGGCGCTCAAGCGCATGATGGCGGCCATGGTGGATCTGTTCTGCGACAGCTTCGCCACGGTGCCGCGGCGCCTCGTGCTGGACATCGACGACACCGAGGATCGCGTCCACGGCGCCCAGCAACTGTCCCTCTTCCACGCCCACTACGACGGGCGCTGCTTCCTGCCGATGCACATCTACGAGGCGACCACCGGCAAGCCGGTCGCCGTCATCCTGCGCCCCGGCAAGACGCCGGACGGCGCCGAGGTGGCGCTGGTGCTGCGCCACGTCGTGCGGACCATCCGCGCCCGCTGGCCGCGCGTCGACATCCTGGTGCGCGGCGACAGCCATTACGGCCGCCACGAGGCGATGAGCTGGTGCGAGCGCAACCGCGTCGGCTACGTCTTCGGCCTGGGCGGCAACAAGATCCTGCTCGGGCGCGTCACCGATCTGGCCGAAGACGCCGCGATGGGGCGGCTGGCCGGCGAGGCGGACAAGGTCCGACGCTTCCGCGAGTTCCGCTACGCGGCGCGCCCCTGGAAGGTCGAGCGGCGGGTCATCGCCCGGATCGAGGCGTCGGCCCAGGGCACCGACACGCGCTTCATCGTGACCAACCTGACCGGCACGCCCAGGGCGCTGTACGAGACCATCTACTGCGCCCGCGGCCGGATGGAGAACTGGATCAAGGCGCACAAGCTGCATCTCGCCTCCGACCGGACGTCGTGCAGCAAGGCCACCGCCAACCAGTTCCGGCTGCTCATCCACACCGCCGCCTACTGGCTGCTGCACACCTTGCGCGGCTTGGCGCCGAAGGCGTCGTTCTGGCGCGAGGCGCAGTTCGACACGCTGCGCCTCAACCTCATCAAGGTGGCGGCGCGGGTCACCGAGATGGTGACGCGTATCAAGCTCTCGCTGCCGACCAGCTTCCCATACCAGGAAAGCCTTGCGATGCTGGCCGCCCGCACCGCCAAGCTGCCGCCGTGAACGCCGGGGCGGCGTGCCCCCGAATGAACCTCTCCCCGCAACCTTCCAGCCCCGTCATGCCGCGCCGAAGGCGCCACCCATCGACGCGCCTTCGGGCAGCCGTTCCAAAACGCTGGTGAATGATCCGGGCTATCTCGATGTCATCGATGATGTTGTCGCTGGAGAGCTGAAGGCACCGGTCATCGAGGACAAACACGGTTCGCACGATGTGCTGATCTCTGCCCTGGCGCACGTCACCATGACGGTACAGGGTCAGGGAAGCGTCCTGCCGCTTGCTGAGGGCGGCTGGTACCAGCGGGTAGGCGATACCTACACGGTGGCGCCGGGTTTCGCGGCCGCGTGGAGGGCGGCGCGGGGTTGACCAAGAACGCGAGCGGATTCATGGAACTTCAGCGTCACGCCTTACCCCTTATCGTAGGCATCGCCAGCCTTCTGGCGCTGCTCTACCTGATCGGCATTGCCGTAAGCTCCAGCATGGACGCAGTTGGCTTCGCCATCGACCGGGTGCGCTACCCTCAGGATCCGACTCTTCCGTTCCGCCGCCCTGTTGGGCCTCAGGTGCTGGGCTCAGCCGCGGCGTTCTGGTGCGGTGTGGTCGCCGGCCTCGCGCTGCTCTTGTGGGCGTGTGGGCGCGCCGTTGTCGTGTGGGTCTTCGGCTGGCGGTAGGCATCTTTGTTCTTGAAAAGTTCCCCGTCCTCAACATCCTGAATTCAGACCCGCCGGTGTCGGCGGCAGGATGGAGGGGGTGTCATGGGAATGGAGCCACAGCCGGTGCACGCCAGTGCGTGTCCGGTTTTGATGATCGAGGCCAAGGTTTCGGCCGGATTCCCGAGCCCCGCCGCCGACTACGTCGAGGGTCGGATCGACCTCGCGGAGGTGCTGGTTCCGCACCCCAGCGCGACGTTCACGCTGCGAATCAGCGGCCACAGCATGACGCGCGCCGGCATCCACGACGGGGATCTGGCGATCGTCGACCGCAGCCTCACGGCTCGGCATGACGACGTGATCGTTGCCGCGCTCGCCGGCGAACTGACCTGCAAGCGGCTCCTGATCCGCTGCGGCCGGGCCTACCTCGCACCGAACAGCGACGACCCGCAGTACCGACCGGTGGAGGTGACCGGTCGCGAGGACTTCCAGGTCTGGGGCGTCATCACGTCGACGATCCGCTTCCATCGCCGCTGACCGCCATGCGCACCCTGGCCCTGGTCGACTGCAACAACTTCTTATATGGACTGGAAACTGTCTCAAAGAGAAAATATGCTATAATATCAGACGGTTACCGCATGAGACAAGCCCCGACCTGTCTCGCCACGTGTTGCGATCACAATTGCAAACAGCAGGGGCGTGAGGTGAGGTGCGAATTTTCAATTCGCGCCGAGCCGAGCGCAACACTGGTCACGGACTCGCGGACGACGTGTGACGCCTCATTCTTTTTGAGAGCCTAACGCGCTGCTTTATTCTCGCTTTTGACCCAACCGGACGCTCAGTACCACCGAGCGGCCTGTCCGGAATCCACCGTTTAACGGACACGATCAACGATTTTCCGCTACTGCCCCGAATCTACCTGTAGCGAGAGTTCCATCCAAGGGGCGAGCGCGGAACCAGTTAGGCGTCAGAAATCAATGGATCGCCATAGCTGGGCGCAGGCGAGCTTCGGGCACACAGAGGGAGCCCGCTGTCAGCAGGCTCCCTCCACTGTGGGTCGGTTAATTGATGGCGTTGCCGGCTCCGGTGCGCTCGCCGACCTGGGTTGCCGGGTTCGGGGCCGTGTTGTCGAGGCCCAGCATGCCGCGAGCCAGGCGCAGGTACGGCTCAGCTTCGGCTATGTTTCCCTGAGCATACAGGTTCTCAGCGACATTCAGCTGATTGGCGACGGTGCTGCGCCGATCACGCTCCACATCGAGCAGGCTGATGGACTTGGCCTCGTTCAGCTGGGCCTCAAAGCTGCCGGCACTGGTCGACTGGGCGAAGCTGACGCCTGAGGTCAGCACGGTGGCGGTCAGGGCAATCGCGGAAATGCGACGGATGTTCATGAAATTCTCCTAAGCGTTGGTTTCGCCAGAAAAGCGCGGCTGAATATGTTGGATCGGCCGAGCCGTCCCTTCTTCATTGCCATGGCATCACATTATTTAGCTGTGCTGCCTGCGCCTTCTGTTGAAGAGAATTTAATCGGAGCAAGCGCATCCGATTAGCGGCTATCATTTGCATGAGCCTATTAGCCGGGCTCATGAATGCGAGGCAAGATCGTCAGCTGCGTCCTCGGCTTCTTTAGAACTCGCATGGGCCGTTGGCCACGTCAGGCCCGTGGAAAGGATGGAGACGAGGACAGGTTCGGCAAATCGCCAAGGTGGTCCGTCATAATGCTCCTTCGGTGACCGACACTGTGAGTCGGCCCTTTCCGGTCTGTCAGAGCAGCTTGTCGGGCGTGACCGGCAGATCCCGGATGCGCTTGCCGGTAGCGTGGAAGATGGCGTTGGCGATCGCCGGCGCAACGCCCACCATGGCGATCTCGCCGACGCCCTTCACGCCAAGCGGGTTCACGTGCGGATCGTGCTCCTCCACGAAGATCACGTCCATGACCGGCGGGTTGTCGGCGTGGACCGGCACCGCATATTCGGCGAAGTTGGCGTTCGGCACCCGCCCGTTGCGGACATCCACCACGGAATGCTCCATGAGTGCCATGCCGATACCGCCGACCATGCCGCCGATGCACTGGCTGCGGGTCGTCTTCGGGTTGACGATGCGGCCCACCCCATAGGCGCCGACGATGCGCCGCACCCGCGTCTCCCCAAGATCCGGGTCGACGGCGACCTCCACGAACACCGCCCCGAAGGCGTGCATGGAGAACCGCGCGGCCTCGTCGCCGGGCTTCAAGTCGACCGAGGCCTCGACGGGTTGACCGAGGCGGCGCATGGCGTCCATGACGTCGCCGGCGCCGCTACGCGCGAGCGCGTCCTCGCGCGCTTTGCGGCAGACGGCCTGAACGGCACTCCCGACGCTCGCCATGGTCATCGACCCGCCATGCGGGGGCGTTTTCGGCAGCCGGCTGTCGCCGAGCTTGAACGTCACCCGCTCGATTGGCAGGCCGAGAGCGTCGGCGGCCACCTGCGTCATCGAGGTCCAGGTGCCCGGCCCCATGTCGGTCGCCGCGCTCGCCACTTCGGCCGTGCCGTCGGGCAACAGGCGCGCCATGGCGGAGGCCGGCGCGTAGTTCATCGGGTAGGTCGCGGTCGCCATCCCCCAGCCGATCAACCAGCGCCCATCGCGCATGGAGCGCGGCTCGGCGGTGCGCCGGCTCCAACCGAAACGCTCGGCGGCGGCCCGGTAGCATTCCCGCGTCGAGCGGCTTGAGAACGGCAGCTTCTTGAACTCGTCCCGTTCCGGCTCGTTGCGCAGGCGCAGCTCGACCGGGTCGATGTTCAGCGCCACCGCGAGTTCGTCCATGGCTGATTCCAGCGCGAAGATGCCGCTCGATTCTCCTGGAGCCCGCATATAAGTCGGCGTGTGCACGTTCAGCGGCGCGAGACGGTGCCGCGTGTGGACGTTCGGGCACGAATGCAGGAACCGACTCGCGTTGATCAGCGCCTCCGAATACTCCTCATAGGTGGACGTCTCCTGGTGAGCATCATGGATGATCGCGGAGAGACGGCCGTCGCGCGAGGCGCCGAGGGCGACACGCTGCACCGTGTGCGGGCGGAAGCCGACGCCGTAGTACATCTCGCGTCGTGACAGCATCAGCTTGACCGGCCGCCCCGCCACGCGGGCACCGAGGGCCGCCAGCGTCACATGCGGCCATGTGCGCAGGGATGAACCGAAGGCGCCGCCGACGAAGGGGGACACGACGCGGACGTTCGCTGCCGGAATGCCGAACACGGAGGCGATCTCCTCGGCCGTGTTGTGCACCCACTGCGTCTTGTCCCAGAGGGTCAGCCGGTCGCCCTCCCACGCGGCGATGGTGGCGTGCATCTCGATCGGGTTGTGGTTCTCGCGCGGGATCACATAGGTCTGGTCAACCCTGACCTCCGCCGCCGCAAGGGCTCCTTCGGGATCGCCGCGCCGCGTCTCCGGCGGCCGGCGCTCGCCCTGGTCCGTCTTCTGCTGGGTGGGCATAACCGGCTCGATGCGGCTGATGTCGGTGGCCGCGGTTTCCGATGCGTAGGTGACGCGCAGCAGCGTCGCCGCGTGGCTGGCCTGTTCGAGGGTATTGGCAATCACGAGCGCGATCGGTTGCCCCTGGTGGTTCACCCGGTCGCCCTGAAGCACCCGCAGGCGCTCGCCGACATCCGGATCCACCAAACCCTTGTGTTCGCGGTAGGCGAGCCTCGGCGCGTTGCGGTGGGTCAGGACGGCCAGAACGCCGGGCGCTCGTTCCGCCGCCGCACTGTCGATGGACGCGATGCGGCCTTTCGCAACCGTGCTCCGCGCGATAACCGCGTGCGCTTGCCCCGGCATGTCGAATTCGGCGGCGTAGGTGGCGCCGCCGGTGACTTTCTGGCGGCCGTCCACGCGGCTGACGGGCTGTCCAATGAGGGCGCTGGTCATGCGCGGGCTCCCACGGTTTCGACGGCACGCACGATGGCGCGCTGCATGAGGACGATCTTGAAGTCGTTGTGTCCCCGCCCCTGCGCGCCATCCGCGGCGAGCGCCGCGGCGGAGCGGAGCGCCGCCGGGTCGAGGCTGGCCCCAGCCAGCGCCGCCTCGACGCGGGGAACGCGCCACGGCTTGGTTCCGACCCCGCCCAGGGCGACGCGGGCCTGCCGGATGCGGGGACCGTCCATATCGAGCGCCACCGCCGCCGACACGACCGCGAACTCGAAGGAGGCGCGGTCGCGCACCTTGAGGTAATGCGAGCGGCGAGCGGTCGGGTTCGCCGGCACCGTGATGGCGGCGACGACCTCCCCGGGCTCGAGAACCGTCTCGATGTGCGGCGTGGCGCCGGGAAGGCGGTGGAAATCGGTGAGCGGCACGGTGCGTTGCCCGGCGGCGCCGCGCACCTCGACCGCCGCGTCGAGAGCGACCAGCGCGACGGCAAGATCGGACGGGTTGGCGGCGATGCAGGTCTCGCTCGTGCCGAGCACCGCGTGCCAGCGGTTCTCGCCCCCGATGGCGGCGCAGCCGGACCCCGGCGCCCGCTTGTTGCAGGCGGCGTAACCGACATCGCGGAAATAGGGACAGCGGGTCCGCTGGAGCAGGTTGCCGCCCATGGTCGCCTGATTGCGGACCTGCGGGCTCGCCGAGTTCAGCAGCGCCTCGGCAATGACGGGAAATTGCTCGACCACGGCGGGGTGGGCCGCCACCTCCGCCATCGTGGCGGCGGCGCCGAGCCTGAGTCCCTGCGGACCAACCTCGATGCGGTTGTCGAGAAGACCGGCGAGGCTGACCAGCCGCTCGGGCCGGCGTACGTACTCCTGCAGAAGCTGCACCATATCGGTGCCGCCGGCGATATATTCGGCGGGGGCGTCGGTGCGGCCGGCCTGGGCGCGAAACCCGAGGGCGGCGGCTAGGTCGCGTGGGCGTTCGAGGGTGAAGGGGTGCATGGCTCACCCTCCCTGTGTGGAACCGGTGGCCCGGGCCGCGTCCTGAATGGCCGCGACAATGTGGTCATAGGCGCCGCAGCGGCACAAATTGCCGCTCATCCAGTCGCGGATCTCCTCCGGCGAGCCGGCATGCCCCTCCGCGATGCAGGCAACGCCGGCCATGATCTGGCCGGACGTGCAATAGCCGCACTGGAAGGCGTCGCGCTCGATGAACGCGGCTTGCAGGGGATGGAGTTGATCGCCCTGGGCCAAGCCCTCGATGGTCGTGATCTCGCGCCCGTCCACGAGAGCGGCGAGCGAGAGGCACGATTTCACGCGCTTCCCGTCCATCAACACCGTGCAGGCGCCGCACTGGCCGAGGCCGCAGCCCTTCTTCGAGCCCGTGAGGTGCAGGTGCTCGCGCAGGGCGTCGAGCAGCGTGGTGCGGGGATCGAGCGTCAGCCGGCGCTCGCTTCCGTTGACGCGGAGCAGGACGCTGAGCGGAGGGGACCCCGGTTCGACGCCCTGCGCGGCGGCCGGCGGCACGGCTCCGGGCAGCATCTGTCCCCCGGCGAGGGCACCGCCGACGGCCGCGGCGCCCTCCAGGAACTCTCGTCGCGTCACATCGGAGCTGCTCATTCGCGTCCCTCCTGTCCTTACGGAACTGGTTCGGGCGGCGGGCCAGGGCAGGATTGCCTCCGACGCCGTCAGCCCGAACTCTCATCGGCACCGCAGCGCGTTCAACCGGATGCAGCAGCGTGTCCACACCGCTGCAACGCGGCTTCCGATGCGCGAAGCGCCTTGGAACAGCGCGCACCCTGCATGGCCGTAAGCGTGCGGCGCTGCGCACGCGGAAGGGTCTTTCATCATCAGCCGGCACCTGCTTCAGCGAAGGACAGGGAGGCTGCACTCATCCGAAGGCCAGGGGGTAAGGGGATCAATCAAGCGGTGACCTGTGAATCTCCGCTCAACCTGGAAACGCTTCTTACCCTCGGAAGATAGCTAATTCAGTTTGTTTAATGCCGGCGGATCGGTCGCGTTCCATGAGCTGGTTTAATAAGCGTTATCGCGGCTGCTCATAAGTCCCGCCGAGAATGCGGCCATGTCCGGGTCATCAGCCATCCGGCTTCCATCATTCCCGGCCCGGGCATGCGCTATCCGGCTCCGGCTCAGCGGCCTCACGTCGAGTAGCCCCCGCCTCCGTCGCGCTCTACTCGATGCCTTCCCACCAGCGGGAGAAGCGTTGATCCGTTTCACCAAGGAACACAGGCTCGCCAATGAGCGGCGTGAGAAGCCTGTATGGCCGACCGTCGCTCGCGGCGGTGATGCGCTTGAACGGCTCGTCCCAGGCGTGCTTGGCGATGGTGAATCGGCCGACATGGCCGGGAAGCAGAGCCACGGCGAGCAGATCCTCGGCGGCCTGCGCGGCTTCCTCGGGGAACATGTGGATATGGGCCCAGCGCCGGTCGTACTGCCCGCCATCCAGCACGGCGAGATCGAATGGCCCGAAGCGGCGACCGATCTCGGCGAAATGCGGGCCATAGCCGCTGTCGCCGCTGAAGAACATCCGCCGCGCCGGGGTTTCCAGCGCGTACCCCGTCCAGAGGGTCTTGTTCCGGGTCAGCAGACGCCTCGAGTAGTGACGGGCGGGCAGTACGTGGACAGTAAAGCCGTTGTCCAGTTCCAACGACGTGAACCAGTCGGCTTCATGGATCTTCTCGCGCGCATAGCCCCAAGGCTCGAAGTACGCCCCCATGCCCAGCCCGCCGACGACGGTCCTGACCTTGGGCTCCAGCGCCGTCACGCTGGGATGGTCGAGATGATCCCAATGATCGTGCGTGAGGAGCAGATAGTCGATGTCCGGCATATCCTCGGCCGTATAGAGGCTGGTCCCGTCGAACGCCCGATTGGCGTAGGGAACGGGAGCGGCCTCGACGCTGAACACCGGGTCGATCAGGACCCGCTTGCCGGCGAGCTGAACGAAGTAGGAGGAGTGCCCGAGCCAGATGACCGTGTCCCGGCCCGGGTCCAGAGCCTTCAGGTCCGTCTTTACCGTGGGGATCGGGGCGCTTGGTCTCGGGCGCTCGCTTCCGGTGAACAGGTTGCTCAACAGGACGGAAGCAAAACTGCGGTCGTCGGTGAACATGGGCGTGGGGATCAGGTTCCGAAACTCCCCGTCGGCATAGTTGGGCGAGGCCTCGACGATGCGGAGGTGATCGCCCTCGGGGAATTTGCCGAACTTGGGATGCTGAACGTAAGCGCAAGCGCCGATCAGCAGGCAGCCCAGGAGAACGACCACGGCTAACAGCATCCGACGCACCGGCATCTTCATTCTTGGCTCGTGTTCCCGTGATATTCCGGATTGGGGAACCGGCGCCGTTGCGGCGACACGGTTCACCGGCCGGATTCCGCACCCTGCTCCACCGTGTACCGGAGCCACACCATGCCGCCCTCCAGGGTCTCGGCGCCGGTGTGGCGAAGCGACAGGCCGGCGGCAGGACGTTCATTGGCATTCCCGATGTATTCGAAGATGCTGGGCACACCCGCCAAGCCGTCGATGCCGGGATACACGAGCAGGCTGATCTCGTCGATCAGTCCGGCCTTGAGAAAGGCGCCGTTGGTCAGGCCGCCGCCCTCGAGAAGGATGGTCCTGATGCCGAAGGCATCGCCGAGGGTGTCCATGGCCCGGTGCAGGTTCCTTCCGTCCGGTCCGGCGAACAGGTACGAAACGCCGTCCTCGCGCAACTCGGCAAGATAGTCGTCCGATACCTGTTCGCCGAGAACCGCCACGATGTGGTCCCCGCCGGCATTGTCCTGGCCGTAACGCAGCTTGCCATGCGGGTCGATGGCAACGGCAACGGCGCGGCCCTTGCGGTCGGCGATGTAGGTGTCGCGCAAGCCAGTCCCGGCCCGGGCCGGAGTGCGCGTCCTTCCCGTGGCATAGGCCTCCATGGTCTTGCGACCGACGATCCAGCCATCCGCATTCCATCGCGCCGCAACCCGATCGTAATGCTCGAGCAGAATGCTCGCATCGACGCCGTACGCTGGCGAGGACCACCGATCGACCAGCAGGCGGCCGTCGATTGAACTGACCATGTGGCAAATGATTTTTGGGCGCATCTCAACTCATTTCTGTCGGCACGAACCACAGGCGGTCAGCGGGTCGTGCGTCCGCCGCCTGTGCCGTTGCATTTCGAACTGCTCGAAACAATTCGCTTCACTTATTTCTGGTACTGGTCGTCGGTGACCTTTTCCATCCACTCGACGTTCTTACCGCCGATCATGTTCGTGATGGCGATGTGGCTCATGCCGTTGGTGGCGGTGGCTCCATGCCAGTGCTTCACGCCCGGCGGCGTCCAGATGACGTCGCCCGGCTTGATCTCCCGCTTGGCGCCGCCTTCCTCCTGCACCCACCCTGTCCCGTTGGTGACGATGAGAACCTGGCCGGCCGGATGGGTGTGCCACGCGGAGCGCGCTCCGGGCTCGAACGTGACGAGGCCGCCCGACGACGACGTGTGGTCGTTGGCCGGATACAGGGGATCCACGACGACGGACCCGGTGAAGTACTGCGCCGGTCCCTTGGCCGAGGGCCGCGAGCCGTTCGGCGAAATCACCGTGCTCTCGGCAAAGGCTGGGGCCGCACCGACAAGGGCGAGCGAGAGGGCGGATGCGATGAGACGTTTCATGATCGTCCTTTCTACGGTCACGTGGTTCCGAAGCGGGTCTTCGACAGCGGCAGGCTGCGGACACGCTGCCCGGTCAGCGCCGCGACGGCGTTGGCCACGGCCGGCGGCACGCCGGGCAGGCCCGGCTCGCCGATGCCGCCCATAGGCGCGCCGCTCTCGACGATGTGCACGTGCACGCGCGGCATGCGGTCGGGTGGCAGGATGGGGTAGCCGTCGAAGTTGCGTGCCTGGGGGAGGCCGTCGGCATAGACCACCTCCTCCAGCAGTGCCGAAGAAAGGCCGAGCGCCACCGCTGAATTCACCTGGGCCTCGACGATCGCCGGGTTCACGACGCGGCCGGGGTCGATTGCCACCCAGACGTCGTGCACCACCACCGTGCCGTCCTTCACCGAAACCTCGGCGATGGTCGCCACCTCGCTGCCGAAGGGCGAGGCCATGGCGACGCCGCGGGCGCGCCGGCTGCCGTCGGCCGCGGTGAAGGGGCCGCGCGTCCAGCCGCCGGAGAATTCCCCCACTGCTTCCAGCAGCGCCTTGTGGCGCGGCTTGTCGGCCAGCAGCCGGAGGCGCAGCGCGTACGGGTCCTGCCGGCCGGCATCGGCCATCTCGTCGAAGAAGGTCTCGTAGAAGAAGTCGTTCATCGAATGCCCGACCGAGCGCCAGAAGCCGAGGATGGTCGGGTGCGGCAGCGGGACGTGCGCGACGCGCCTGTTCGCGATGGCGTAGGGCTTTCCGGCGATGCCCTCCACAGCCGAGGAGTCCGCGGCATCGGGCTTGCGGCCGAACAGGCGGCCGGTCGGCCCCTCGCCCACCGCCTCGGCCTCCAGCGCCACGGGCAGCCCCTGGGCGTCGAGTCCGGCGCGGAAGCGCGCCAGCCCCATCGGGCGCAGCGCATCGCGCAGGAACTCCTCCTCGCGGCTCCAGATCAGCTTCACCGGACGGCCGACCGCCTTGGACAGCAGGATCGCCTGCGGGAAGGGATTGGCGGTTTCGTAGAGGAAGTGCCGGCCGAAGAACCCGCCGAGCATCGGCGAGTGGATGTTCACCTTCTCCGGCGCGATGCCGGCGATGGCCGCGGCGGCGCGCTGGAACATCTCCGGCGCCTGATTCGGCAGCCAGAGGTCCAGCGTGCCGTCGGCGTTCCAGCGCGCGAGCGCCGAGGGCGGCTCAAGCTGGCCGTGCGCCAGATAGGGCGCATCGTAGGTCGCCTCGGCCACCCGCGTGGCGCCCTTCAGAGCCGAAGCGGCATCGCCCTGGGTTTCCGCGGCGATGCCGTGGCCCGGGGCGGCGGCCAGCGCGGCGCGCATCCCCTCGGAGGAGAAGTCGGCGGGCATGGCGTTGCGGGTGTCCGGGGCGGGCTCGGTCCAGGTCACCTGAAGCGCTTCCACCGCGCGGCGCGCGCGCCACCAGCGGTCGGCGAGCACCGCCACGGCGCCCGGCAGGCGGTGGATGGAATGCACCCCCGGCATCGCCTTCACCTCCGCCTCGTTGGCGAAGGCGCCCGGCTCGCCGCCGAGGCGCGGGGCGTGCTGCACCGCGGCCTGCAACATCCCATCGATTGCAAGGTCTATGGTGTAGACGGCCTTGCCGGTGGACTTGTCGCGCGCATCCAGCCGAGGGACGGGTTTGCCGATCCAGCGAAAATCCTTCTCCGCCCGCAGCGGCGCGGCCTCCGGCGCCGGCAGGGTGGCAGCTTCAGCAGCGAGTGCGCCGTAATCGAGCACGCGGCCAGAAGCGGCGTGGCGCACGCGGCCGGGTTCGGTGGACAGGCTCGCCACCGGCACGCTCAAGCGGGTGGATGCTGCCTGCAGCAGCATCTGCCGCGCCGTGGCACCCAGGCGGCGCATTGGCTCGTAGCTGGTTCGGACCGAGTAGCTGCCACCGGTGAACCGCCGGCCGTTCACCAGCGCGTAGTCGGGACCGGGCGGCGCGCATTCCACAGTGAAGCGGTTCGGATCGACGTCCAGTTCTTCGCCGACGATCTGCGCCATGGCGGTGGCGATGCCTTGGCCGCCTTCAACGAAGGGGCTGCGCAGCAGCACGGAGCCGTCCGGGCGGATCTCCAGGAAGGCGGGCACGCGGCTGCCGGGCTTCACCGCCGGAGCAGCCGGTCCCTGGGCGCGGGCGATACCGCCGGGAAGTGCCACGGCGAGCACCAGCGTACCCAGCGAGGCCCCGAGAAAGCCGCGGCGGGACAGGTTGGCCGGCCGCCCTTCAGGCAGCGCGTCCAACGCGACGTGCAAGGGATTCGAACCGTCCATGGTCATCTCCTCCTCAACCCTGGGCGGCCTGCCGCATGGCGGCGGCGATGGCGTTGTAGGTGCCGCAGCGGCAGAGGTTGACCAAGGCAGCGGCGATGTCCGCTTTGCCAGGGTGCGGGCTCTGCTTCAGCAGGGCTGTGGCGGCCATGACCTGGCCCGACTGGCAGTAGCCGCACTGCGGCACCTGGTTCGCCACCCAGGCCTCCACCACGCGCCGGCCCACCGGGTCCTCCTCAATCGCCTCGATGGTCGTGATGGCGCCGCCCACGACGCTCTCGACCGGCGTGACGCAGGAGCGGGTCGGCTGGCCGTCCACCAGCACGGTGCAGGCACCGCACTGAGCCTTGCCGCAGCCATACTTCGTGCCGGTCAGGCCCAGCTCGTCGCGGATCACCCAGAGCAAAGGGGTATCGGCTTCGGCCTCCACCCGGCGGGTGGTGCCGTTGATCGTCAGTTCCATGCAACCGTTCCTCGGGGTTGATGCGCTATGCGCCGTACTGCTCGTCCGTCACCTTCTCCATCCAGTCGACAGCCTTGCCATCGAGCTGCTCCTGGATGGCGATGTGCGTCATGAAATTGGTGGGCGACGCGCCATGCCAGTGCTTCTCGCCGGGCGGGAACCAGATCACGTCGCCGGGGCGGATCTCCTCGATCGGACCGCCCTCGCGCTGCACCCGGCCGACGCCGGCCGTGACGATCAGGGTCTGCCCCAGCGGATGGGTGTGCCAAGCCGTGCGGGCGCCGGGCTCGAACGTGACGCTGGCGGCCATCGCGCGAGCAGGGGCGTTCGCCTGGAAGAGCGGGTCGATGCGAACCGTGCCGGTGAACCACTCGTCCGGCCCCTTGGTGGACGGCTGCGAGCCAACGCGCGTGATGTCCATGGTCTCCATCCTCCGGTCCTTGCCCTCGTGAGGCCGCTGTTGAGCGAGAATCTAGTCGGTGCAGGCGCTCGCGATTAGCCGGTGGATTGCGCATGGGTCTATCGACCCAGCTCATGAATTCCGCGCAGGAAGGCGATAACGCGATGACCTAGTTTGCGGTAGAGTGCCGGAATTCGCCCGATCCCATGAATGGGCTTCATCAATGCCGCGCGAAAACGTCAACGACCTCCTCGCGTTCCTGGCCGTCGCCCGGGAGCAGAGCTTCACCAAGGCGGCCGCCAAGCTCGGTGTTTCCCAGTCGGCGCTCAGCCACACCGTCCGTCAGCTCGAGGAACGGCTCGGCATCCGGCTGCTGACCCGCACCACCCGCAGCGTCTCCCCAACGGACGCTGGCGAGCGCCTGCTGCGGACCATCGGCCCCCGGTTCGACGAGATCGAGACCGAACTCGCGGCCTTGAGCGAGTTCCGGGACAAGCCGGCCGGCACCATCCGGATCACCGCCACCGATTACGCGATCGACGGCCTCCTCTGGCCGAAGCTGCAGCCGTTCCTGCGCGCGTATCCGGACATCAAGGTCGAACTCATCAACAACTACGGCCTGTCCGACATCGTGGCCGAGCGCTATGACGCCGGCGTGCGTCTCGGCGAGCAGGTCGCCAAGGACATGATCTCGGTGCGGATCGGGCCTGACGTCCGCTTCGCGGTGGTCGGAGCGCCCTCCTATTTCGCCAAGCACCCGCTCCCGGAGACGCCGCAGGATCTGATCGGCCACACCTGCGTCACTTTGCGGCTTCCCACGCACGGAGGGATCTATGCGTGGGAGTTCGAGAAGGACGGTCACGAACTGCGCGTGCGCGTGGACGGCCAGCTCGTCTTCAACGGCATCTTCCACATCCTCAACGCGGCGGTGGCCGGTTTCGGGCTCGCCCACATGCCCGAGGATCTGGCACAGCCGCATATTGAGGAAGGGCGCCTCCAGCGCGTGCTGGAGGACTGGTGCCCCTCCTGGTCCGGATACCACCTCTACTACCCGAGCCGCCGCCAGTCCTCACCGGCCTTCGCGCTGCTCGTCGATGCACTGCGCTACCGGGGCAAGTGAGGACCGGAGGGGCGGCAGGGTGCCGTGTCAGCCGGGGCGCTTCTCGAACACCTCCTTGAAGACGGGCAGCGCCGAAAAGGCGTTGGGCCAGCCGGCGTAGAAGGCGAGATGGGTGAGCGCCTCCGAGGCCTGCTCGCGCGTCAACCCGTTGTCCATCGCCCGGTTGAGGTGGAAGGGGATCTGCGCCACCTGCCCCGAGGCGAGCAGGGCACTGACGGTGACCAGACTGCGGTCCCGCGGCGCGAGGTCCGGGCGCAGCCAAAGGTCCTTGAACAGCACGTCCGTCGTGTACTGCACGACCCCCGGCGCCACCGCGCCGAAGGTCTGCGCCACGGCCGTCGCGCGCCGCGCCTCGGTGGCCTCGTCGAGGGGAAGCGGCTTGGGCGATGCCGGGGGAAGCAAGTCGGCCGTGATACGCCGCTGGGCGAAGATTTCCTTCGTGACCGCCACCGCCGTCATCGCGTTCGCCCAGCCGGAGTAGAAGGCGAGATGGGTGATGATCTCGGACAGTTCGCCCGGCTTGACGCCGTTGTCGAGCGCCAGGGTGACGTGGCGCGGCATCTCGACCGGCTGGTTGCGGGCGATAAGGGCCGCCACGGTGACGATGCTGCGGTCGCGCGGCGATAGGCCGGGGCGCTTCCACAGATCGCCGTCGATGCGACCTTGCGCGTATGTCTCCAGCGCCGGCGAGACCGCCCGGACATCGTCGAGCGTCAGCATGCCCGGACGGGTGCTGGGGCCCGACGTGGCCGCGCCCTGCTGCGCATGGGCCACCGAGGAGGCGAGAAGAACGAGTGATGCGATCGTCGCGGCGAGACGTTTCATAGAGACCTCCATTCGGCCAGACTTCGAGACTTGGGAGGGCACGGGCGCGCGTCTCCCGTGAACCACCTCAAACTTGCATGGAAGACTGCGCTTGATTAGGGGCTGCCCGGCGATAGGGCTTATCGCGCTGGCTCATGAATGAGCCGTGCCGGAACTGGCCGGTGCGATGCACCGGCCCTTCTTCTCTTTCCGGACATTGCGATCAGGCAGCCAAGGAAGCGGTGTCGATCACAAATCGGTACTTCACGTCGCCCTTGAGCATGCGCTCATAGGCCTCGTTGATCGCGTCGGCGCGGATCATCTCGATGTCGGAGACGATGCCGTGCTCCGCGCAGAAATCGAGCATCTCCTGCGTCTCGGCGATACCGCCGATCATCGAGCCGGCGACCGACCGCCGCTTCATGATCAGGTTGAACACATTGGGCGAGGGATGCGGCGTGGCCGGCGCGCCCACCAGCGCCATCGTCCCGTCACGCTTCAGCAGGACGAGGAACGCATCGAGGTCGTGCGGGGCGGCCACGGTGTTCAGGATGAGGTCGAAGCTCTTGGCATGGGCGGCCATCTCGTCGGGATTGCGCGAGACCACGACCTCGTTCGCGCCAAGCGCCAGCGCCGCCTCGCGCTTGGACTCCGAGGTGGTGAAGGCGACCACATGCGCGCCCATCGCGTGGGCGAGCTTGATGCCCATATGGCCGAGACCGCCGATGCCGACCACGCCCACCTTCTTGCCCGGACCGGCGTTCCAGTGCTTCAGCGGCGAATAGGTGGTGATGCCGGCACACAGCAGCGGCGCGACCGCGGCGAGTTGCTCCTCCGGATGCCGGATCCGCAACACGTAGCGCTCGTGCACGACGATCTGCTGCGAATAGCCGCCGAGCGTATGGCCAGGCGCGTCCGGCGTCGGGGAATTGTAGGTGCCGACCATGCCGTCGCAGTAGTTCTCCAGCCCGTCCTCGCAGTCCGGGCAGTGCTTGCAACTGTCGACGATGCAGCCGATGCCGACGAGTTCGCCCGCGCGGAAGCCCGACACATGCGCGCCGACCGCCGACACGCGTCCCACGATCTCGTGGCCGGGGACACACGGCCACTGCGTGCCCGCCCATTCCGCGCGCGCCTGATGCAGGTCCGAGTGGCAGACACCGCAATAGGCGATGTCGATCTGGACATCATGCGGACCGGGAGCCCGGCGCGTGACCTCCAGCGGCTCGAGGGGTTTGTCGGCGGCGTAGGTGCCGTAGGCTTTGACGGTCATCGAAGCGCTCCTTGGTTCTTGCTCACTCTCGAAATGTTCATTCCCGTTGGGACCAGCCGTCCCGTCAGGCCGGCTGAAGCCGATCCGTGCGCGACGCCGCGAAGGACAGGAGGGCGGCCATCACAAGCAGGACGGTGCTGACGCCGAAGGTGGCCTGGTACCCGCTCAGGTCGAACAGGGTCCCCCCAACGGTCGCGCCCAGCGTGATCGCAAGCTGGATGGTTGCGACCATCAGCCCGCCGCCGGCCTCCGCGTCCGCCGGCAGGGTCCGCGACAGCCAGGTCCCCCAGCCGACCGGCGCGGGCGTGCCGATCAGGCCCCACGCGCCCAGCAGCAACGCCGTCCCGGCGACCCAACCGCCGAAGGCAATCAGCGCCACGGCGATGCCGGCCATCAGCAGCGGGATCACGATGAGGACGCCGTACACGCTCCGGTTCAGCACCGGGCCGATCAGCATCGTGCCGACCAGGCCGGTCACGCCGACCACCAGCAGGATGAGCGACAGCATGGAGACGCCGACGCCGGTCACCGTCTCCAGGAATGGCCGCAGATAGGTGAACAGCGCGAACTGGCCCATGAACAGGAACAGGATCGCCGCCATCCCGAAGGCCACCTGCGGCCGGCTGAGAAGCCGGAACACGGTCCCGGCGCCGGACCGCCGCTCGCTGCGCATCGCCGGAAGGCACATCAACTGCCAGCACAGGGCGAGAGCCGCGAGCGGCACCACGCAGAAGAACGCGCCGCGCCATCCGATGTGCGCGCCCAGAAAGCTGCCCAGCGGAGCCGCGATCGTGGCCGCGAGCGCATTGCCGCCGTTGAGGATGGCGAGGGCCCTCGGCACCGACTCCTCCGGCACCAGCCGCATCACCGTCGCCGTCGACATCGACCAGAAGCCGCCGATGGTGACGCCGAGCAGCGCCCGCCCGATCATCAGCGTGGCGAAATCCGGCGCGAAGGCGACGATGGCCCCCGACAGAACCATCAGGCCGGTCAGGGACAGCAGCACCACCTTGCGGTCGAGCCGGCCGGTCACCGGGGCGATGAGCAAGCTGGTCAGCACGGCGAAGATGCCGGACACCGAAATGGCCTGTCCCGCCTGCCCCTCGGTCACGGCTAGGTCCGTGGCGATCGGCGTCAACAGGCTGACCGGCATGAACTCGGACGCGATCAGCACGAAGACGCAGAGCGACATCGCGAAGACGGCGCCCCACGCCGCCGGCTGGTGCGCGGTCGTGCCATTCCCGGAAGGGAGTTGATCCTGCATGCAATTGCCTGAGTGTGTGGAGGATGGCCCTCAGCCGAGCGGCGGACCTTGCCCGCCAGGGCTGGATTGATCCGGTGGGGCATAGATAGTCGAGGGGCTCGTGGGCCATTAGCGGCTCATAACCGCATGCGGTTATGAAATGCATTCATCAATCAGCGCGATGCGCGCCGCCCCGGCCCCTGGATGACCGTTGGCGATTGATGAGCGGAATTCATAACGACAAGCAAAACGCGCCGTCTAATGCGCGCGCTCCGCATGGCCTAAATTTCCGCCGTTAAGAAGCCAAGCCGCAGGGATGCCCAGGCATCAAAGGAGCTACAGCAATGAACAGGCAAAATGTGGACAAGCGCGCCGTGGAAGTGCATGCCGACATGGGCATCGATCGGCGCAGTCTCCTGAAGATGACCGGTGCCGGCGTCGCCGCGCTCGGCATGATGTCGGTCCTCGACCTGCCGGCTGCGATGGCTCAGGACATGTCCCGAGGCGCGGCCAACTTCTACACCAGCGACAGGGTGACCCTCCAGAAGGTCACCTTCAAGAACCAGTATCAGATGAACGTCGCCGGGAATCTCTTCACTCCCAAGACCCTCGACCGGAATGCGAAGAATCCGGCGATCATCGTCGGGCATCCGATGGGCGCGGTGAAGGAGCAGAGCGCGAACCTGTATGCCACGAAGATGGCGGAACGGGGATTTGTGGCCATGTCGATCGATCTGCCGTTCTGGGGCGAGAGCGATGGCCAGCCCCGCAACCTCGTGTCGCCGGACGTCTACGCCGAGGCGTTCAGCGCCGCAGTCGATTTCCTGGGCACCAGGGCGTTCGTCGACAGGGAGCGGATCGGAGCGATCGGGATTTGCGGTAGCGGGAGCTTCGTCATCAGCGCGGCCAAGATCGACCCGCGCCTGAAGGCCATCGCGACAGTCAGCATGTACGATATGGGCGCTGCCAACCGCAACGCGCTCCAGCACTCCCAGACCGTCGAGCAGCGGAAGCAGATCATCGCAGCGGCAGCCGAGCAACGCTATGTGGAGTTCACCGGCGGCGAAACCCAATACACCAGCGGAACGGTGCATAAACTGACGGCGGATACCCACCCCATCCAGCGCGAGTTCTACGATTTCTACCGCACGCCGAGGGGCGAATACACGCCTAAGGGCGGATCGCCCCTCCTCACCACGCATCCGACGCTGTCCAGCAACGTCAAGTTCATGAACTTCTACCCGTTCAACGACATCGAGACGATCTCTCCGCGTCCGATGCTGTTCATCAGCGGCGACCAAGCCCACTCCAAGGAGTTCAGCGAAGACGCATACCGGCGTGCCGCCGAGCCGAAAGAGTTGGTCTGGGTCCCGGGTGCCGGCCACGTCGATCTCTACGACCGCGTGGACCTGATCCCCTTCGACAAGCTGACCAGCTTCTTCAATCAGCACCTCGTCGCGTAGGCGAGGTGCCGTCGGGCACAGGGCCGCTTACACGGACAGGCAAACACCGCCAGGCCGAGACGTAAGACGGGGTTGCTCCCGGCACCCGTTTCCCGCCCGGTGTCAAAGCTCAAGGAGAACGCCATGCGACGCCTATCGTTGATTGCTGCCGGCCTCACACTCCTATCGACAGAGCATGCCATGGCGCAAGAACGCATCCAGATTTCCTCCGAATGGGGAAATGTCACGGCCGAGCTGGCCGACAACGCCGCCGCGCGTTCGCTGGTGCAGATGTTGCCGATCACCATCGAAATGCGGGATCACCTGCGTCAGGAAAAGACCGGCGACCTGCCGGCATCTTTGCCGGAGGCCGCGCGGCAGCGCGATTTCTCGACCGGGACGCTTGGCCTGTGGGGGCCCGATCATTTCGTCATCTACTACCGCAGCGGTCGCGTCCCTGAACCCGGGATCGTCATCCTTGGCAAGGTGACGGGGGATGTATCGATCTTCGACCGCCCCGGTGCGATTTCCGTCCAGGTCCAGCGTGCGAGGTAAACAGCCACGCCACAGCCGCCAGCCGATTGCCACCTGTATCGCCCTGATGATGTGAGTATAATGAAGCCTTTACTATGAAAGGGCTTCATGAATGGCGCGCGAGAACGTCAACGACCTGCTCGCGTTCCTGGCCGTCGCGCGGGAGCGCAGCTTCACCCGAGCCGCGGCTAAGGTCGGGGTTTCGCAGTCGGCCTTGAGCCACACCATCCGCCAGCTCGAGGCCAGACTCGGCATCCGCCTGCTCACCCGCACGACGCGCGCCGTCTCGCCGACCGAGGCCGGCGAACGCCTGCTCCAAAGCATCGGCCCGCATTTCGACGAGATCGAGGCCCAGATGGAGGCGCTCAGCGAGTTGCGCGACAAACCCGCCGGCACCATTCGCGTCGCGGCGGCCGACTACGCGATCAAGCATGTCCTGTGGCCGAAGCTGAGCAAGTTCCTGCCGCGCTATCCCGACATCAAGGTTGAGCTGGTGCTCGACAACGGGCTGACCGACATCGTCACCGAGCGCTACGACGCCGGCGTGCGCATGGGCGAGCACCTCGCCAAGGACATGATCTCCGCACGGATCAGTCCGGATTTCCGCCTGGCTGTCGTCGGGGCGAAGTCCTACTTCGCCGACCACCCGGAGCCAACCCATCCGAAGGACCTCGTCGGCCACACCTGCATCAATTTCCGCCTTCCGACCTCCGGCGGGCTCTACGCGTGGGAGTTCGAGGAGAACGGGCGCGAGCTCAAGATCCGCGTCGAAGGGCAACTGATCTTTAACAACATCTTCAACGCGCTCGACGCGACGCTGGATGGGTTTGGGCTCGCCTACATCCCGGAAGAGATCATCGTGCCGTACGTCGCCGAAGGCCGGCTCGTGCGCGTCCTCCAGGAATTTTCGCCATACTGGGATGGCTACCATCTCTATTACCCGAGCCGCCGCCAATCCTCGCCGGCTTTCGTCGCCGTGGTCGAGGCGCTGCGCCACCGCGAGTGACTCCGAGGCGTTCCCGATCGGCACGCGCCAAGCGAGCCAGTTCATCATGCGCGGTGCCGCACAGGCGGGGATGGCTCGGTTCCAGCGGCCGCAGGCGTTGCCGAGAAGGTCTTCGTGCTCGAGGTGGTCTCTGCTCCGCCGACGCGTCGGTCACGTTCCCCTGCAGATCCGAGAACACGTCATCAAGCGGTAACCACTCCAGCGAGGTATCAGGCTCCCGGCTCGCTTGAACCATTCTCGCGGCGACATCCTCGGCACGAATGGGTCTATAGCGACGCAGCCCGGGGACGCTGCACACACCTCGCAAGATCAAGCCGACCAGTGAGCTGCCCCTCCTGATCGTACCGTCCGCTTATGGGCCCTTTGCCGGCCAACCGCCGATCTGTCCGCCAACCCGCGTTGACGATGGCTTTCCGGACACGTAGTTTGCCGGACGGGTTTCCGGACAAGGGGCGGGGCGGCATGGCGGCGGTCGGCTACGCGCGGGTTTCGACGACCGACCAGGACCTGGCGTTGCAGCTCGATGCCCTCGCCAAGGCCGGCTGCGCCCGTGTGTTCGAGGACAAGGCGTCCGGAGCCAGGGCCGACCGGCCGGGGTTGACGGCAGCCTTGGGCTTCGTGCGGGAGGGCGATGTCCTGGTGGTGTGGAAGCTGGATCGCCTCGGCCGTTCGCTCCCGCACCTGATCGAGACAGTGACGGCATTGGAGGGCCGCGGCGTCGGCTTCCGCTCCTTGACGGAAGCGATCGACACCACGACTCCCGGCGGCCGGCTCATCTTCCACATCTTCGGTGCCCTCGGGCAGTTCGAGCGCGACCTCATCCGCGAACGCACCCGCGCCAGCCTCGACGCCGCCGTGGCGCGCGGCCGGCGGGGCGGACGGAGGCCGGTGGTGACAGAGGAGAAGCTCCGCCGGGCCAAGTCGCTCATCGCCCAGGGTCTCACGGTTCGCGAAGCCGCGGCACGGATCAAGGTGGGCAAGACCGCGCTGTATGCGGCGCTCGACGAAGAGCCAGAGAACGCTTCGGATTGCTTCACCTGAGGAGTTCTGCCTACGTTCTCATGAACCGGACAATCTGATCACTTTCGTGTCGTGACCCCTCGATGCGCTCGACCGGGAGCGCTCCGGCCGGCTCATGGCGGCGATGGATGCCGTCAACAGCAGGATGGGCCGCGACATGCTGGCGCCAGCCACGGTCATCGCGCGCAAGGGCTGGCGGATGCGGCAGGAAAACCGATCGCCGCGCTACACGACCTGCCTGGAGGACATCCCGCTCGTACGGGCGTGAGCCTTGCCGATCAGCACGGGCATCGGACTCTATGCGTGGATAACCCCTATTTCACGCCTGGGCTGGCGCATCCCGCTCAATGTGCCGCTATATGTAGCGGACCGAGATCATCGAAGGTCGGACCCGAGATTCAGGTCGATTCCGGGACCGGATTTCGTGAGACGGTGGAGGCCGGCCGGCCCACATTCCGTGAGACGCAGCCCGCAGTGTTTGAGACGGGCCTGAGATCGGGGAAACCGGCCCACATAAGCTGAGACACCCCACGATCAGAGCGGCAGCCCCGCCGCCTGCATCAACTGGGTCAGCTCCTGCGCCCTCGCTCCGCCCAGCTCGCCTCGGAGGAACTGGCGGATCTCCGCCGGCTTGGTGCTGAACTGGTCGGCCAGGGAGCGCACGCTGTAGCCGTGACGGGTAAGAGCAATGGGATTTTGCCGAAGTTATGTTGGCTTGCCGAGCAATCCCTCCAGTTCGGCCGCCCGCGCCGCCAAGCACTTGATCAGCGCCGCCTGCGCGATCAGCAGGGCGTCCTTCTCGGCCTGATGACGCGGCCAGCTGGCGCAAGGCAGGAAAGTGCCTTTGCAAGCATTTCATCACATAGTATTCCTTGACCATATCGGCAGGCGTGTACGCGACACATGCAATAATATGCCTAACACTTTAAGGATAGGAAAATCACCGATGCCACTCATTTCTGGAACTTCCAACAACGACACACTCGCTGGAGGCACCGGCAGCGATACGCTGATCGGCGATGCTGGCGACGATAGGCTTGATGGGGGGCATGGAAGCGACACGCTCCTGGGCGATGCAGGAAGCGACACGCTGATCGGCGATATAGGAGGCGCGGGGAGCGTCTTTCTATTCGGCGACATCGTAGTCGCGCACAACTCATTTGCACAGGACGACGGCTGGAGCAGGCAAAGCATCAATCCCCGTCATGTTGCCGACGTGAACGGTGACGGACGTGCAGACATCGTCGGCTTCGGCGGCAATGATGTGTACGTTGCGCTCGGCCAATCCGATGGCACTTTCGGATCGATGCTCCTCGCCCACAACTCCTTTGGCTATGACGACGGCTGGAGCAGTCAGGAGGTCAACCCCCGCCTCCTGGGGGACGTGAACGGCGACGGGCGTGCCGATATCATCGGATTTGCCGGCGACGATGCGAAAGTCGCGCTCGGGCAAGCGGACGGAACGTTCGGGTCGATGATTTCGGCGCACAGCGGTCTTGGCTACTATGACGGTTGGAACAGCCAGGACAAGTACCCGCGCGCAATTGGTGACGTGAATGGTGATGGCCGCGACGACATCATTGCATTCGGTGGGAACGATGTCTGGGTGGTGCTCGGTCAAGCCGACGGCACCTTCGGGTCCTGGATCTTCGGCAGCAACTGGTTCGGCCTATCCGACACGTGGTCGGGACAGGAATACCTTCCGCGAACCGTGGCCGACGTCAACGGTGATGGTCGGGCGGACATCGTCGGCTTCAGCAGCGAGAACGTGCAGGTGGCTCTCGGTCAGGCCGACGGAAGCTTCGGCCCAGTCACCGTGGCACATGCCGGCTTCGGATACCATGACGGTTGGAACAGCTATGACCGGTATCCCCGCATCGTCGGAGATGTTAATGGGGACGGCCGCAACGATATCGTCGCTTTCGGTGGGAACGACGTCTCCGTCGCCTTTGGACAAGTGGACGGGACCTTCGGTCCGGAGCTATTCGGGCACAATTGGTTTGGCTATCATGACACGTGGTCGGGGCAGGAATACGTGCCGCGCACGGTCGCGGACGTCAATGGCGACGGCCGTGCGGACCTTGTTGGCTTCAGTAGCATAAACGTGCAGGTCACGCTCTCGGTGCTGAACGCCGACAGCCTCGCGGGTGGCGACGGCGACGACGTGCTGAACGGCGGGGCCGGGCCGGACACGCTGCTGGGCGGTGCCGGCAACGACACCTATGTGGTCGGGGACGGCGAGGACACGATCATCGAGGCCGCGGGCGAGGGCATCGACGAGGTGCGCACCACGCTGGCCGCCTACACGCTGGCCGCCAACCTGGAGAACCTCACCTATTGCATTGACTCATTCAGAAGGTGCAGGCAGGCGGGCGATCTTGGCGAGGATGGTGTCGGCGGACTTGGTCCAGATGAAGGGCTTGGATGTCTTGTTGTGCTCGCGGATGTAGCGGGCGATAACGTCCTGGAGATCGGCCACGGACTTGAAGACGCCGCGCCGAATGCTGCGTCGGGTGATGATCGAGAAGAAGCCCTCGACGGCATTGATCCAGGAGGCCGAGGTCGGCGTGAAGTGGAACACCCAGCGCGGGTGATCGGCCAGCCATTCCAGGACCTTGGGATGCTTGTGGGTGGCGTAGTTATCGACGATGGCATGGATCACCTTGCCCGCCGGGACGGCGCGCTCCACAGCGTTCAGGAACTTGATGAACTCCTTGTGGGTGTGCTTGGGCATGCAACGCCCGACCACGGTGCCGTCCAGCGTGTTCAGCGCGGCGAACAGCGTGGTGGTGCCGTTGCGCTTGTAGTCGTGCGTCATCGTCCCGCATTTGCCAGGTTTGAGTGGCAAGCCGGGCTGGGTGCGGTCGAGCGCCTGGATCTGGCTCTTCTCGTCGATGGACAGCACCACCGCGTGGCACGGCGGGTCCATGTACAGCCCGACGATGTCCTCGATCTTGGCGGCGAACGCCGGGTCGTTGGAACGCTTGAAGGTGCGGATGCGATGGGGCTGAAGGCGATTGGCCTCCCAGATGCGCTGCACGGCGCGCAGGCTGATGCCGACCGCCTTGGCCACCGCCCGGCCGGTCCAATGGGTCACCGCGCCGGGTGGTTCCGAGCAGGTCAGCGCCAGCACCTTGGCCACCGTCGCCCTGGGCAGCGGCGCCCGGCCAGGTTTACGCGTCTTGTCGCGCAGCAGCCCGTCCACGCCCTGTTCGGCGTAGCGCACCTGCCAGCGCCACACCGCCGGGCGGCTGACACCGGCGCGGCGCGCCACCTCCTGCACCGGTAGCCGCTCGGCCGAGAGCACGATGATGTTCGCCCGCTGGACGTGCTTGAGCGGGCGGTTCCGATCACCGAGGATCGCGGCCAAACGCGCGCGGTCCTCCGGTCCAACGATGACGCTGACGGTCTGGGCCATGCCGATAGAATCGCACGGCGGCGGCCCGCTGTGAATCCTATGTCTGCGTCAGTGCACTATACCGGCGCCGCCGCCTTCGCCGGCACCGGCAACGCCGCCGGCAACCGCCTGGTCGGCGGCCCAGGGATCGACACCCTGGCCGGCGGTGCGGGCAACGACACCTACGAGGTGCAGACCGCCGCCGACGTGGTGGTCGAGGCGGCGGGCGAAGGCACCGACGAGGTGCGCACGGCGCTGAACGCCCACACGCTGGGCGCCAACGTCGAGAACCTGACCTACACCGGCGCGGGCAGCTTCGCCGGCATCGGCAACGCGCTCGCCAACATCATCGCGGGCGGCACGGGCGCCGACACCCTGAACGGCGGGGTCGGGGCCGACACGCTGGACGGCGGCGCCGGCAACGACGTGTACGTGGTCGACGACAGCGGCGACCGCATCGGCGAGGCGGCCGGCGGCGGCACCGACGAGGCCCGCGTCACCGCCAACAGCTACACCCTGGACGCGCACGTCGAAAACCTCACCTTCATCGGCACCGGCGCCTTTGCGGGTACGGGCAACGCCCAGGCCAACGTCATCACCGGCGGCATCGGCGCCGACACCCTGGACGGTGCGGCCGGCGCCGACACGCTGAGCGGCGGGGCGGGCGACGACGTCTACGCCGTGAACGATGCCGGCGACGTGGTCGCCGAGGCCGCGGGCCAGGGCACCGACACGGTGCGCACCACGCTCACCGCCTACACGCTGGGCGCCGAGGTCGAGAACCTGACCTACACCGGTTCCGCCGCGGCGGCGCTGACCGGCAACGCCGCCAACAACGTGATCAGCGGTGCGGCGGGTG
Source organism: Azospirillum sp. (assembly GCF_035627195.1). Taxonomy (GTDB): domain Bacteria; phylum Pseudomonadota; class Alphaproteobacteria; order Azospirillales; family Azospirillaceae; genus Azospirillum. The sequence goes on from NZ_DASPMG010000305.1 coordinate 37,647, forward strand.
CCGACACCCTGGACGGCGGTGCGGGGGCGGACACGCTGGCCGGCGGGGGCGGCAACGACGTGTATCTGGTCGCCGACGCCGCCGATGTGGTGGTGGAGGGCACCGGCACGGGCAGCGGCACCGACGAGGCGCGCACGGCGCTGAACACCTACACGCTGGCTGCGAACGTCGAGAACCTCACTTACACCGGCACCGGCCCGGCGGCGCTGACCGGCAACGCCGGCAACAACCTGATCGTCGCCGGGG
>NZ_DASPMG010000306.1:0-13394 GCF_035627195.1 Azospirillum sp.
AAAAAGGCCGCCTTAGGAGGCGGCCTTCTCAGCCTGCTGCTTCTTCACGACGTCGACGAGCTGCTTCACGGCGTCGACCGAGTGATCGAACATCTTCTTCTCTTCGGCGCTCAGCTCGATCTCGATGATCTTCTCGACGCCGCCGGCGCCGATGATCGTGGGGACGCCGACGTAGATGTCGTTCTGGCCGTACTGGCCGGTCAGGTAGGCGGCGACCGGAACGACGCGCTTCTGGTCCTTCAGGTAGCTCTCGGCCATCTGGATGGCGGAGGCGGCCGGGGCGTAGAAGGCCGAGCCGGTCTTCAGCAGCTTGACGATCTCGGCACCGCCGTCACGGGTGCGCTGCACGATGGCGTCCAGCTTCTCCTGCGTGGTCCAGCCCATCTTGACCAGGTCCGGCAGCGGGATGCCGGCGACGGTCGAGTAGCGGACCAGCGGCACCATGGTGTCGCCGTGGCCGCCCAGCACGAAGGCGGTGACGTCCTCGACCGACACGTTGAACTCGTCGGCCAGGAAGTAGCGGAAGCGGGCCGAGTCCAGCACGCCGGCCATGCCGACCACGCGCTCCGGCGGCAGCCCCGAGGCCTGCTGGAGCACCCACACCATCACGTCCAGCGGGTTGGTGATGACGATGACGAAGGCGTTCGGGCAGTACTGCTTGATGGCCTCGCCGACGGTCTTGCAGACGCCGCTGTTGATGCCGATCAGGTCGTCGCGGCTCATGCCCGGCTTACGCGGGATGCCGGCGGTGACGATCACCACGTCGGCGTCCTTGATGATCGAGTAGTCGTTGCCGCCGCTGAGCTTGGCGTTGAAACCCTCGACCGGGGCCGTCTCGGCGAGGTCGAGCGCCTTGCCCTCCGGCATGCCCTCGGCGATGTCGAACAGGACGACGTCACCGAGTTCCTTCTGAGCGGCGAGGAGAGCCAGCGTGCCACCGATCTGGCCGGCGCCGACGAGCGCGATCTTCTTGCGTGCCATGGAGCGTTCCCTGAAATGGTCCGCCCCCCAAATCGCTGGGGGCGCGAACCGGGTGGATGGGGTTTTTCGTAGGGATCCAGCGCCCTTAGAATGCGTGGCGGGTTCCTAGCGCGAATCCATCCCCAGGGCAAGGGCAACGGGGAGTACGTACCCGGAACGGAATATCGATTCCGGAGAAACGCAACTTCGGTTACGCTGCACCGCGTTCGGCGGCCGGCGTCGGCCGAGTTGAAAGCCGATGGGAGAATTCCACGATGAATCGCTTCGCACCTGCAGCAACGCTGGCCCTGGCGGCCGTGCTGATCGCGCCTGCGCAGGGAATGGGACAAACTGTCGCAGACTACAATGCCGCACTTGCCGCGGCGCAGGTGACCGGCATTCCGGAGGCCACGGCGTCGCAGAATTGCCGCCCGCTGTCCAACTACACCGCGCTGTCGCTGCCGTCCTGGGAGCGCAAGGGGCCGTGGCTGCTGTCGCTGTGGCCGTTCGACGGCGCCCCGAACGCCGACGAGGCCGCCAAGCGCGAGCGCTGCCGCGCGGTGCTGACGGAACCGGTGATCGCCTTCAACCCGAACAGCGCCGAAGAGATCGTCACGCCACCGACGATGGACGACCCGGAAGCGATGTTCCGCGCCCCGGCCGACACGCCCCCGGCCGCCCCCCTGGACAGCGCGCCGCGCGGCCCGCGCGTGCGTTCGCCGCTGACGACGTATTGATCCCGTCGATCCGCAGGTTGGGTTTTGGCTGGCGCTCAACCCAACCTGCGATCCTCTCGCGTGCCTACACCCACACCGGGTTGTAGCCGAAATCCGCCGGGAACATCTTCACGTAGTGCACCAGCCGCGGCTTCTCCGCGCGGTTCGGCGTGGGGCCGTGCGGCAGGGCGTGGTGCCACAGGATCAGGTCGCCGGCCTTCCCGGCGATCGGAGTCATCTCCAGGGTCTCGGCCGCATGGGCGCGGGCGTCGGTGCCCGGCGGCAGCGAGTCGAGCCAGGAACCGATGGTGCGGTGCATGCCCGGCACCAGCGCGAACGCCCCCTGGTCGGCCGTCGTGTCGGTCAGGTAGATCAGCCCCTGGATCCCCAGCGGGATGGGCTGCACCAGACTGACGTCCCAGTGCAGGAATGGCCCCGGAAACGGCCCCTGCACGTGCTCCGGCGGATTAAAGCCGACCCGGTCGGTGCTGACCCACAGGTCGGCGGTGCCCCACAGCTGCGCGAAGGCCTTGTGGATGCGCCGCGAGCGCCGGTTGGCGTCCAGCACCGGGTGGCGGAACAGCTGCACGAACACGCACTGCTGCACCGGCGTACGCTTCGTCCAGGTGGCGGGATCGTCGGGGTCCATGTCCAGCGCCTGCCAGATCACGTCGGCGCTGGCCCGGCTGGCGTCGGGCGGGATGGCGTCGTGCAGGATGACCCAGCCGTGCTCCTTCCAGTGGGCGAGGTCGTCGGCGCTCAGCACCGGCGGCATGGCGTCGACGGCGGCGATCTCCGCCTGCGCGTCGGGCGGCGGCGCGTCGCCCATGAGCGCGGCGTTGAGGCGGGCGACGGTGCGCGGGTCGAGGGCGCCGCCGTTGCGCCCCAGGATCCAGGATTCGAAATCCTCGAAGCCCGGCCGGGTGGATGCCAGGTGGCGCAGCGTTTCCTCGATGCCCAGTTCCAGGCCGCTGAACAGCAGGTTCAGCGCCCGCCATTCGCGCGCCCTGGTCTCCGGCGTGTCGTCGCGCGGGTGGGTGATGGCCCGCGACCACAGGCGCTTCAGGTGCACGACGCCGAGGGTGCCGACCTCGGCAGGGTCGGCGATGGGGGGATCGGTGATGGGCGGGCGTTCCAGGACGGTCATGCGACCCCATAGCTCTTCAGCGCCCGCGTCATCTCGCCGGGCGTCAGGGGGAAGGCGGTGCCCTGGCGGGCGTTCAGCATGGCGCGCGGCGGGATGCCGGCGGCCACCGCCTGTACCTGCATGGCGCACCGCATGGAGAAGCCGGCGCGCCAGACCAGCGCGGTGACGGCGCGGGCGTCGCGCGCGTCCAGGATGGCGTCCACGATGGCGGGCGGCACCACGGCGCACAGCGCCAGGGCGGCGCGCACGAACGCCGCCTCGTTCCACGACAGCGCGTCGCCGATGCTGGTCTCGTCCAGGCGGCCCTGGCGGTGCAGGCGCACGGCGCGGCGTTCCGGCGGCTCGGCCGGGTCGCGCTCCTCGATCCAGTCGACGCGGCGGCGCACGGCGGTGGCGATCTCCGCCGCGGTGGCGTCGTCGAAGTCCGGGCGGCCGCGCAGCATCTCCAGCACCGACTGGTCGACGAAGGCGGCCAGCCGCACGGCGAGGCGCGGCGGCAGCGCCGGCCGGCGGGCGAGGCGCGGCTGAAGCGCCGGGCGCTCCGCCGCCGCCTCCACCAGCCGCTCCAGAGAGGGTTCCGGAATGACGGCGCCGCTGTTGTCGAGCAGCACGCCGGCGGCGGCCGTGTCGCCGGTGTCGACGATGGCGGCGGAGACGGGCGCGCTGACGCGCGGCCGGCCGGCGATGGCCGACAGCGCCCAGGTGGCGGGCTGGCCCTCGATGATCGCCAGCAGGTCGGCGTCGGTCAGCGTGGCGCAGCAGTGCAGCACGGGTTCCGCCACGCAGCGCTCGACGTCGCGGGCGAGGCGCTGGACCACCGCGGGCGGCGCGCAGCCGATGTCCTTGATGGCCGAGGCCAGCGCCGCCCGCACGTGCGCCACGTGGTCGCGCGCCAACTGCTCCAGCGCGCGCAGGGCCACCTGGGTGACGGTGTCGCGCCCGTCCGGCGGCAGGTCGGGCAGCAGGCGGCAGAGCTTGGTGGCCAGCACGGCGCGCACGCTGTCGTCGCCCCAGCCCGCCAGCCGGGATTCGGCCAGCACGCGCCCCACCTCGCGGCCGGCGTTGGGGCGGCCGGGATTCACCGGGGCCGGCTCCGCCGGGCCGTCAAATAGGTAGTCGAGCAGTTCCGGCTCCACGCCCTCATCAACCCTGCCATCAACCCGGCCCCCGGCCGGGCCGGGCAGCAGGCGCACGGGATGGGCATGCGCCAGGGCGCGCGCGGTGTCGCGCGCCAGCGCCTCCGTGCGGCCGGGATCGGGCCGGGGCTGGTCCAGGGTGGCGGGCGGCCGCAGCCGCGCCAGGGATGATGGCCTCTTCGACATCGGGGCTATCGGAACCCCCACCCGGTTAAAGAGCGGCTAATGCGCCGTCATCGCGTCGTGCGATTGGTTATGGGGCGCATGGCGCCGCCGATGCCGCGGATCGGGCGTGTCCGATCCTCGCGCGCCTTGTCGAATTCCGCGAAGATGCGCATCAGGGCGCCGGACGTCTCGTCGCCGTAGCGCACGTCGACCCGCGCGCGGCCCAACTCCGTTCTGATCTCCTCGCGCAGATGGTCGAACAGGGCGGCGAACAGTGCGTTGAAGTGCTCCTCCGTGAAGGTGAAGCGACGGTTCTCCAGCACCTGCACCATGCGGCGCATGAAGGACTGGCGCTGGAAGGCGAACTGCTTGAAGCGCAGCATGACCCGCACGTACAGCGCGTCGCTCAACACCGGCAGCGTGGCGTGGCGGTGGACGCGCGCCCAGATCTCCTCGTCGCGGTCGGTGCCGATCTGCGCGAAGATGCTCAGCGCGTCGGCGTTCATCGCCTCCCATTCCTTCTCGTAGAACAGGGCGTTGAGGTGGGCCTGCAACCCCGGCGCCGCGACGCGCGGGAAGACGGCGCCGCTGATCGGGTCTTGTGCCTCGGGCACGTTGGCGAGGATGGTGGAGAACATCAGCCGGGTGACGTAGTCGCGCCGCCGCCCCTCCGCCTCGTCGGCCCGGAAGCCGGGCGGTGGCAGCGGCTGCTCCATCCGCCCGGCGGTGCAGGTGCGGCAGGTGCGGGCGAACAGCGGCAGCACGCGCGGCCATTCCTCCATCAGCCGGGCGAAGGCGCGGGCGAACTCCTCGTGTGTCAGGGCACCTTTGGTGACCAGTTGCGGGGCCAGCGCCTCGTGCAGCGTGTGCACCAGCGCGCGGGCGGTGCGGTGGTGGCGCACGAACGGCGGCGTGTTGGACGTGTCGGCCATGCGCTCGTCCCGTCGTCTCGGCTGCGGTGCGGGCGGCAGGGTCGTTGGCCGCCGGAGGAGAGAGGCTTGCATTTGCCGTGCATTTTATCTTTCCCGCCGCAGGAGCACTGTGACGGCCATCACAGAGGGCGTCACGCAGGCAAAAAAAAGGCCGCCGACGGGTGTGTCGGCGGCCCGAGATAAGGGAGGAAACGCACGGCACCGTGTGCCGTAGCTGCGAGATACTTAGTGGTTCGAAGGACCGAGGTGGTAATACCAATTCCGTATAGGTGCGGTGCACGGACGTCATAGGGTGCGACGACGGGCCGCGCCCTACACCAGCTTCGCGCGCCTAAGCCAGCTTCGCGCGGATGAGATCCTTCGTCTCCTCGATGCCGAACAGCTCGATGAAGGAGCCCATGCGCGGCCCCGTCGTCTGGCCCAGCAGGATCTCGTACAGCGCCTGGAACCACGCGCGCAGCTCGGTGAAGCCGTGCAGCTTGCCGACCTCGAACACCTCGTTCTGGATGGTCTCGGCCTTGGCGTTGGACAGCAGGTCCAGGCGCTTCAGCAGCTCCTCCAGGGCGGAGCGCTCGGCGTCGGTGGGGGCGCGGTACTGCTTCGTGGGCTTCACGAAGTCCTGGTAGTAGCGCACGGCGTAACCGGCCAGCGTGTCCAGCAGCGGGTTGCTCTCCGGCGTGGCGTCGGGGGCGTAGCGGCTGATGAAGCCCCACATCACCTCTTTCGTCTCGGCGTTCGCCACGCCGGCGAGGTTCAGCAGCAGGCCGAAGCTGAGGTCGGCGCGCACCGCCGGCGGCTTGCCGTCATGGATGTGCCACGCCGGGTTCTCCAGTTGCCTGGCCGGCTCCTCCGCCGGGAACTTGGAGGTGAAGGCGACGTACTCGTCCACCGCGCGCGGGATCACGTCGAAGTACAGGCGCTTGGCCGTCTTCGGCTTCTGGAACATGTACAGCGACAGGCTCTCCGGCGGGGCGTAGGCCAGCCACTCCTCCATGGTCAGGCCGTTGCCCTTGGACTTGGAGATCTTCTGGCCCTTGTCGTCCAGGAACAGCTCGTAATTGAAGCCCTCGGGCGGCGTGCCGCCGAGGATCCTGACGATCTTGCCCGCCAGCTCGACCGAGGGGATCAGGTCCTTGCCGGACATCTCGTAATCCACGCCCAGCGCGTACCAGCGCATGCCCCAGTCGGGCTTCCACTGCAGCTTGACGTGCCCGCCGGTGACCGGGACCTCGACACGTCGGCCGTCCTCGTCCTCGAACACGATGGTGCCGGCGTCCGCGTTGCGCTCCAGCACCGGCACTTGCAGCACGCGGCCCGTGGAGGGCGAGACCGGCAGGAAGGGGGAATAGGTCTGCTGCCGCTCCTCGCCCAGCGTCGGCAGCATCACCGCCATGATCTCGTCGTAGTGGCGCAGCACCTTCAAAAGCGCGTCGTCGAAGCGCCCGGACGTGTACCAGTCGGTCGAGGACTGGAACTCGTAGTCGAAGCCGAAGCCGTCGAGGAAGGCGCGCAGGCGCGCGTTGTTGTGCGCGCCAAAGCTCTCGTGCGTGCCGAAGGGGTCCGGCACCTTGGTCAGCGGCTTGCCCAGGTGCTGGGCCACCATCTCCTTGTTAGGGATGTTGTCGGGCACCTTGCGCAGCCCGTCCATGTCGTCGGAGAAGGCGAACAGCCGGGTCGGCAGGTCGGACATGCGCTGGAACGCCTGGCGCACCATGGTCGTGCGCGCCACCTCGCCGAAGGTGCCGATGTGCGGCAGGCCGGACGGGCCGTAGCCGGTCTCGAACAGGACATAGCCTTTGGCCGGCGGGGCTTTCGCGAAGCGCGCGACCAGCTTGCGCGCCTCCTCGAACGGCCACGCCTTCGCCTGCAACGCCAGTTCCCGCTCGCTCGTCATCGCCCGAGACCCTTTACTCTAAGGACTTTTCCGGAAAGCCGGACCCTAGGGCGGACGGGCCTACACGTCAACGGCGGCTATTACGCCGCTTCTTCGGACGGCTCGTCTTGCGGCTCGTCGCGGAAGCTGGCCTGGATGGCCTCCACCGCGTCCATGCGCGCGGCCAGGGCCTCGACGCAGGCCGGGTCGAACTTGGATCCTGCGTGGGCGCGCAGGTAATCCAGCGCTTGGGCGTTGCTCCACGCCGCCTTGTACGGGCGCTCGCTGGTCAGCGCGTCGAACACGTCGGCCACGGTGGTGATGCGTCCCTCCAGCGGGATCGCCTCGCCCGTCAGGCCGTGCGGGTAGCCGGAGCCGTCGACCGCCTCGTGGTGGCAGGCGATAACGTTGCGCAGCAGGTCGGCGTGCGGCAGGCGGTGCAGGCCATGGTCGCGCTGCATCGCCTCGACGATCTCCAGCCCGCGCACCACGTGCGTCTGCATGACGGCGAATTCCTCCGGCGTCAGGCGGCCGGGCTTCAGCAGGATGCGGTCGGGCACCGCCACCTTGCCCACGTCGTGCAGCGGCGCGTACTGGAACAGGTACTCGACGAAGGCATCGGACAGGCCGCGCACCGGCGCCAGCCGCCGGGCGATCAGCTGGGCATAGCGGGCCATGCGCTCCAGGTGGCCGCCGGTCTCCTGGTCGCGGAACAGGCTCATGGCGCGCGCCGTGCGCACGGCGGCCAGCATGGCGCGCAGGGTCGACAGCTCGTGCGCGATCATCAGCGACGCGATGCGGCGGAAGGGGCGCAGCGCCTCCAGCACCGCGGGCGTGAAATAGCCGGGCTGGAAGGAGTTGAAGAACAGGAAGCCGTACAGCGTGCCCTGCCACTGCACCGCCGTCACGCAGCGCGCGCGGTAGCCGTGGCGCACCAGCGGCACCGCCTTGAAGTCCATGCGCGATGCTGCTTGCAGGTCGTTCTCCACCAGCGGCCGGCCGTCGCGCGCCACCGCGTCCAGCCCCGGATGCGCGTCGAGCCGGGCCGTATAGCGCCCGAGCGGGTTGGGCCCGTCGTTGGAGTGCACGAAGGCCTTCACCGTGCCCTCCTTCGGCTCGTACACCGCCGCGGCGATGCGGTCGATGCCGGAGAGCAGGGGGAGGGCGCGCATCTCGGCGTGCAGTGCCCGCAACTTCTCGGCGACGGATCCGCCGCCCAGAAGGGTGTCGGCCGGCTCTTCGTCGTACTGGGCGTCCAGCTCTGGCAACGGCGCGGGCATCGTGGGTCGCCATCCGAAATTGCGGGAGCCGCGACACTACGGTCGATGTGTTGCGGCCGTTCTGCGGATTTGTGACGGGACGGAGACAGTTGCCCCCGGCGATACGCTTCGTCAGGGTGGGGCGGCATTTCCGGCTGGGGGGACCCCATGGGTTGGATCTATCTGTCCGTCGCCATCGTTTTCGAGATCGTCGGCACCACGGCGATGAAGATGTCCGACGGCATGACGCGCCTGGGACCCGGCGTCACGGTGGTGGCGTGCTACGCCGTCGCCTTCGCCATGCTGGCGCAGGCGCTGAAGACCATGGAGGTGGGCATCGCTTATGCGGTGTGGTCGGCGGTGGGCACGGCGGTGGTGGCTGTTATCGGCGTCGCCCTGTTCGGCGAATCGGCGAGCCCGATGAAGCTCGCGGGCATCGCCCTGATCGTCGCCGGGGTGGTCAGCCTGCGCCTCGCCGAGAGCGGGGCGCCGTAGGAGGGCGTGGCGATGGAACTGCTGGGAATGCTGGCGCTGGCCGTCGTGATCGTGCTGCTGGTCCGCGCCAGCCGGCGGCGCAACGTGGGGACGGATCAGGAGATCGCCCCGCACGACTGCCACGACCGGGGAGCATGAGCCCCCCGGCCGTAGCGTCCGGTCAGATCGACACGATCCAGCCGCTGTCCACGGTGGCCACGCCCAGCAGGGTCACCTTGTGGCCGCCGACGAGCACGATCGCGTTGCCGGCCTCGGCGCCCACGGTGACCGTGGCGCCCTGGGTGACGTACAGGCGGTCGCCCTCGGCGGCGTCGAAGTCGGTGATCGTCTCGTTGCCGGGGGTGCCGGTCAGCACGAAGGTGTCGGCCCCCAGGCCGCCGGTCAGCTGGTCGTTGCCCAGGTTGCCGGCCAGCGTGTCGTTGCCGGCCCCGCCGACCAGCGTGTCCTCGGCCTGGCCGCCGTACAGCGCGTCGTCGCCGTCGCCGCCGTCCAGGCTGTCCTTCGCCATGTTGCCGTAGAGCACGTCGTTGCCGGCGCCGCCCTGCACGGTGTCCTGCGACTGCCCGCCGAACAGAAGGTCGTTGCCCTGGCCGCCGAACAGCAGGTCGTCCGACTGGTTGCCGTACAGCGCGTCGTTGCCCTCGTTCCCGTACAGCGTGTCGGCACCCTGGAGGCCGGCGACCACGTCGTCGCCCATGGTGGCGCTCAGCAGGTCGGCCCCGCTGGTGCCGGCGACGGCGCGGCCGGTGAAGGCGGCGAGGTCGAAGGTCTGGGTGGCGCCGTCCTCGGTGGTGATGGTGATCGTGCGGGCCGTGGTGTCCAGCACCAGCGTGGCGCCGCCCCCCACCTCGTTCGGCTTGGCGTCCAGCGTGGCGGTGACGGTGCCGCCGCTGATGGACAGCGAACCGGCGACGGTCTGCGTCATGCCGTCGGCGGCGTTGAGCGTCAGCGTGCCGTTGGCGGTGCCGGTGGCGAGGCTGGCGTCGCCGCTGGCCACCACGGTGCTGCTGCCGTTCGACACGGTGACCGTGCCGGTGCCGTAGCTGGCGATCACCAGCGAGTTGCCCTCCACCGTCACGGCCTGGCCGGACGGGGTGGTGATGGTCATGGACAGGTTGGCGTCGTTCGGCACGGCGGGGGAGCCGGTGCCGCGGGTGCCGATGACGGTCACGCCGCCGTTGGGACCGATGGTGGCGCTGAAATCGCCGAAAGCGGTGGCCGCAATGGCCATGGTCGCAATCCCTCCAGGTTGTTGTCGGCGCCAATGTGGTGCACGGGACGTGCGGCGTGAAGCTCGACCGAGGGCGGTCACCAAATCGTCACAGCATGGCCTACGCCTCTGGTAAGGTGGGTGGCACGGAACCCAGCGAGGTCACCGCCGATGTTCTTCATCCCGCTGTACGACGACAACCCCACGGTCCGCACGCCCATCGTCACCATGGCGATCATCGCGCTGTGCGTGCTGGTCTTCGCCTGGCAACTCTCGCTGGGGGGCCGGGGCGAGCAGATGGCCGTCTTCTCCTTCGGCCTGATCCCGGCGGTGCTGTTCGGATACGCCGAGCTGCCGCGCGAGCTGCAGGTGGCGCCGGCCTGGGCGTCGGTCGTCACCTCCATGTTCCTGCACGGCGGGTTCCTGCACATCATCGGCAACATGCTGTACCTCTGGATCTTCGGGAACAACGTGGAGGACAGCATGGGGCGCGGCCGCTTCGTGGTGTTCTACCTGCTGTGCGGCACGGCCGCGGCGATGGCGCAGAGCATCGCCAACCCGGCCTCCGAGGTCCCGATGATCGGCGCCAGCGGCGCGATCGGCGGCGTGCTGGGCGCCTACCTCGTGCTGCACCCGAAAGCCAACGTGCGGGTGCTGATGTGGATCATCATCTTCGTCACGGTGATCAACGTGCCGGCGCTGATCGTTCTGGGCGTCTGGTTCATCGGCCAGATCTGGAGCGGCGTGTCCACCCCCACCAGCGACGACGGCGGCGTCGCCTTCTGGGCGCACGTCGGCGGCTTCGTGGCCGGCGTGGTGCTGATCCCCTTCTTCAAGCGCCCCAGCGTGGCGGTGCTGCAACCCGCGCACAGCCAGGCGTTCTCGACGATGCCGCCCGCCGAGGCCGTGCGCCGCCGCGGCAGCGTGCCGAGCGCGGGCAGCGGCCGAGGGCCGTGGGGCGATCCGCCTTAAGGCAATGCGCACCCCGCCAGCCCGTCGCGGTCCACGACCGCCATCCGCCGCTCGATCACCCCGGCGCGGCGCTGAACGTAGGGCGTGGCCGGCGTCCAGTTTCTTGGGTTCGGCAGCAGCACGGACAGCAGCGCCGCCTCCCGCCGCGTCAGGTCGGCCGCCGCCTTGCGGAAGTGGGTGCGGGCGGCGGCTTCCGCGCCATAGACGCCGTCGCCCCACTCGATGACGTTCAGGTACACCTCCATGATCCGCCGCTTGGGCCAGGACAGCTCGACCAGCGCGGTGAAGTACGCCTCCATGCCCTTGCGGATCCAGGTGCGGTCGGGCCACAGGAAGGCGTTCTTGGCGGTCTGCTGGCTGATGGTGGAGCCGCCCTTCAGGCGCTTGCCCTCCTCGTTGTCCTCCAGCGCGTCCTCGATGGCGGCCCAGTCGAAGCCGGAATGGGCGCAGAACAGCGTGTCCTCAGACGCCACCACCGCGCGCACCAAGTGGGGGGAGAGGCGCTCCAGCGGCGTCCAGTCCTTCTCCAGCCCGGCCCCGCCCGCGGCGCGGATCAGCATCAGCGGCGTGGCCGGCGGCGGCACCACGCGGTAGATCAGCACCCAGGCGACGCTGAACCCCGCCAGCGCCAGCACCGTCCAGGCCAGCGCGCGGATCAGCCGGCGCATGCAACCGCCTTCGGTAGGATTTGCATCGTCAGGCCCGGAAAAAATGCTAGAGGTGGGGCTGGCGGCGGGAGTCGAACCGGCGCCCTCCGGTCCTTATACTGCATCGTCATGCACCCGTCCCCGTCCGCGTCTCCCGTCCTGTCGCCCGAAGAAGCCCCGGCCGTCGTCGCCGGCGCGCGGCACGTGGTGTGGCTGACCCCCGACGGCGAGGTGGAGGAGCTGACACCGGCCCAGGCCGCCATCCGCGTCCGGCGCGAGGTGCCGCTGGTCTGCCACGCCCGCGCCCTGGCCCGCCGGCTGGGCGCGTCGGAGCCGTTCCCGGCGCTGGACCTCTTGGAGCTGTTCGCCTTCGTCCGCCCCGCCAGCTTCTGCGTGCCCACCCCGCGCGGCTTGGCGGAGGCGCTGGACCTGCCCATCCCGGAGGGGCTGGAGGCCGACGCGTTGGCGCTCCAGCGCGCCGCGCGCCGCCTGCTGGGCAACCTCGCCGAGCCGTGGCGGGAGGAGCCGTCCGACCCCGTCTCCATCGCCTGGGAGATGGGGCGCGGCGGCTGGCCCTGGGCGCCGGCCGTGCTGGCCGCCCTGAAGAAGCCGGAGGGGCCGGAGCGCGGGCGCAGCTTCGCCGGCTTCAAGGTGTGGACGCGCCTGAAGGAATGGCAGGAGGGCGCGCCCGAGCCGCCGCCCGCCCAGAATCCCGTCGACCCGCAGGAGGCCCGCCGCCGCCTCGCCGAGATGCTGACGGCCACCGTCCCCGGCAAGGTGGCCGAGCCGCGCCCGCAGCAGGCCGACTACGCCAGCGCCGTGTCCGCCGCCTTCGCCCCCCGCCCGGCGCCGCAGACACCCAACGTCGTGCTGGCGGAGGCCGGAACGGGCGTGGGCAAGACGCTGGGCTACCTCGCCCCGGCCACGGTGTGGGCGGAGAAGAACGGCGGCACGGTGTGGATCTCCACCTACACCCGCAACCTCCAGCACCAGATCGACGCCGAGCTGGACCGCCTCTATCCCGACCCCGCCACCAAGGCGCGCAAGGTGGTGGTGCGCAAGGGGCGCGAGAACTACCTGTGCCTCCTGAATCTGGAGGACGCCGTGCGCGCCCTGCCCAGCCAGCCGCATTCGGCGGTGGCGGTGGGTCTGATGGCGCGCTGGGCGGCGGCGACGCGCGACGGCGACCTGACGGGCGGCGACTTCCCCGGCTGGCTGGTCGATCTGCTGGGCCGCGGGCGCACGGCGGCCATGGCCGACCGGCGCGGCGAGTGCATCTTCTCCGCCTGCGACCACTATTCCCGGTGTTACATCGAGAAGAGCGTCCGCCGCGCCCGCAAGGCCGACGTGGTCATCGCCAACCACGCCCTGGTGATGGTGCAGGCGGCGCTGGGCGGTGGCGACGACATCGGCCTGCCCACCCGCTATGTCTTCGACGAGGGGCACCACGTCTTCGACGCCGCCGACAACGCCTTCAGCGGCCACCTCACGGGCCGCGAGACGCACGAACTGCGCCGCTGGCTGCTGGGCGTGGAGGACGGGCGCGGCCGGGCGCGCGGCCTGAAGCGCCGCGTCGAGGACCTCGTGGCCGGCGACGATCAGGCACAGGCGCTGCTCGACGCCGTGCTGATGGGCGCCCGCGTCCTGCCCGGCGAGGGCTGGCAGCCGCGCTTGGGCGCCGAGAACCCGACCGGCCCGACCGAGCGCTTCCTGCTGCTGGCGCGCCGGCAGGTCTATGCCCGCACGGAAGGGCAGGGCGGCGCCTACAGCCTGGAGGCCGATACCGGCCACCCCGTGGAAGGCCTGCTGGATGCCGCCGCCGCGCTGGACGAGGCGCTGAAGCGCCTGGGCGAGCCCATCGAGGAACTGTCCCAGCGCCTCG
>NZ_DASPMG010000307.1:0-12162 GCF_035627195.1 Azospirillum sp.
CGGCGACGAGGAGATCGAACGGCTGGCCGCCGACGGCGTGATCGGCCTTCCCCCTCGCTAACGCCGGCCCGCGCCCGCAACAGGCCCGCGCCTGCAACAGGAGAGCATCCCCGTGACCCGATCCCTCTTCCGCGCCGTCGCCCTCGCGGCCGTGCTGGCCACGGCCTTCCTGCGCCCGGCCCCGGCCGCCGCGGCCGGCGGCGAGCTGGTCATGGCGACCGTGTCGCTGACCAGCGACGACTTCCAGCTGGCCATGGCATGGTCCGACGTGCTGGGCCAGCAGAACACCGGCTTCCGCATCACCCCGGTCGCCACCGGCACGGTGAAGGGGCTGCGAAACCTGTCGCAGGGGCGCGCCGACCTGTCGCTGATCGGCGCCCCGCACTTCCTGGACGCCATCAACCGCGAGGGCAGCTTCAAGGACGACCCGCCGGGGCTGGTGGATTCCTACAAGGGCCTGCGCGTGCTGTTCGCCATCGACACCGGCATGGGCCAGTACGTGGTGCGCGCCGACAGCCCGATCCGCACGCTGTCCGACCTGAAGGGCAAGCGCGTCGCCATCGGCCGCCCCGGCGGCAACGCCGGGCGCGTGTCCAGCGTGCTGTTCCAGGTGCATGGCGCCGACGTGGGACGCGGCGGCTCCGTGCAGGCCGAATACCTCGACTACGGCCCCTCGCTGGAGCGGCTGGGCAACGGCCAGATCGACGCCGCACTGGTGTGGGGCGGCATCCCGCAGGCCGGCATCGACCAGGCATCGCGCAGCACCAGGCTGCGCTTCGTCTCGCCCGACGCGGGCAGCCTGCCGGCGCTGCAGGCCGCCATCACCAACGGCGCCCACTACCTCTACCGCACCATCCCGGCGGAGCGGATCAAGGAGGCCTACGGCGGCCGGGTGGAGAGCGACGGCGACGTCCGCTTCTGGACCTTCGCCTTCATGGTGCTGGCCCGCGCCGACATGCCGGAGCAGACCGCCTACACCATCTGCCGCACCTTCTGGACCAACGCGGACAAGATCCGCGCCAGCTCCGCCGCGCTGGCGCTGGTCGACCTGTCCACCGCCGCCCAGGGCCTGTCGGCCGAACTCCACCCCGGCGCCCGCCGCTGCCTGAGTGAATTAGGCGCGCTGTAGGGCCGCTCTCCCCTCCGCTTCACGGAGAAGCGCCATGACCACCCTGTCCGCCACCGCCGGAACCGGCCTTTCCATCGACGGCGCGCGCCGCCAGATCGGCCTCGCGCTGTGCGCCGTCCTGGCCGCGTTCATCGTCGGCTCGGCCCTGTACGGCCGGCTGACCGCCTGGGTGCAGTACGAGGTGGTGCTGATGCTGGCGCTGGGCGCCACCTTCGCGCTGCGGCCGGGGCCGCTGCGGGCGCGCCCGGCGCTGGACGCGCTGCTGTCGGCGGTGCTGGCCGGCGGCGGCGTGTTCGCCGGGGTCTACATGCTCGGCCACTACGAGGAGATCGCCGCCTTCCGCGAGGGCTTGCCCAACGACTGGGACATGGCGGCCTACGTGGTCGGCACCCTGGTGGTTCTGGAAGGTGCCCGCCGGGCGGAGGGGTGGCTGCTGCTGGGCGTGGTGCTGGCCGGCATCGGCTATCTGGCGTTCGGGCACCTGCTGCCGGGCTGGGTCGGCCACCGCGGCCTCAGTGCGCCGGAGGTGTTCGAACTGGCCTACAGCGCCAACGGCATCTTCGGCGTGGCGCTCGGCTCGGTGGTGGAGATCGTCTACGTCTACGTGATCTTCGGCGCGGTGCTGCGCCTCAGCGGCGCCGGCGCCTTCTTCGATTGGATCGCCGGGGCGCTGGCGATGGGCCGCCGCTCGGGATCGGCGCAGTGCGCGATCATCGCGTCGGCCCTGTTCGGCTCGATCAACGGCTCGGCCCCGGCCAACGTGGTGGCGAACGGCGCCATCACCATCTCCATGATGCACCGCGCCGGCTTCACCAAGGCGTACGCGGGTGCCGTCGAGGCGTCGTCCTCGGTGGTCGGGCAGATCATGCCGCCGGTGATGGGTGTCGGCGCCTTCATCATGGCGGAGATCACGGGCATCCCCTACGCCAACATCATGCTGGCGGCGGTGGTGCCGGCCTTCCTGTTCATCTTCTCGCTGTCCTGCGTGACGGCGCTGGAGGCGGCCAAGCTGGGCATCCGTCCGCCGGAGGGCCTGGACGGACGCTGGAACCGCCTGCGCCTCTTGCAGATGCTGACCGTGCTGGCGTCCTTCGGCGTGCTGCTGGGCATGCTGTTCAGCGGCTATTCGGTGGACCTGTGCGGGCTGGGCGCCATCGCCACGCTGCTGGGCCTGTCGCTGCTGTTCAAGGAGACGCGCCCCAGCTTGCGCGACCTGCGCCGCATGCTGGTCGACGGCGGGCTGGAGGGGCTGAACGTCGCGGTGGCGTGCGCGGCCATCGGCATCATCATCGGCGCCGTCTCCGCCACGGGCCTCGGCATCAAGATCAGCCAGGCGATCGTGGCGCTGGGGCAGGCGGACCTGTTCCTGGCGCTGCTGGCGGCGGCGGGCTGCGCCGTCCTGCTGGGCATGGGGCTGCCGACGGCGGCGTCCTACCTGCTGGTGGTGTTCACCGCCGGGCCGGCGCTGACGCAGCTGGGCCTGCCGGTGCTGACCGTGCACATGTTCGTCTTCTACTACGCCGTCATGTCGGCGATCACGCCGCCGGTGGCGCTGGCCGCCTTCGCCGCCGCCGCCATCGCGCAGGAGCCGGTCATCAAGATCACCATGCACAGCATGCGGCTGTGCATCGTCGCCTTCCTGTTCCCCTTCCTGTGGATCTACCAGCCGGAGCTGATGCTGCAGGACCTGTCGGCGCCGCACCTGCCGGCGCTGTTCGGCGCCCTGGCGGCGCTGGTGCTGGCGGTGGTGATGCTGGCCGCCGTGCAGGTCGGCCACTTCCGCGGCCGCCTGTCGTGGCCCGAGCGGCTGGCGCTGGCCGTGGCCGCCGCGCTGATCTACGTGCCGGGCGCCGTGACCACCGGCATCGGCTTCGCCGCCGGCGCCGCCATCCTGGGCCGCCGCCTCTTCCTCACCCGCCGCCAATCCGTGGAGGTCACCCCTTGAGTCTCTACCCGCCGCCCGAAATCATCGAGGCCGAGGTCTTCGCCCGGCTGCCCGACAGCTTCCGCAAGCAGGGGCGCCGCAGCGCCTGGTCCGACGCCAACAAGCGCGGGCAGGAGCTGCACTCCTTCCTGGAAGGGCCGGCCTTCGACGCCGACGGCAACCTCTACGTCACCGACATCCCGTTCGGCCGCATCTTCCGCGTCTCCCCGGACGGCGCCTTCACCCTGGTCGCAGAATACGACGGGGAGCCGAACGGCCTCGCCTTCCACAAGGACGGCCGGCTGTTCATCGCCGACTACAAGAAGGGCATCCTGTCGCTGGACACCCGCACCGGCGCCGTCACCCCGGTGATGGAGCGCACCAACGGCGAGTGCTTCAAGGGCGTCAACGACCTGGTGTTCGCCGCCGACGGCGACCTCTACTTCACCGACCAGGGGCAGACCGGCCTGCACGACCCCACCGGCCGCCTCTACCGCCTGTCCAGGGACGGCCGGCTGACCTGCCTGTTCGACACGCTGCCCAGCCCGAACGGCCTGGTGCCGAACAAGGGCGAGACGGCGATCTACGTCGCTGTCACCCGCGCCAACGCCATCTGGCGCGTGCCGCTGGCGGCCGACGGCACCACCTCCAAGGTGGGCCTGTTCATCCAGATCTCCGGCGGCCTGTCGGGCCCGGACGGTCTGGCCATGGACGCGGACGGCGGGCTGTGGGTGGCGCACGCCGGCAACGGCAGCGTCTGGGGCTTCGATATCCTGGGTGCGCCCAAATACCGCATTGTTTCGCGCGAGGGGCTGTTCACCACCAACATCGCCTTCGGCGGCCCCGGCAACCGCACCCTCTACATCACCGAATCCGAGAGCGGGACCATCCTGCGCGCGACCCTACCGATGGCCGGTAAGCCATTGTATGGACCCGATAATTCCTGATTCGCGCGTGCCGCGAATCAGGCCGCGGCTCGACGCGCGAATCGGGTAACGGAACCGGCGGCAGCGACCGCCGCGCGAACGGCGCCGGGCCTCCCGGCGCCGTTTGCTGTTCCAACGGTGTACCGATAATTGCGAATTAACGGTTTTTTATGGGTTGGATGTTGCGCGGCCAGCCCTGCGCGGCCCGCAGATCCCATGTGCATGTATGCGTATTCATTTGGGTTGCATTTGTTCCAGTTCTGACATAAAAACCAAACACACGACGGCGACGCGATGCCTTCAAAAGCGAAACGGTCGGCCGTCGGACACAACCATAAAAAACTATGCAAATCTTAGTCGAATTGCCGGAGCCATAAAGAGGCACCGGCCAGCCGGCTTGGATTTTGGGCGTGAACGCCAGACCGACGAATTCTCGCCGGAACGGTGAACACTGTCCTGACTGTGAATGAATGCACCTGGCGGGCATCGCTCTGCCAGAACGAGGAATCTTGTTTCCCCTTCGAGCCGAGAAAGGATGCAGGGCGCATGTCTTTGCAGAATTGTTTCATCATTGACAGCACCCTGCGCGAGGGTGAGCAGTTCGAACTCAGCCACTTCGACCTGGGCGACAAGATCGAGATCGCCAAGGCGCTGGACGACTTCGGTGTGGATTTCATCGAAGTGACGTCCCCGGCGGTCAGCGAAGCCGCCCGCAAGGCCTGCGAAGTGCTGGCCGGCATGGGTCTGCGCGCCCGGATCGCCGCGCACCTGCGCTGCCACATGGACGATGTGCGCCTTGCCATCGAGTCGGGCATCACCTGCTTCAACCTGTTCATGGCCGCCTCCCCCATCCTGCGGGCCTCCAGCCACGGCCGCGGCGTGCAGGAAATCGTCGAGCGCGCCACCGAGGTGGCCGCCACCATCAAGGTCGAGGTGCCGGACGCCATCGTCCGCTTCTCCTGCGAGGACGCCTTCCGCAGCTCGCTCAGCGACCTGCTCAGCATCTACATGCCGCTGGCCAAGACCGGCCTGTTCTCGCGCTTCGGCATCGCCGACACGGTGGGCGCGGCCAGCCCGCTGCAGGTGATGGAAACGGTGCGCACGGTGCGCCAGCTGCTGGGCCCGGACATCGACATCGAGTTCCACGGCCACAACGACACCGGCTGCGCCACGGCCAACGCCTGGATGGCGGTGCTGGGCGGCGCCACGCACATCGACACCTGCGTCCTGGGCCTGGGCGAGCGCAACGGCATCACCCGCCTGGAAGACCTCGTCGCGGCCATCTACGCGCAGGACGCCGAGACGGCGCGCACCCGCTTCGACCTGCCGGCGCTGATGCCGCTGGTCGAGATGGTGGCCGGCAAGGTCGGCGTGGAGATCCCCTTCGGCCAGTGCATCGTCGGCTCCAGCGCCTTCACCCACAAGGCGGGCGTGCACAGCAAGGCGATCCTCGCCAACCCGAAGAC
Source organism: Azospirillum sp. (assembly GCF_035627195.1). Taxonomy (GTDB): domain Bacteria; phylum Pseudomonadota; class Alphaproteobacteria; order Azospirillales; family Azospirillaceae; genus Azospirillum. The sequence continues at coordinate 5,446 of NZ_DASPMG010000307.1, forward strand.
CTACGAGATCCTCGACCCGGCCGATTTCGGGCGCGAGCGCAACGTGATGATCGCCCACCAGCTGGTCGGCTGGAACGCGGTGCGGGCGCGCGCCGACCAGCTCGGCTACGACCTCGACGCCGACGCGCTGAAGGCGGTCACCGCCCAGCTGAAGGACATCGCGTCGCGCCGCCGCATCGCCAACAGCGACGTGGACGACCTGATCGCCTCGGCCGCCGCCCTCGCCAACCGCAAGGCCGCCGCGTGAGCCCCGCCGCCATGAACACCACCATCCAGACCCCCGACACCGCACCCTTCACCACCATCGCGCCCGGCCTCGGCTTCGGCCGGCCGCTGCCGGCCGGCTGGCGCCCGCTGGCCGAGACGGAGCTGCTGGTCCTGGTCGGCGTGACCGGTGCCGGCAAGTCCACCGCTCTGGCGGCGCTGGACCAGCGCCGGGTCGCCTACAACCTGCTGCCCGACCGCCGCGTCGTCACCGACCGCGTCATCATCCCGCTGTACGACGGCGGCGCCGTGCTGGACCGCGTGCGCCGGTTCGAGATCACCCAGCGCTTCACCCGCGACTGCCCGGGCGGCATGGCCGCCGTGCTGGCCGGCATGGCCGCCGACGCTCACCGCCGCTCCCTGCCGCTGGTGTTCGACGGGCTGCGCGGCGAGGTGGAGGTGACGCACGCCGCCGCATCCCTGCCGAACGCCCGCTTCCTGGTGCTGACCGCGCCGGATGCCGTGCGCCTCAACCGCCTGCTGCGCCGCGGCGACGCCTTCGACCGCGCCACCGCGACCGGCGCGCCGTCCACCGGCGACCTCGACCTGCCGGGTGCGGAGGACATCCTCTCCGCCGACGACATCGCGCAGCTGCGCGCCGACGTGGCGGCCGGGATCCTGACGGCCGAGGACGTGCGCGGCAAGTTCGCCATCATCGCCGCCGAGCGCCGCAACTACGACCCCGACCGCACGGTGGCCGCCCTCCTGGCCCATGCGCCGGAGCGCACGGCGGTGGTCGACACCACCGTCTGCGGCCCGGCCGAGGTCGGCGCCGCCCTGGCCGGCCTGCTGGCCGGCGACCGCACCGAAGCCGCCGCCTGACACGGCGCGCGCTTAACGAAAAGCCGCCGGCCCCGAAAGGGACCGGCGGCTTTTTCGTGCGTCGTAGGTTGGGTTTTCGCTGGCTCTAGAATGAAACAAGGGACAGGCGCTCCTCATAGCCCCTCCCCCTTGACGGGGGAGGGGTTGGGGAGAGGGTGGTTACGCCCGGCAGGGCGGAAGAGAGTCATGTTCCGCCTGCCGGCGGCTATCCCCCTCTCCCCAACCCCTCTCCCGCGAGGGGAGAGGGGCTTTGTCCTATTGTCCTAGTTTCACCCCGCTGCGGGTCGGCGCGCTCGCCGGTGAGAACTCAACCCAATCTGCTGGCCCAACGTCGGGCCCCCTCACCCCGCCCGCAGCACCATGTCCAGCAGCGACAGGCCACCGGCGGCGGCCACGCAGATCACCAGCGCGCCGCCCAGGTTGCGGCTGAAGATCAGCTTCGGATAGGGCACGCGGAACATCTGCCCGGCCACCATCACCGTCACGCCGACCGGCGAAATGGTCACCGCCAGGCTCCAGCCGATGATCAGCGCCACCGCCAGCGCCAGCCGGTCCACCGCGTCCGGCAGGATGGCGAAGACGCCCAGCAGCACGGCGGCCGAGATGGCCGGGTGGAAGCCCAGCGCCCCCGCCGCCAGCATCAGCAGCAGCACCGCCAGCAGCAGCGGGAACGGCGCCAGCCCGGCCAGCAGCGGCGCCACCGTCGGCGCGAAGCCCGGCAGGCCGGCCAGCACCGCGGCGAAGACGTTGGCCGCCGCCACCAGCAGCAGCTCGTCGCTGCCGTAGACGATGCCGGCGAGGCTGGTCTTCAGGATGCGCGGCGCCTGCTCCCGCCCGCTCACCACCAGCATCACCGCGCTCAGCAGCGGCACGCCGACCACCACGGCGCCGATGGCGCTCATGCCCGTCAGCTCCATGATGGCGATGAACACGGCGGCGATCATCGCCGATATGGGCGCCAGCGGCGCCAGACCGTGGATGATGCGCCCCAGGCTGCGCGGCCCGGTGCCGGTGCTGGCGAGATCGCACAGCAGCGCCAGCGTCGCGCAGAACAGCCCCAGAAGGATCACCGACCCCGCCGGCACGTCGTGCATCTGGTGCGTGACGAAGGCGACGCCGACGAAGAACGGCGACCAGAAGGCGGCGAAGCTGATGCCGCGGATCGACCCCAGCGCGGCGGCCCGGCGGGCTCCCTCGCCGGCCTCCGGCATCAGCAGCGGCGCCAGCACGGCGTGCGCGCCGAACGACAGGAAGCTGCCCAGCCCGAAGGCGCCCACGGCGAATCCGCCCGGCACGTGCCGCGCGTCCAATTGTCCCAGGCGGGTGCGCACCTCGCGGATGGCCGGCCCGGCGTGCGCGATGGTGCGCAGCAGCTGCAGCACGCACAGGAAGGCGCCCAGCAGCATGGCGTTGTGCAAACCCAGCCAGATCGGCCGCAGGTCGCCGACGCTCAGCGTCACGCCGGCCACCGCCGTGGCCAGAAAACAGAACAGGATCCGCGTCGTCCGCCGCGCGCGCAGGAACGCCGGCACGATGAAGAGCGCCAGCAGCACCGCCGCCACGTCGCCCAGCGGCCCCTTCCACGCCGGCACCAGCAGTGCGGCGAATTGCAGCGCCGTCAGCCCCAGCAGCAGCGCCTGGATCAGGCGGATGACCGCGCGCTGGAGCGGCGACGGGTGCGCGGCGTCCGGCAGGACGGTGTTTTTGTCGGCTTTATTCATCTCACCACCGCCGGCTTCCGGCTCGATAACGGCGTAACATACGGGAATATGCGGATCCACCGAGGGCATCATACCCCCATATCGACCGGCATCTACAGAATGAATTAACTCATTCGTAGTATCAAAGTCACTCATCCAGGGCCGGCGGTTACGCTCCGTCCGGGATATCGCACAGGGGAAGACCGGACCGGCGGCTGCCGGCCGTGGCGCGCGGCCGACTCACGCATCGGTTGTTTATCCTCGGCGCCTTTGTGCGCATGCGTCGTAATGCCGCGCCCGATACGTCACGGAACTTTAACGAAAATGCTCGTTTTTTAATGTGTGTTGCGCGCCAGTCGCACATTGCGTATTGGTTAGAAGGCAAACCACAGGTCGTACTGCTTTAAGTGGAACCATCTCACGGAAGGTGAGCAGCATGTTTATGATCTCGAAACTGGGGCGTGTGGCATCCACCATGGGCGCCGCCGCGCGCATCGCCGCCGCCGGCGCGCTGGTCGCCGGCCTTCTGGGCGCCGGGACCGCCTCGGCCCAGGTGGCCCGCGTGGTCACCGCCGACTTCGCGCCGCTGACCGACAGCACGTCGCCGGACAAGAAGGGCCTCGTCCACGACATCGTCCTCGAGATGATGAAGCTCCAGAAGATCGACAAGCCGATCGAGTTCATGGCCTGGAACGCGGCGGTGCAGCTCGCCGACAGCACCGCGAACGTCCTCATCCTGCCGATGACGCGCACCGCCGCGCGCGAAGACAAGTACCTGTGGCTGACCAAGACCTTCGACCTGAACCGCTCCTTCGGCGCCCGGCCGGGCAGCGCGCCGGTCAACACCATCGATCAGGCCAAGGCGCTGAAGGCCGTGGGCACCACCGTCAACAGCGCGTCGCTGGCCTACCTGAAGGACAAGGGCCTGACCAACATCCAGGAGTTCCCCTCCTCGCGCGACCTGATGCAGGCGCTCAAGGATGCCAAGATCGACGCCGTGTACCAGCCCGACGCCTTCGCCAAGGCCGACTGGAAGGCCGTCGGCGGCTCCGGCGCGCTGGTCTTCGGCGAGATCCAGGAGCGCTCCGCCTCCTATCTGGCCGCCAACAAGGGCTCGAACCTGAACCCGGCCGACTGGCAGGGCGCCATCCAGGTTCTGGAGCAGGACGGCACCATCGACAAGCTGGTCGCCCTCTACGGCATGAACTGATCCGCACCGCCCGTGGGGCCGCCGGCCCGGACCCCCGTCCGGCGCCGGCACCCCGCGGAGCCGCGGAAGAACAGGCGCCCATCGCATACCCGGATATTCTTTTGCTCCGGCCTGCTCATTGCGATTTCACTGAAAAATGAGACACATCAATCCGTTTCTGTAATTAGAAAGCTAACTTAGCGATGCGCCAACGCGTCGCATTGTTTTGGGCAGGTGGCGCTGTCGAACTTGTTTGTCTATCCTCGTCCAGCCGACGGCCTTGGTTTCCGGCGATGGTTGTGACGTTCTGTCCTGGGGGAATACTCTGATGTCGATCGACGGTATGGCGGGGACGGCCCCGAGGGGTCTGCCCGTGATGCGCAGCATCAGCCAGAAGATCATCCTGTCCGTGGTTGTGCTGCTCGCCCTCGGGCTTGGCAGCCTGGTCACGTACCAGACGATGAAGGCGCGCGATCTGGCGCTGCGGGTCTTCGATCACGGCTTCACCCAGGGCACCGAGCTGCTGGCCGACAACATGTCGGCCGCCGTGCGCTACGCCCGCCTCGAAGCGATCAAGGGCTCCTATTCCAAGATCATCCAGGATCCGGAGACCGGGCTCGACGCCATCCTGGTGTACGACAAGGCCGGCAAGCTGCTGGACAGCTACACCCGCGCGGGCATCGACGAGAAGCCGCTGGCCCAGCTGGTCGAGGCCAACCGCAACCGCACCGACACCAGCAGCGTCGTCCAGGCCACGCCCCTGCAGACCCTCGTGGTGAGCAGCGTCACCATCGGCGCCCAGCGCGAGCGCGTCGGCTCCCTGGCCGTGGCGTGGAGCCGCAAGGTGGTGGTGGACCAGATCGCGGTCGACACGCAGGCGTCCGTCGCCATCTCCCTCGGCGTCGTCGTCGTGCTGGTGATCGCGCTGTTCCTGCTGATCCGCCGCGTCATCATCGCGCCGACGCGCGAGATTTCCGCGGCCATGCAGATGATCTCCGACGGCAGGCTGGACATCCGCCTGTCCTGCCTGAAGCGCGTGGACGAGATCGGCACCATCGCCCGCGCGGTCGAGGTGTTCCGCGACAGCACCTCCAAGGTCACCCTGCTGAACGAGGAGCAGCAGCGGATGAAGGCCGAGTCCGAGGCCAACCGCAAGAAGCTGATCGCCGAACTGGCCGCCGATTTCGAGTCCAACGTCTCGACGCTGGTCGAACAGGCGCTGATGGCGGCGGGCGAGATGGGCGACTTCGCCCACACCATGGCCGGCCGCATCGCCGAGGCCGAGCGGGGTGCGGTGGAGATCGCCAGCGCCACGTCCCACACCATGGAGAACGTCGGCAGCATCGCGTCGGCGACCGAGGAGCTGTCGGCCACCACCTCGGAAATCTCGCTGCGCATCAACCAGTCGGTGGAAGGGGCGCGCAACACCGCCGAGGCGGCCGACCAGACCAGCCACACCATCGAGGCGCTGGCCAGCCAGGCCCTGCGCATCGGCGACATCGTCAAGCTGATCAACGACATCGCCAGCAAGACCAACCTCCTGGCGCTGAACGCCACCATCGAGGCGGCGCGCGCCGGCGACGCCGGCCGCGGCTTCGCGGTGGTCGCCAGCGAGGTGAAGGCGCTGGCCAGCCAGACCGCCCAGGCGACCGAGGAGATCACCCAGCAGATCAACGGCGTGCAGCAGGCCACCCAGCGCGCGGTGGACGAGATCAAGTACATCTCCAAGGTGGCCGACGGGGCGCGCGAGATCGCCACCGGCATTGCCGCCGCCGTGGAGGAGCAGAACATCACCACGCGCGAAATCTCCCGCGCCGCCAACCACGCCGCCTCCGGCACCCAGGCGGTGGCCACCAACATCGACATGGTGACCGGCGAGGTGGTGGACGCCAGCAAGATGGCGAAGGATCTGGTGACCACCAGCCGCAAGGTGTCCGACCAGTTCGACATGCTGCGCCAGCAGGTCTCCAACTTCATCGCCCACGTCCGCGCGGCGTAATCCCATCCCCTCCCCATTCAGAAGACGAATTGGGGAGGGTTTTTTGACACAGATGAACACAGATCGACACAGATGAACGCGGATGGACGGCCAGTCACGCCGGTCATTCTTCATCTGAGTCCATCTGTGTTCATCTGTGTCCCCATTCGTTTTCGAATGGCCTCCTTGCGGGCAGAGCCAAGTGCCCGCCCCCTCCATACGGGCGACCTTGAACGATGGCGCCGGGAAGGCATCTTCCTGCTGTCGCCGTCGAAGGGAGAGCCGAGCGCATGCACGCCGTCCGTCTTGCCGCCCGTTCCGCAGCCTGGATCCAACTGGCCATGATGGCCACCGCCGCCACGGCCTGCGCCGGCGGCGGCGCAGCCGGTCCCGGCACCGGCGCCGGTCCCGACGGCCGCGTCTTCCAGACCGAGAAGGCCACCGTCCGGGTGACCACCGTCGCCGGCGGGCTGGAGCGCCCCTGGGGCCTCGCCTTCCTGCCCGACGGGCGCATGCTGGTGACCGAGAAGAAGGGCACTCTGCGCCTCGTCAGCTCCGACGGCACCAAGTCCGAGCCGCTGCAGGGCGTGCCCCGGGTCGACGCGCGCGGCCAGGGCGGCCTGCTCGACGTGGCGCTGGACCCGGATTTCGCGCGCAACCGCCTCGTCTACCTCAGCTACGCCGAACCGGGCGAGGACGGCCGGAACTCCACCGCCGTGGCGCGCGGGGCGCTCAGCGCCGACGGCCGGGCGCTCACCGGCACG
>NZ_DASPMG010000308.1:0-29303 GCF_035627195.1 Azospirillum sp.
CGAGGTGTCCGCCCACATCGACGAGGTGGCGCAGGAGGCGCTGTCCACCGGCGCCCAAGCCGACACCGTGCGCGACGCGGCCGGCGAGGTGGTGGCCGGCGTCCAGGCGCTGCAGCGCGTCATGGTGCGCACCATCCGCACCGCCAGCCCCGAGGTGGACCGCCGCCGCAAGCCGCGCTTCCGCGTGGACGAACGCTGCGCGGTGACCATCGGGGGCGAAAGCCGGACGGGCGGCGTGACGAACCTGTCGGAGGGCGGCGCCATCGTTACCGGCGCGCCCGCGGCCGAGCCGGGCGCGTTCGGCCGGCTTCGGCTGGAGCGCGGCGGGGCGGAGTTGCCCTTCACCGTGGTCGGCGCCGGGGAGGACCGGCTGCACGTCAAGTTCGTGCTGGACGACGACGCCCGCACCCGCTTCCTGCCGGTCTTCCGCGACATCACCCGCGGCCTGACGCCCCTGGGAGAAGGGCGGGAGGCCGCAGCTTGAGAAAAGAAGCGGGAGACACGGATGAACACGGATGCCGGCGAGGCCGGCCACGGATGAACACGGATTGATTTCAATCCCGTTCATCTGCGTCTATTCTGTGTCCATCCGGGTCTGAAGGCACAGCCTCCCGCTGGCGCCACGCTGTGCGAGAATCGGATTTTTGACACAGATGAACACAGATAGACACAGATGAAGATCATGGAGATCTATTCTTCATCCGTGTCCATCCGTGCAAAATCCGTGTTCATCCGTGTCTCAAAAAATCCTTCCCGCGATCACGGCCGGCCATGATCAATGCACCGGGGCGCCCTCGATGGGCAGGACCGACGTGGGCACCGGGATGTGACCGCCCAAGGGGCGGTCCAGCTCGTCCTTCAGCGCCGGCCACGCCGGGGTGCCGCCGAACTGCTGCACCAACTGGCCGGTCAGCGCATAGACGGCCAGTTCCAGCGGCCCGTTGTCCGGCGCGTGCGCGTTGACGGCCAGGCAGGAATCGGCCGCGCTCTCGAAGATGGCGGCGGCGGCGTTGGCGCCCCGGCCCGGGGTGGGAATGACGATGGCGGCGGGCGGGGCGCCGCTGGCGCGCAGGCGCGTGAGGTTCTCGGCCAGGAGGCGGGAGCGGATCACCGTGTCGATGGCTACGACGACGGCCAGCCCGGCCTCCTCCTGCGCCGTCGCGCGCAGCCGGCGCAGGGCGGCGATGACGCCGAGCCCGACGTCCTGCCCCGTGCCGCGCTTCAGCGCGGCCGAGGCCGCCGTGGCGATGATGGCGTTCACGACGGGCAGCGTTTCGGCCTGGGTTTCCACCGGCGGGCCGGCGGAGGACACGTCCGGGGCGTGCTCTTCGTTCATGCGGTCTCCTTGAGCCCAGGGCGGGACGCCCGAATGGCCCAAGTTCTGATGTATGGGACCGGGCGGCGGCTTCAAGGCGCCGCCCGGCCGCCCCTCCTCAAAGGAACGATCATCGGGGGGTTCTGGTACGGCCGGGCGGGCCTCCCCATATGGGGATGCCGAAAGGAGACCCCGCGATGCCGTTGCTGAGCCTGATCCTGAACATTCTCTGGGTGGTGACGGGAGGCATCTGGATGGCCGCCGGCTGGCTGATCGCCGCGGCGGTGATGGTCCTCACCATCATCGGCATTCCGTGGGCGCGCTCGGCGCTCACCATCGCCTGGTACACGCTGCTGCCCTTCGGCCAGACCGCGGTGCGCCGCGACGCCTATGGCGGGCGGGAGGACATGGGCACGGGTGCCCTGGGCGCCGTCGGCAACATCCTGTGGTTCGTCTTCGCCGGCTGGTGGCTGGCGCTGGGCCACCTGATCACCGCCGTCGGCCTGGCGATCACCATCATCGGCCTGCCCTTCGCCTGGGCGCACCTGAAGCTGGCTGGGCTGGCGTTGTGGCCGATCGGCACGCGCATCGTCACCAACGACGAGGCCGAGGCGCTGCGCCGCGGCGCGACGTACGGGCGGTAAGCAAGCAGGCGGTAAGCAAGCACCAGGGGGCCGCCGGGCGCGCCCCCCTCCCCCTGCCGTCAGATCACCTCGGTCAGGCTCTCCATCAGTTCCTTCTCGCGGTCGAGGCCGGCCAGTTCCTCGCCCATGAAGTCGCGCATGGAGACCACGCCCACCACCTTGCCGGCCTGCATGATCGGCAGGTGGCGCAGGCCGTTGCAGAACATGCGGCGCAGCGCGTCGCGCACGCTGGTGTCGAGGTCCACGGTAACCGGGCACGGCGTCATCACCGCCGACAGCGGCGTGTGGTCGGGATCAAGGCCGGAAGCGACGACGCGTTCGGTCAGGTCGCGTTCGGTGAAGATGCCTTCCAGGCGGTCGTCGCCACGGTCGGTGACGACGACGGAGGCGACGTGCGACGCCTTCATCTGGCACGCGGCCTCCCGCACCGTGGCGTTGGGCGGCAGATTGACGATGCGGCGGTTGCTGAGCAGATCCCCGACATTGCGGTGCATCATGGCTGCGCTCCTTCCGTTTGCCTGGATTTCCGTGGCTTCGCAGAGCTTCGCAAGACAAAAGAGCAGACAGGTTTTTGCGGTTGCACAATGACTTTTTGCAGATGCAAAAACCAAAGAAGAACTGCTTTGCGGATCCAAGGCTTGTCTGTCCGGAGAAGCGTATCTCCTTTTCAAGAGCCGAACGAGAACTCTGGAAAGGAAAGATCGGTATGGTTGCCATGCGGGTGCAACATGCGACAAATGCGCCCGGCGGCGTCCGGCAAGCTCCGGATTGGCACGGCGTAAGCGTGCAGTTTTGAGCGATTTCACGCTCGTTAACTATTAATCAACGCAATCCGCCGAAAACTTTCAGCCTGGATGTTTTCGGTTAATGGCCTCGGGCCGAGCGTACGGGACACGAAATCCTCATGTCGTGGCTGTCGAAACTGAGCGGTAAGAGCAAGGGCGCAGCCGCGGCCACGGTGGCCAAGGAGCGGCCGTCGCAGCCGCCGCGCATCATCATCGACCGGCACGATTACACCCCGGAGGAATTCGCGGTCGGCTCCTTCCGCATCCGCCCCTATGACGGCGACCTAATCGCCAAGCAGCAGTTCGACTTCAAGATCAGCTTCGATCTGGACGGCGACGCGGTGGAATTCGTCTGCCGCGGCATCGTGGTGAAGATGGACGAGCAGGTGGGCCTCGTCGCCCGCTACCAGCAGCCCCAGCCTTTCTACGAGCGCAAGCTGCTCGAATATCTGAAGCGCTGGAAGGGGCTGTAGGCGCCCGTATCCAGCACCCGGATCCAAAGAAAAAGGCCCCTCCCGCCGATGCGGAAGGGGCCTTTTCCTTTTGGTGCCTTTTCCTTTTGGTGCGGGCGCGTCAGCGCAGCCCGGCGTCGTCCACCACTTCCATGGTGTGCTGGGCGATCATGCGCTCCTCGTCGGTGGGGATGACCCAGACGGGGATGCGGCTGTCGGCGGCGCTGATCTTCGGGCCGTTGGCGGCGTTGGCCGCCTCGTCCAGCTTCACGCCCAGCCACGCCAGCTTTTCCGCCACGCGGGCGCGTACGGGGGCCGAGCGTTCGCCGATGCCGGCGGTGAAGACGATGGCGTCCAGCCCACCCATGGAGGAGGCCAGCGAGCCGGTCTCCTTCGCCACGGCGTGGCAGAACAGCTCCACCGCCTCCGCCGCGTGGGGGTCGGCGGACTCCAGCAGCACGCGCATGTCGTTGGAGACGCCGGACACGCCCAGCAGGCCGGACTTGTTGTACAGCAGCTTCTCCAGATCGTCCGCCCCCATGCCCTTGGCGCGCATGAGGTAGATCAGCACGCCGGGGTCCAGGCGGCCGGTGCGCGTGCCCATGGGCAGGCCGTCCACCGCGGTGAAGCCCATGGTGCTGTCCACGCTCTTGCCGGCGCGGATGGCGCACATGCTGGACCCGCTGCCGAGGTGGCAGACGACGACGTGCGCCTGCGCCAGCTCCGGCGCCATCTCCGGCAGGCGCCGGGCGATGTACTCGTAGGACAGGCCGTGGAAGCCGTAGCGGCGGATGCCCTCCTCCGTCATCGCGCGGGGCAGCGCGAAGGTCTGCGACTGCCAGGGCTGGCCGCGGTGGAAGGCGGTGTCGAAGCAGGCCACCTGCGGCAGCTCCGGATGCGCCTCCCCCAGCGCGCGGATGGCGGCGAGGTTGTGCGGCTGGTGCAGGGGTGCGAGCGGCACGAGGCCGTTCAGCTCCTCGATCACCGCGGGCGTCAGCAGCACGGGGTGCGAGTACCGCGCCCCGCCGTGCACCACGCGGTGCCCGGCGGCCAGCAGCTTGGCCCCGTCCAGGTGATCCTCCACCCAGTCCAGCAGGTAGCGCAGCAGCGCCGTGCGGTCGGACGGCTCGCCCGGCCCCCAGGCCTTGTCGGCCAGGGGGCGCTTGGCGGTGTCCTTGGCCTCGAACTTCGGCTCGGTGCCGATGCCGGAGATCTGGCCGTTGATCGCCACCGCCAGTTCGGCCCCGGCCTCGCGGAAGACGGAGAACTTCAGGCTGCTCGACCCGGCGTTCACCACCAGGACGGCGTTGCCTTGGGATTGCGTCGTCAAGGCTGTGCTCCTCACTCGGCCGCGGCCAGGGCGGCCTTGCGGCGCGCCGCCGCCATCAGCACCGCGACGGCGCACGAGGCGAGGCGGGTGCGGATGTTGTCGGCGCGGCTGGTCAGGATGATCGGCACGCGCGCCCCCAGGACGATGCCGGCGGCGTCCGCGTTGGCCAGGAAGGACAGCTGCTTGGCCAGCATGTTGCCGGCCTCCAGGTCCGGGACCAGCAGGATGTCGGCGCGGCCGGCGACGTCGGAGACGATGCCCTTGGTGCGCGCCGCCTCCTCGCTGATGGCGTTGTCGAAGGCCAGCGGGCCGTCCAGGACGCCGCCCTTGATCTGCCCGCGGTCGGCCATCTTGCACAGCGCCGCCGCCTCCAGGGTGGAGGCGATCTTGGGGTTCACCGTCTCGACCGCCGACAGGATCGCCACGCGCGGCTTGTCCACGCCCAGCACCTTGGCGAGGTCGATGGCGTTCTGCACGATGGAGACCTTGTCCTCCAGCGTCGGGTAGATGTTGATGGCCGCGTCGGTGATCAGCAGCGTGCGCGGGTAGGTGGGCACGTTCATGACGAAGACGTGGCTCAACCGCCGGCCGGTGCGCAGGCCGGTGTCCTTGCGGACCACCTCGGCCATCAGCTCGTCCGTGTGCAGCGAGCCCTTCATCACCGCCTCGACCTCGCCGGAGCGGGCCAGCCTCACGCCGGTCTCGGCGGCGGCGTTGCTGTGCGGCACGTCGATGATGCGGTAACCCGCCAGATTGAGCCCGAAGCCCATGCCCAGCGCGCGGATCTTCGCCTCCGGCCCGATCAGCACGGGATCGATCAGCCCGGCCTCGGCCGCCTCCACGGCACCCTTGAGCGAGCTTTCGTCGCACGGGTGGACCACGGCGGTCGGCACCGGCGGCAGCTCCTCGCAGCGCTTGAGCATCAGCTCGTGGCCGTCGTGGTGGATCATCTGCACCTGCGGCAGCTCATGCGCGGGGCGATTGACCTTCTCGGTCGGCGCGATCACCTCGGCGCTGCCGGTGACGACCGGCTGGCCGTCCTGGTTCACGCACACGCATTCGAACACGACGACGTTCTTGTCGCGCTTTTCCTTGGCGGTCACCGTGGCGGTGATGATGTCGCCCAGACCCACCGGGCGCTTGAAGCGCAGGTCCTGGCCCAGGTAGATGGTGCCCGGCCCCGGCAGCAGCGTGCCCAGCACCGCCGAGATCAGCGAGCCCGACCACATGCCGTGGCCAATCACCTTGTGGAAGCGCGAGGACGAGGCGTATTCGGTGTCCAGGTGCGCCGGGTTGATGTCGCCCGACACCATGGCGAAGAGCTGGATGTCGTGCATGGTCAGCCGCCGCGACAGGCTGGCCGACTGCCCGATGCGGATCTCGTCGAAGGTGACGTTCTCGATCATCGTCACCGGGGCGGCGGTGGAAGCGGAGGCGGTGTCCATTGTTCCTTGCTCCATACGGATGCGGATCGGTCCAGGCTTGGCCGGATCCTTCGGGCTGTCGGCGCGGCGGCGGCGCCGCAGCCCCTTCTTGGTTGGCCCCGCGCGGCCCGACGGGGCGCGCGGTGGGCGGGTTCTTACCTCAACAGCGTGACGGCACCATGACGGCTTGGTTACGGCACGGCGCGCCGTGGTGCGCCGCAGCGCAGGCGAGCCGCCCGACAGACGCTGAAACCCCGCCGACCGAAAGCAGAACCGCCGCAGAAGCCAGCGGACCGCCCCACCCGGCAAAGCGTCTTTTACTGGAGAACTATGCGGAAAGTCAAGTCGCGGCCGGAAAGCTTGACCATTACAGCCCAGTATTTACGATCCGTTAAATGTTTCCATACTCCAAAAGATCGCCCAAAGAACCGGCAATCCTTGCGCGGGGATTTGCCGGACGCGGCGTTCGGACAGCGCGGCGGCAATCCGCCGGCAGCCCCATTTTGCACCGCAACATCAACGGCTTGCTACGGGATGGCGCGCGTTCGGGCTGCGACAGGTCGCCGCGCCCCTGCCCGGCCGGTGCCGGAGCCTCTCAGGCCGAGGCGGCAGCCGGCAGGCAGCCGTCGCCGCCGCGGGCGTTGCCGATGATGGGGATCGCCACCGCGAAGACCGTGCCGCACCCGACGCGCGAACGCACGCTGACGGGGTGGTCGAGCATCTGCGCCATGCGGCGCACCGTCGACAGGCCGAGGCCGAGACCGCGCGCGCCGTCCTGCTGCTCGGTCCCGCAGCGGTAGAACTCGTCGAAGATGCGCACCAGCTGGTCCTCAGCGATGCCCGGGCCGGTGTCCCACACCTCGACGCTCAGCCGGTCGCCGCGGCGCCGGCAGCCCAGCAGGATCCGCCCGGTCTGCGTGTAGCGCAGCGCGTTGACCAGCAGGTTGCGCAGGATGCGCTCCAGCAGCACGGGGTCGCTGCGCACCAGGGCGCTGGTCGCCACCATGCGGAACTCCAGCCCGTGGCCGGCGGCCTGGTCGGCGATCTCGGTGGACAGGCGCTCCGCCACCTCCTGGAAGGGGAACTCGGCGATGCGCGGCTTGACGTTGCCGGCCTCCAGCGCCGAGGCGTCGAGCAGCGCGTTGAGCAGCGCGTTGCCGGCGGTCAGCGCCTCGCCCAGCTTGCGGGCGACCTCCAGTTGCTTGGGCTCCTGCAGGCGGGAGACCAGGATATGGTGGAACAGGCTCATGGCCTGGAAGGGCTGGCGCAGGTCGTGGCTGGCGGCGGCCAGGAAGCGGGTCTTCGCCTGGTTGGCGCGCTCGGCCTCCGCGTGCGCCTCGGCCAGCGCCTCCTTGATCTGCGTGCTCTCGGTGATGTCGATGGCGGCGCAGATGACGCCGACGATGTCGCCGCCGTCGTCGCGCAGCGGCTCGACCACGAGGTCGTCGACCACGATGCGCCCGCCGACGGTCAGCCGCACCTCCTGGCGGGTGCCGCGCCCGGTCTCCAGCACGCGGCGCTTCAGGGTGTCGAGCGCGGTCGCGTCGGCGGGCGCGTAGATCTCGGCGTGGGTGCGGCCGATGAAGCGCTCGGCCGGGATCGGCACCTGGGGATTGTACATCCAGATGAAGCGCAGCTCGCGGTCCTGGCTGAACACGGCGACGCGCGAGTGGCGCAGCGCCAGCCGGAACCGCTCCTCGCTCTCGCGCAGCATGCGGGCCATGGCGGCGCGGGCGCGCGCCTCGGTCTGCAGCATGGCCTTCGCCCGCTCCTCGCGGTGCAGGTAGCCGGTCATCAGCACGGTGATCACCTGACCCAGCACCAGCGCGATCCACGCCGCCGTGTCGCCGGCCATGAACAGCGCGGGCGGCGGCGGGACCAGGACCATCCGCCAATTGCGCCCGCCGACCTCCAGCGTATGGACGACGGCATCGGGCGCGGCGTCCAGCGCCTGTTCGGACGGCGGCGGCGCCGGCGGGTCCGACCCGGGGTCCCGGCGATGGGTGCCGAGCAGCCGCCCGCCCGGCGGCGCGTCGGCATCGACGAGATAGAGGTCACCGCGCACCGCCTGCAGGCCGGAGAAACTGTGGTCGAGCAGCCGGTCGACGGTCAGCGCCACGACCACGTGGCCGGCCAGCCGCGGGCAAACCGCCTCCGCCCCCGCCGGATGCACGGGCAGCGCGAGCACGACCCCCTCGGGCTCCGCCGGCCCGCCCAGCCGCACCCGGCCGGTGGCGGCGGCGCGCCCGGTGGCGCAGGCGCGGTCCAGCGCCTCGCGCCAGCCCGGCAGGGCGGTGGCGTCGGCGCCCGACAGCGCCGCGCTGCCGGCGGCCGCCTCCAGGTACTCGATCCGGTAGGCATCGCCGGCCGCCGCCGGGACGCGGCGCAGCCAGCCGGCGGCCAGCACCGCCGGGAAGTGCGGGCGCAGAGGCTCCAGCGCCGCCGCGAAGGCGTCGCGCGTCGGCCCGTCCGGGGCCGAGACCAGATTGCGCAGCGCGTGCAGCATCACCGTCTGCCCGTCGCGCCATTCCCGCAGCTCGCGGTGATACTCCGCGGCGCGACGCTCCAGCGCCTCGCGGGCGTCGGCGCGCACCCCGTCGCGCAGGTACAGGAACAGGCTTGCCGACAGCGCAACGCCCGCCGCCGCCAGCATCGGAATCACCACGGATCGAGCTCGTCGCCGCGCCACTCCGAAAGCCATGCTTCCCCGCACCATGCGGCGGCGCCCCTCTGCACCGCCGAAAAAAGCAATCATAGCAAAACGCAAAAGACAACGAAAAGGCAAAACCCCGACCATAGACCGAAAGTCAAAAAGACTGTTTACGATCCATACGCTGCCGACTTGAAACAAATGCTTTTAACGGTCTCTTAATTGGAACCGATTTCAACGCCGAAACATATTTTGCGGCGCAACAGAAAGAAAAGTTTGCCGGCCCGTCGGGAAAGTTACTCGATCTTCATGCGCTCACGGGATCAGGCGGTCGCGCCCGAGGAGGTTGGCGAGCGCCGTGCGCAGGGCCAGCGGCGCCACCGGCTTGTGCAGAAGGGGATAGCCCGACAGGCGCGCCTCGCGCAGGCGGCGGGCGTCGGTGTCGCCGGTCAGGATCAGGCCGGGGATGTCGGCGCCGAAGGCCTTGGCGATCTGGCGGATGGCGACGATGCCGTTGGCCGCCCCCTTCAGCCGCAAGTCGCTGATGATGAGGTCGGGCGGCTGCGGCGCCGGGCCCAGCCGGTCCATGGCCGCGTCGTAGGACTCGGCACCGGCCACGGCGCATCCCCACTCGCCCAGCAGGACCCCCAGCGCGTCGAGCACCAGCCGGTCGTCCTCGATCACCAGCACGCGGGCGCGGCTGACGTCGGCGGCCGGCGCCGGGTTCTCCGGGATGGCGGCGGGGCGCTCGTCCTCCGCCTCCGGCGCGCGGCGGACGCACACGGCAAACATGGTGCCGCGGCCGGGCACCGCCTCCACCCACAGCCGGTGGCCGAGCCGCTGCGCCAGCCCGCTGGCCAGCGCCAGCCCCAGGCCTAGCACGTGGCTGGTGCGGTCGCCCACGGGCGGACGGGCCAGTTCGTCGCGCAGGACGCGGAGCTGGTCGGGCGGCAGACCGCGGCCGGTGTCCCACACGCCGATCCACAGCTCGCCGCCGCGCCGCCGGCAGCCGAGCAGCACCCGCCCGCGGTCGGTGTGGCGCAGCGCGTTGGACAGCAGCGCGTGCAGAATGCGCTCCAAAAGCGTGATGTCGGTGTCGATCATCGCCGAGCAGGGCAGCACCGAGAAGCGCAGCCGCCGGCTTTCGAAGCGCGGCGCGAAGTCCAGCGCGAGGCGCGTGAGGATGCCGTTGACCGCGTGCGGGCCGATGTCCGGCTCGATCAGCCCGGCCTCCAGCCGCGACAGGTCGAAATGGCCGTCGACCATGGTCTTCATCGACTGCACGGCGGCGGTCATCGCCTTCAGCACGTCGCGCGCCGCGGGGTCGACGACCCGGCCGTCCAGCGCGCCCACCAGCAGCGACAGGGCGGCCAGCGGCTGGCGTAGGTCGTGGCTGGCGGCGGCGAACAACCGGCTGCCCCGGTCGGCCGACAGGCCGCCCGGCGGCCGCGCGCCCAGCACGCGGACCAGGCCGCCGCCCTCCAGCCGGTGGTCGGTGAACGGCAGGCCGGCGGCCTTCGCCTCGATGAAGGCCAGTGCCGCGCCGGGGCGCAGCGCATCGGCCAGCTCCGGCACCGCCGCCGCACCGCTCCAGGACACGAGCCGCAACGCGGGATCGAAGACGAGCAACAGGCCGGCGGCGCCGTCGCCCATGGTGCCTCCAGTGATCGTTCGCGGCGTCTGTCGACCGTCCATGGGCATCCGCCCGCACTCCCCCGCAGGTCCGTCCAAGCGGTTGGACGGAAAGCGTTCCGACCCCACAATTCGGACGAAAACGCCGGCACCGTCAAGCCATGCCTTCGACCGAACCGGGGCCGGCGACGCATCGGCCGGCACCGAAAAATTCGGCAAGCATTCGTGCCGCCGCCACAAGGCGATGTCCCCGCCACTTTGAAACGACCGCAAAATCTCCGCGCAATATTCGCAAAGAACACCGCCGGCGCGCCGCCCCTCCCCTTCCGGATATGACGGCGGCCGGCACGGGCGCCGCCGCCCCCATTCCCCGCTGGCGCCGGGGCGCGGCACGCGCCATGGTGGGCGCCATGGACGCTTCCAACCCGACCTTTCAGGACCCTGATCCGCAGGATGGCGCCGGCCCCGACCCGGCCGGCGCCGCCGCCATAACCCGCGGCGTGCGCCGGGCGCTGGCGCAGCGCGGCTTCACCAGCGTGACCGAGGTCCGGCTGGCCAGCGGCCGGCGCGCCGACGTGCTGGCCATGGACGACGCCGGCACCGTGCTGATCGTCGAGGTGAAGAGCTGCATCGCCGACTTCCGCTCCGACCAGAAATGGCCGGAGTACCGGGAATGGTGCGACGCCTTCTACTTCGCCGTGGACGAAAGCTTCCCGACCGCGCTGATCCCTGAGGACTGCGGCCTGATGGTGGCCGACCCCTTCGGGGCCGCCGTCCTGCGCGAGGCGCCGGTGGAGCGGCTGGCGGCCGCGCGGCGCAAGGCGCTGACGCTGCGCGTGGCGCTCATGGCCTGCGGCCGGCTGCACCGCCAGGAGGACCCGACCTTCGCCCCCGACCAAGTGAGCGGTTGAGGCGCCCTCCGTCCGGCCCTCCGTCCGGCTGGAAAAGCGTCGCGTGCCAGTATACAGGAATCCCCACCGCTTCCCTGCGACGGGCGCCGCGCCGATGACCCTCAGCACCCGGGAACCCAACGACGACGCCGGCCCCGGCGGGACGGCGACGCCGCGATTCGGCCGGCGCGGCCGGCTGGCGGTGCTGCTGGGTTCCTCCGCGCTGGCCGGGCTGGTGGTGGCCGGCGCGATGTCGCTGGCCACCGGCGGCGCGCTCGACCACCTGCGCCTGCGCGCCGACCGCGACGTCGACAACGCCGTGGGCGTGCTGGGGCTGGCGGAGGCGGCGAGCCGGCTGGCCGCCGCCATGCCCTACCTGGAGGCCGCGCCCACCGGGCTGCGCCGGCAGAACGGCTACATCGGACTGCGCCAGCAGACCCAGCAGGTGATCATCCTGCTCGACGAACTGGGCCGCGGGGGCCTGGACCGGGGCGCGGTGGACGGGCTGCGCCGGCTGGTCAACGGCATGGATTCCAACCTGGAGGACCTCAACCACGTGGTGGAGCGGCGCATCGCCATCGAGGGCGAGCTGCGCACCGCGCTGGAGCGCGTGCCGGAGCGCCACGCCGCCTTCCGCGGCGTGCTCTCCACCCTGACCGAGCAGGCGTTGCGCGCGCTGCGCGACGGTGCGGCGACGCCGCAGGGCGCCGACCTGCTGCGCCTGCGCGACGGGCTGGAGGACCTGGGCCGCGCCATGGCCGACCAGCTGTTCGCCGCCGCCGGACTGACGCACGCCTCGCGCATCGCCGAACGCCAGAAGGACTTCCGGGCGACGGCCGGGCGCCTGGGCGCGCTGCTCGACCGCCTGCCCATCGACGCCGCCAGCGCCCGCCGGGCCGAGGCGGCGCGCCAGCTCATGGCGTTGGGAGTCGACGCCGGCAACGTCTTCGAACTGCGGGCCGAATGGCTGCGCGTCGCCGACGCGGTGGCCGAGGTCACCCGCAACAGCCGCGACAAGGCGGCGGAGGTGGCGCAGCTCGCCCGCCGGACCGCCGCCGCGCTCAGGCGCGAGACGACCGCCGGCCGCGTCGGCGCCACCAACGCACTGGACGGCGCGCCGACCCTGGCCGGGCTGGTGGCGGCGCTGGCCGTTCTGGCCGGCGGCGCGCTGGCGCTGTCGGGCGCCGCGCGCCGCCGGGCGCAGGTCCCGCCCGACGCCCCGCCAGCCCTGCCCGCCGGCTTCGTCGACGACGCGGATGACGATGCGGACGGCGAGGATGCGGACGGCGAGGATACCGGGGATGCCGGGCCCGAAGGGCCGCCGCCGCTGCGGGTGCTGCTGGCCGACGACGAGCCGGTGAACCAGATGGTGTGCGCCGCCCTGCTGCGGCGCGAGGGGCACGCCGTCACCGTGGTCGGCAACGGCCGGCTGGCGGTGGAGGCGGTGGCGGGGCAGGACGTCGACCTCGTGCTGATGGACCTGCGCATGCCGGAGATGGACGGGATCGAGGCGGTGCGGCGCATCCGCGCCCTGGCCGATCCGGCCAGGGCCGGCGTGCGCATCGCCATGCTGACCGCCAGCGCCATCCCGCAGGACGCCGAGCGCTGCCGCGCCGCCGGCGCCGACGCGGTTCTGCCGAAGCCGTTGCAGCCCGACACGCTGCGGCCGTTGCTGGAGCGCCTGTTCGCCACCGGTGGCACCGCCGGGGAGCCCCCGCCGCCACCGGCGGACGGCGAGGATTTCAGCGACGCGCCGCTGCGCCAGATGCGCGAGGCGCTGCCGGCGGATCGGGTGGCGCAGCTCATCGGCAGCGCGCTGGCCGCGCTGGACGAGCACCACGCCACGCTCGCCGAGGCGGGGCGGCGGGGCGACCGGGCGGCGGTGGCGGCGACGGCGCACCGCATCGCCGGCGTGGCCGGCGTCTACGGCTGCCTCGCCCTGCGCCGCGCGGCGCAGGCGCTGGAGGTGGCGGCGGAAGGCGGTGCCGGCGACATGACGGCGCCGCTCGCCGCCGTGGAGGCGGCGCGGAAGCCGGCACGGACGGTCCTGGAAACGCAACGCGCCGGCCTCAGGGAGGCCGGCGCGGCGGTGGGGTGAGCGGGGACCGCCCGGTGCGGATCGGGCGTCCGGAACCGGTGTTCCGGAACGGGTGTCCGGATCAGGCGCCGTTGCCGGGGCCGACGGCGGCGCAGCGGTGGCCGGAACGCTCCAGCTCGGCGCAGGCGGCGCGCGCCGACTTCTCGTCCAGGCCCATCAGGCGGGCGCGGTAGACCTTGCCCTTCTTGGTGGCGACCTCGACGATGCCGGCCTTGGCGTCGGCGAACGCGCGCGGCAGCTGCTTGGTGGCGGTCGCCAGCGCCTTCTGGCCGGCGGCGCGGGAGTTGAAGGCGCCGACCTGGACGCCCCAGGTGCCCTTGCGCACCGGCGGCTCCGGCGCCGCGGCGGCGGCCAGTTGGGCGATGGACTGCGGCTTCGCCGGGCTGGCCAGCTTGGCGTTGCCGGGCTTCGCCTTGGCCGGGAACGCCGCGGCGGCCGGCACCGGCCTGGCCTGGGCGGTCGCCGGCGCGGGCTTGGCGTCGTCCTCGGGATCGGCGGCGGCCACGACGGGCGCGTCCTGGTCCTTGGGATCGACCTTGGGGCCGTTGCGCCGCGCCTTGGCGAAGGCCTCGTCCAGCAGGGCCGCCATGCGGTTGTCGCGCGACACCGCCGACTTGCCGCCCATCACCACGGCGATCAGGCGCCGGCCGTCGCGCACGGCCGAGGCCGCGAGGTTGAAGCCGGAGGCGCGGATGTAGCCGGTCTTGATGCCGTCCATGCCGTCGTAGCGCGACATCAGGCGGTTGTGGTTGTGCACGCTGTGGCCGCCGTACATGAAGTTGCGGCGGCTGAAATACGGGTAGTACTTGGGGTGGTCGGTCAGCAGCGCGCGCGACAGCATGGCGAAGTCGCGGGCGGTGGTCACCTGTTCGTCGTCCGGCAGGCCGTTGGCGTTGCGGAAGACGGTGTGCTTCATGCCCAGCTCGCGCGCCTTGCGCGTCATGATCTCGGCGAAGCGCGAGTGGGAACCGCCGATCGCCTCCGCCAGCACCACCGAGGCGTCGTTGGCCGACTTGGTGACGAGGCCGAGGATCGCCGTCTCCACCTTGATGGTCGAGCCGGCGCGCAGGCCCAGCTTGGTGGGCGACTGCGCCTGGGCGTGCTCCGACACCGGCAGCGCCTGGTCCAGCGACAGCTTGCCGGCGTCCAGCGCGTCGAAGGTGAGGTACAGGGTCATCATCTTGGTGAGCGACGCCGGATGCGTGATCGCGTCCGCGTTCTCCTCGTGCAACACTTGGCCCGTGCGCGCGTCGATGACGATAGCCTCGTACTTCACGGCCAGCGCCGGCGCGCTCCACGTCATCGCCAGTGCGGCGAGCATCGCCGCCGCGCCCAACCAGCCCCGGCCCACTGGCCGCTGCACGCGGTCGGCGAACTGCGCGGCTCCGGTGTGAGCGGCGCGCTGCGTCACGAACATGATGCCCCCAAAAAAGCTTTCTCTTGCCCCGCAGGCACAATGGTAAATTTGTGCTGAATCAATGTCTAGCGCGAATTCGTTAATTTCTCGCTTCGGGAAGCGGTTCGCGCGGCCGCGCAAAAGGGGTAGTCTGACGTTTGGATTTAGACCCCTTGCACCGATCGGCGCGCCCGGCCCGCTCTCCCCGGCGACCACGGACGTGCTATATGATCCGCATGATCCAGACGGGATGAACCGCATGATCCAGCCCCACGCGCGCCTTCCCGTTCCAGGCCTCCTCGCCGGCCTGATCCTGCTGGCCGCCGCCGGCTGCGCCTCGCAGGGGCCGGAGAGCAACCCCATCGCCCGCAAGTTCGTCTGGCTGAGCTACCTGAACGGCGAGGATCTGCGGCCGGCGTGCCGCGCGGGCGGGCCGGACCGCTACCGGATGGTGTTCAACGCCGACTACAACCGGCACGTCCGCACCTACGACGTGACCGGGGATCAGGGGAACGGCGGCGCCACGCTGGAAGCGCACGTGATCGAGGCGACCGACATCGCGCGCGTCGACCTGAGCGACCCGCTGGGCAACGGGCGCGGCCGCTCCGCCAAGACGCGGCTGACGGCCGAGCAGTTCGCCCGCTTCGTCATGCGCCTGGACGCCAGCGGCGCCTTCGACCCGATGCCGGGTGGGCTGCGGCTGCCGTCCAACGGCATCTACTGGCTGGCCAGCGGCTGCCGGGGCGGGCGCTGGTTCTTCACCGCCTACCCCTACCCCTCCGACCGTTACGCCGACATCCGCTTCGTCGAGCCGCTGCGGGACGCCGACGGCACCGGCGCCGCCTTCCCCGCGTTGCCGGCGCCCGGCGACGCGCCGGCCACCCCGCCCGTCCCGCGCGAGCGCGACGACGGCGTGCATTTCGAGGTGGAGGTGAACGCCGACAGGCTGGTCGGGCCGACGCACCTGTTCGGCCCATGGTCCCTGGCCGGCCTTACGCCGGCCCCTCCCTAAGCGGCCGGCCTTACGCCGGCTCCTCCCTGAGGCGCAGCGCCTCGGGCACCAGCGCGTCGACCCAGGGGCCGTTCGGCATGCGCCGGGCCAGTTCGGTGATGTTGCGGTTCCACCACATCCGTTGCTCGACCAGATTGTCGTAGTCGAAGTTGGCCTGGCGCCACGTGCGGGCCGCCGCGTGGTACGACACCATGTCGACGGGATAGCCGACGTCGTTGGAGGACACGCGCGTCGAATCGAAGGACAGGTAGGCGATCTTCAGCGCCGTCGCCATGTCGGTGTCGTACATCAGCGCGCGGTCCAGGATCGGCTTGCCGTAGGCGGTGGCGCCGATGGAGAGGTAGGGCGTGCGCTCGTCCACCTCGATCCAGTTCCCCTCCGGATAGACCAGGAACATGTACGGCTCGCGGTCCTCGGCCAGCTGGCCGCCGATGATGGCGTGCAGGTTGAAGTGCAGCCGCGACGCCTCCAGCGCTTCCCGGTCCTCGGCCGCCACCTGGCGCAGGCAGCGGGTGAAGGCGGTCACCGCGTCGAGCATCGTCGCGTAGCTCTCGCTGCGGGTCTTGCCCATGTCGCGGCGCAGGTAGGCCAGCGTCTTGTCGCGCACGCTGCGCAGGCCGGAATTCAGGATGAAGAAGCGGTCGCCGCCGCTGCCCATCATCGTGACCTTGCGCGCCGAGGAGAGCTGCGAACCGCTGGTGATGCGCCCGTCCGACAGGCCGATCAGGCCGTCGCGGGTCTTGATGCCGAGGCAATAGGTCATGGACGGGGCATTCCGGATGCGAATAAGCGATTGTTCGTATGCGCGACATTCGGCCGCGGCACGCCCGTGCATCCGGCACGCGCACGGCCGGTGCCGCTGCGCTAGGATTGGGCACGCGGCCGGTAAAGCTTCGGTTAAGCAGGCATCCGAATACACGCGAAAGGGTTACGACCTTCGCCGGATACGCCTCCGACTTTTGTGCAGTGCACAAGAATCGCGTTGACTCCTTCGTTCAACCGCCCATAATTTGGTCAATGCTGCATTGCAGCATAATGCTCAGGCACCGCTGGCCGCGTCGACGCTCGCTCCAAGAGGTCCGATGCGGATCGAGTCACGGATCGAGTCAAGGAAGGACGACGCACATGACCGCCACCACCACCCTGAAGACCAAGCCGGCCCCCAAGCTGATCGAGGATTTCGCCGGCCAGGCGAAGGAGCAGTTCGAGAGCATCATCAAGGCCCAGCAGGAGCAGGCCAAGGCGCAGTTCGAGCAGACCTTCGCCACCACCAAGGAGCAGGTCGAGAAGGCCTCGGCCCAGCTGCTGAAGGGCTATGAGGACCTCGCCGCCTTCTCCAAGGAGAACGTCGACGCGCTGGTCCAGTCGAGCACCATCGTCGCCAAGGGCGCCGAGGTGATCGGCAAGGAAGTGGCCGCCTTCGCCCAGTCCTCGTTCGAGAAGAACGTCGCCGCCGGCAAGGCGCTGATGTCGGTGAAGTCGATCAACGAGGCGGTGGACCTGCAGAACACCCTGGCCAAGCAGAACTTCGACGCCTTCGTCAGCGAGGCCACGAAGATCCAGGAGCTGTCGGTGAAGGTCGCCAACGAGGCGCTGGCGCCGCTGACCGCCCGCCTGAACGCGGCGGTCGCGACGCTGTCGAAGCCGCTGGCCGCCTGATCCAGGCCACCCGCGCTTTCCCGCGCCGTCACACGGCCCGGCGGTCCCGCGACCGCCGGGCCGTCGTCGTTTCGTCACCATCTTATCCGGATGCCCCCGGCACCGGCTGCGCGCGGCGCGCGATTGTGCGGCGCACAAAGTTCCCGTTGACTCGGTCGTATGCGTGCCTATAGTAAGGGCATGTTGCGATGCACAAAAGCATATGCAGCGCAAGGTGTAGGTCCCGCGACGGCGGGGCCGGTGCAACAGACTGCCCGCGGCCGGTTGCCACCAACGGGGTCGGCGCGGTTGGACCTTATGACCACGGGGAACGACATGCCCATCACCAAGATCACCGCTGCCACCAAGACCATCGAAGACGCCGTCGCCCAGGCCAAGCAGAACCTGGAAGGCCTGGTGAAGGCCCAGCAGGAGCAGCTGGAGAAGGCCCAGGCCCAGCTTCTGAAGAGCTACGACGACCTCGCCGCCCTGTCGAAGCTGAACGTCGACGCCGTCGTCCAGTCCGGCACCATCGTCGCCAAGGGCGCCGAGGAGGCCGGCAAGCAGGTCGCCGCCTTCACCCAGGCCTCGCTGGAGAAGAACGTCGCCGCCGGCAAGGCGCTGATGGGCATCAAGTCGGTGCGCGAGCTGATCGATTTCCAGAACGCCTTCGTCAAGCAGAGCTTCGACGCGCTGGTCGCCGAGACGACCAAGCTGCAGGAGTTGTCGGTCAAGGTCACCAGCGACGCGATCGCCCCGCTCAGCGCCCGCGTCAACGCCACGGTGAACACCTTCGCCAAGCCGATCGCCGCCTGATCGGACCCAAACCTGATCGGATATGGCCTGCGGGGGCCATCCCCGACGGACGCACGGGAGGGCCCGGCGGCTTCGGCTGCCGGGCTCTTTTCTTTTGCGCTGATTTCTCTCAAGAGCCCGGTTTTCGGCCGCACAGCTTTGTCACAGAGGTAATCCGCGTGGACTGCCCATTTTTTGTCCTCGGGCGGCACATCGCCGCAGGACGGCCCCAGGGCGGCGGCAATGGCCGGATCCTTTGGCGCGGCGACCTGTTGATCCGGCATTGCCTTCCGCGATTTGGCCTCTATTTCGAGGTAGAGGGGTGCGGTCCGTACCGGGAGGGTCTCTCCCAAATGGGGAGCGGTCGCAAACGAGCCCTTCCAACGGCGCCATGAGTTCTCATATCATTGTGCGGGGATGTACATCGCGATGACCACCTGTTGAGCCCATGGCCGATTCGGACAAAAAAGGGGATGAGGGCATTGCCACGGGCGTGGTCGTAAAGGCCAAGCCCAAGACCAAGAAGCCCTCCATGTATAAGGTCTTGATGTTGAACGACGACTACACACCTATGGAGTTCGTCGTTCATGTACTCGAACGCTTTTTTAGCAAATCGCGCGAGGAAGCGACGCGGATCATGCTGCACGTTCACCGCAGAGGGGTGGGTGTCTGTGGCGTGTTCACCTACGAAGTCGCGGAGACCAAGGTGACCCAGGTGATGGACTTTGCACGCCAGCACCAGCACCCCCTGCAATGTACGCTAGAAAAGGATTAGATCGACACATGCTGTCGCGTAACCTGGAACAGACGCTGCACCGCGCCCTTGCTTACGCCAACGAGCGCCGGCACGAATACGCGACGCTGGAACATCTCCTGCTCGCGTTGACGGAGGACTCCGACGCCATGGCCGTGCTGCGCGCGTGCGGCGTCGATCTGGACCGACTGCGGGCGGAACTGTCGGATTACCTCGACAACGAACTTGCGAACCTGATCACGAACAGGCCCGATGATGCCAAGCCTACGGCTGGGTTCCAGCGGGTCCTGCAGCGAGCGGCGATCCACGTTCAGTCGTCGGGACGAGAGGAGGTGACGGGAGCAAACGTGCTTGTCGCCTTGTTCTCTGAACGCGAGAGCCACGCGGTCTATTTCCTGCAGGAGCAGGAGATGACCCGGTTCGACGCGGTGAACTACATCTCTCACGGTATCGCGAAGGCTCCGGGCCGCTCGGACACCAAGCGGGTCACCGGGGCCGACGAGGACGCGGCGGCGGAGAAAGTCGTGAAGAAAGGCAGCGAGGCCCTAGAGGCCTATTGCGTCAATCTGAACAAGAAAGCGGCCAGCGGTAAGATCGACCCGCTGATCGGACGGGAGCAGGAGGTCGAACGGACCATCCAGATCCTGTGCCGGCGGTCGAAGAACAACCCGCTGTACGTCGGCGACCCCGGTGTCGGCAAGACCGCCATCGCCGAGGGGCTGGCACGCCGCATCGTCCACGGCGAGGTGCCGGAGGTCCTGAAGGGCGCGACCATCTACGCGCTCGACATGGGCTCGCTGCTGGCGGGCACCCGCTATCGCGGCGACTTCGAGGAACGCCTGAAGGCCGTGATCTCGGAACTGGAGGCGCTGGACGGCGCCATCCTGTTCATCGACGAGATCCACACGGTCATCGGTGCGGGCGCCACCTCGGGCGGGGCCATGGACGCGTCGAACCTGCTGAAGCCGGCGCTTGCCTCGGGCACGCTGCGCTGCGTGGGCTCCACGACGTACAAGGAGTACCGCAACTACTTCGAGAAGGACCGCGCGCTGGTCCGGCGCTTCCAGAAGATCGACGTGAACGAGCCGTCGATCGAGGACGCGATCAAGATCCTCCAGGGGATCAAGCCGTACTACGAGAAGCACCACCGGGTCAGCTACACCAACGACGCCGTGCGCTCGGCGGTGGAGCTGTCGGCCAAGTACATCGGCGACCGCAAGCTGCCGGACAAGGCCATCGACATCATCGACGAGGTCGGTGCCGCGCAGATGCTGCTGCCGGAGAACAAGCGCAAGAAGAAGATCGGCGTGAAGGACGTGGAGGCGGTGGTCGCCAAGATCGCCCGCATCCCGCCGAAGTCGGTCAGCCGCGACGACAAGGAAGTGCTCCAGAACCTGGAACGCGACCTGAAGACCATGGTCTTCGGCCAGAACAAGGCCATCGACGCGCTGGTCTCGGCGATCAAGCTGGCGCGGGCCGGCCTGCGCGAGCCGGAGAAGCCCATCGGCAACTACCTGTTCACCGGCCCGACCGGTGTCGGCAAGACCGAGGTGGCCCGCCAGCTCGCCCACACGCTGGGCATCGAGCTGACCCGCTTCGACATGTCGGAGTACATGGAGCGGCACACCGTGTCGCGGCTGATCGGCGCCCCTCCGGGCTACGTCGGCTTCGACCAGGGCGGCCTGCTGACCGACGCCATCGACCAGCATCCGCACTGCGTGCTGCTGCTGGACGAGATCGAGAAGGCCCATCCGGACCTCTTCAACATCCTGCTCCAGATCATGGACCACGGGAAGCTGACCGACCACAACGGCAAGATGGTCGACTTCCGCAACGTGATCCTGATCATGACGTCGAACGCCGGTGCGGCCGACATGGCGAAGCCCGCCATCGGCTTCGAACGCGAACGCCGCGTGGGCGAGGACATGGAAGCGGTGGAGAAGCTGTTCACGCCGGAGTTCCGCAACCGCCTCGACTCGATCATCCCGTTCGCGGCGCTGACGCCGGACGTCATCCACCGCGTGGTCGACAAGTTCGTCATGCAGCTGGAGGCCCAGTTGGAAGACCGCGGCGTGACGATCGAGTTGACCGACGCGGCGCGCGAGTGGCTGGGCAAGAAGGGCTACGACCCGCTCTACGGTGCGCGTCCGCTGGGCCGTGTCATCCAGGAGCACATCAAGAAGCCGCTGGCGGAAGAGGTGCTGTTCGGCAAGCTCGCCAAGGGCGGCCTGGTGAAGGTCACGGTGAAGGACGAGAAACTGGCGTTCGAATACGTCGAGGGCCACCGGCCGAAGCGCCGCGCCGGCGACGACGAGGACGAGATGGTGCACGAACTGGCGGAGTGATCCTCCGGAACGTGACACCGCGAACGGGGGCCGAAAGGCCCCCGTTCCCCATTTGTGGGGGTGGGACGGGTGGTAGGTAGGATTGGACGCCTACTATCGGCCAGAAGCGGACATCGCTACGTCTCCGCGACTCAGGCATGGCGTATCCGGGACGGATTCTGAGTAACGAAAGAAAAGGCGCAGCTTACATACCAACCCGGTGAATAAGAGTATCATCAATTTCTATTCCAGCATTTTTCATGCGCGTGGCCAGCCTTACCCCAACTTCTTTGACATGATCATTGAATTCAAGGCGCAGAACACCATCAATATCACTTGGGATTTCGAGCGCTCCCTTTTTTAGAATAACCATCCTGTCTCGCCCAAGCGACGCGAGCACCATACCCATTTCCAAAACAACATTTTGGCGCGCTCTGGGCTGCCGGTCTTCTTCTCCCTTAATTTTGGAGTACCCATAATCATCTGGCGTCATCAGTACAATACCGAAGGATGCTTCTCGGTAAATCTGCTGCTCAAGCGCTTCAATGATTGTTTTGCTTCCGCCATCATTGTTCTGAAGAATGTATGGGTCAAGATTCAAGCGACGCAACACAAGTTCAAGCTGCTCCAGCGCCGCATGGTCATGCCCATGAACCACGAATATTCTTGTCTTCTGATCAGCCACTTTTTGCAGGACGCTGTTGTTAGCTATCGGACGAAGACCATTGGATTCGCAGACTGAAAAAATTGCCTCCAATTCAGCCTTTGGCTCTGGCTTTCCCTGAAATTGAAGCGTTCCCTTGGAGGGCCAGAAGTTCAAAACCCCTCCTTTCTTGGATCGGAAGCTGTATTTACCTTGATTATCGTCCGACCATTCACCGACAATGGCAGCGCTTGCAACTTTGTCTTTTAGATCCTCAATGCCGCCCTCGAAGCTCGCCGCCACGTTGAATCTCCATTCACAAAGCAACTGCCAGCCGACCATCGATTGGCATTATTTCGAACCTTATTGAAAAACGGCTTTACCGCTTTTAGCCAGCATTCGTCAACCTGCGGCCGAGCAAATATCCCCTACATTGAGGGATAAAATTCAATTATTCTGGATTGCAGGCACGAGCGACCGCCCCTGCCGCATAGCCAACGCCCCCACCACCCCCATCCCGCCGCCGGGCAACGAACTCAGGTTAACGCGCCACACCAGCGACGGGCAGCAGGAAGCGAATTCCGTCTAGGCCACTTTTGGCGGTTGACGTCCCAACGTGAGCGCGGCCGGATTTGTCCGGCATCCGTTCGCAGAAATTAACCTGAGTTCGTTGCCCTGCGCCCCCGCCGTTGTGGCATTCCCCCGCGCCACCCACTATATTTCGCGCATGCCCATTCGCCTTTTGCCCGAGACCCTGGTCAACCGCATCGCCGCCGGCGAGGTGGTGGAGCGCCCTGCCGCCGCCGTGAAGGAACTGGCGGAGAACGCCATCGACGCGGGCGCCACGCGCGTCGACGTGGTGGTGCGCGACGGCGGCAAGTCGCTGATCTCCATCACCGACGACGGCTGCGGCATGACGCCGGACGAGCTGGAGTTGGCGGTCGAGCGGCACGCCACGTCCAAGCTCTCCTCGGACGATCTGCTGGACATCCGCACGCTGGGCTTTCGGGGCGAGGCGCTGCCCTCCATCGGCGCCGTCAGCAAACTGACCATCACCAGCCGCCCGCGCGGTGCGGACAGCGCCTGGGCCATTACCGTCGACGCCGGGGCCAAGGGCCGGCCGCAGCCCGCCGCGCTGCAGCAGGGCACGCGGGTCGAGGTGCGCGACCTGTTCGCCGCCGTTCCGGCGCGGCTCAAGTTCCTGAAGGCCGCCCGCACCGAGTTCGACCACATCGCCGACTGCATCGAGCGCCTCGCCATGGCGCACCCCGGCGTCGCCTTCACCCTGTCCGACGACGGGCGGTCGGCGTTGCGCCTGTCGGCGGCGCAAGGGGAACTGGGCGACGCGCGGCTGACGCGCCTGGGCGCGCTGATGGGCCGCGACTTCCAGGACAACGCCGTGCCGGTGGACGCCACGCGCGAGGGCGTGCGGCTGGCCGGCTGGATCGGCCTGCCGACGCTGCACCGGCCCACGGCGCGCAACCAGCACCTGTTCGTCAACGGCCGCCCGGTGCGCGACAAGCTGATGGTGGGTGCCGTGCGCGGCGCCTACGCCGACTTCCTGCCCCGCGACCGCCACCCGATGCTGGCGCTGTTCCTCGACCTCGACCCGCAGGAGGTGGACGTCAACGTGCACCCGGCCAAGGCCGAGGTGCGCTTCCGCGACCAGGGGCTGGTGCGCGGGCTGATCGTCGGCGCCCTCAAACACGCGCTGGCCGAGGCCGGGCACCGCGCCTCCACCACCGTCGGCGTCGCCACGCTGGGCGCCCTTAGGCCAGAGGGGCGGCCGGAGGGGCGGCCGGAGGGCACCGCCCCCCTGCCCTATCGCTCGCCCCAGCCGTCGTATGGCGGGGGCGGCAATCATTGGAGCGGCGGCTACACGCCGGATCCGCCGGTGTCGCGCGGGCTGGCCGAGCGCTCCGTCGCGTTCCAGGCGCCGCTGTCCGGCCTTGCCGCCACGCCCGCCGCGCGGCCGCCGGAGTACGCGCCGCCGGTGGCGGAGGCGCCGCCGCTGGACCAGCACCCGCTGGGCGCCGCCCGCGCGCAGGTGCACAACACCTACATCGTGGCGCAGACCGGCCAGGGCATCGTCATCGTCGACCAGCACGCGGCGCACGAGCGCCTCGTCTACGAACGCATGAAGGACGCCATGGTGAACGGCGGCGTCCGGCGCCAGGGTCTGCTGATCCCCGAGGTGATCGAACTGGACGAGCCCTCGGCCAACCGCCTGGCGGCGCGCGCCGCCGAGCTGGCCGAACTGGGGCTGGTGATCGAGCCGTTCGGCCCCGGCTGCGTCATGGTGCGCGAGGTGCCGGCCCTGCTGGGCCAGGCCGACGTGAAGGGGCTGGTCAAGGACCTGGCCGAGGAACTGGCCGAACTGGGCGACGCGCTGTCGCTGAAGGAGCGGCTGGAGGAGGTGTGCGCCACCATGGCCTGCCACGGCTCCGTCCGCGCCGGCCGCACCCTGACGGTGGAGGAGATGAACGCCCTGCTGCGCCAGATGGAGGCGACGCCGCATTCCGGCCAGTGCAACCACGGCCGGCCCACCTATGTGGAGCTGAAGCTGGCGGACATCGAGAAGCTGTTTGGCCGGCGGTGATCGCCGTCACCCCTCCAGCATCTGCCGCATGCCGGTGGTGCTCAGCACCTGTTCGACGCGCGGCGGCACGTTGACGAGGCGCAGGCGGCTGCCGCGCTCGCGCGCCCTGTCCTTCAGCACCAGCAGCATGCCCAGCCCGTTGGAATCCAGGAAGTCGAGCCCGCCGAAGTCGAGCACCACCTCGCCGTTGCGGTGGCCGCCGACCGCGTCGAGCAGAGGGCGGAACGTCTCGTAGCTGGTGTACGTCAGTGCCCCGCGGCAGGCCGCCAGCAGCCGGTGGCGGTCACGCCGCAGGGCAGCTCCGAAAGGCGTGCCGATCCGCATCGGACCCTCCTGCTGCTGCTCAAGCTGCAGCATACCCCAGTAGGCTCTCCACAGTTTTTCAGGCCTGTAACAAAGCGCGGACTTGGCGCCGCGCAGAAGGATTGGCCCTCTATCCCTTCGTCGGCGGCGGGTTGCCGAAAGGAGTATTTACATTGCAATCCTGTAACCCTATGTTGCGGCTGGGTATTTTGTCTAGTGTCGTAACCACCTGCCCCGCCAGACGGTCGTCTGGCCGTCGGGCGCTTCGCAGGAGGGGGCGAGCCCGGTGGCGGCCCGGCACGGCCGCACGAAGGGCCGCGTACGAAGGTCGATGGTCTTTGCTTTGAAGCTGCGCGGCCGGTTGACGGCCATGGCCTCTGTGGCGCTGGTGGGCATGCTGGCGATCGGCGCGGTGGCGCTGACGAGCCTGCGCGCCGAACTCATGCACGACCGCCAGATGAAGACGCGCGATCTGGTGGACGCGGCGGCGAGCCTGGCGCTGGCCTACGCCGACCGCGCCGCCAAGGGCACCATGCCGGAGGCCGAGGCCAAGCGCGCCGCGCTGGAGGCCATCGCCCTGATGCGCTACGAGGGCGGCAACTACTTCTGGGTGAACGACCTGCAGGGCATCCTGCTGATGCACCCGACGACGCTGAAGGACCGCGTCGGGCAGAGCCTGATGAGCATCCGCGATCCGAACGGCGTGGCGATCTTCGAACGCTTCATCGAGGCCGCGCGGCGCGACGGCGCCGGCTTCGTGCCGTACAGCTGGCCCAAGGTGCAGGGCGGCCAGCCGGTGCCGAAGATCTCCTACGTCATGCGCATCCCCGGCTGGGACTGGGTGGTCGGCACCGGAATCTACGTGGACGACGTGGACGCCGTCTTCCACGAGAAGGTGATGCAGCAGGCCGGCATCTTCGCCGTGGTCCTGCTGGCCGTGCTGGTCGCCGCCTGGGCCATGAGCCGGTCGATCACCCGGCCGATCGCCGCCATGCGCGCGGCCATGCTGCGCCTGTCGCAGGGCGAGACCACCGTCGAGGTGCCGGCCACCGGCCGCGCCGACGAGATCGGCGACATGGCGCGCACCGTCCAGGTCTTCAAGGAGAACGTCGTCCGCCTGGAGAGCCTGCGCCGCGAGCAGGAGGAGCACGAGCGCCGCGCCATCGACGAGCGCAAGCGCGCCATGCTGGCCATGGCCGATTCCATGGAGGTGCGCGTCAAGGGCATGATCACCTCCATCTCCCAGGTGATCGACCGGCTGCACGGGGCCGCCGGCACCATGTCCGCCAACGCCGAACAGACCAGCGCCCAGAGCACCGCCGTGGCCGCCGCCACCCAGCAGGCGTCGTCCAACGTACAGACCGTGGCCGCCGCCACCGAGGAGCTGAACGCCACCAGCCACGAGATCGGCCGTCAGGTCGAGCGCGCCTCCGAGGTCGCCAAGGCCGCCGCCGAGCAGGCGGAGAAGAGCCGGCAGGTCGTTCGCGGGCTGGCCGAGGCCGCCGGCCGCATCGACGAGGTGGTCGACCTGATCCGCGCCATCGCCAGCCAGACCAACCTGCTGGCGCTGAACGCCACCATCGAAGCGGCGCGGGCCGGCGACGCCGGCAAGGGATTCGCCGTGGTGGCGCACGAGGTGAAGGGCCTGTCCAACCAGACCGCCCAGTCGACCGACGAGATCGCCGCCCAGGTGTCGGTGGTGCAGACCGAGACGGAACAGGCGGTGGGCGCCATCGCCGAGATCGTCCGCACGGTGGCGGAGGTGCATCAGGCCTCCGCCTCCATCGCCTCGGCCATCCACCAGCAGCACGCGGCCATTTCGGAGATCAGCCGCAACGTGGCGCAGGCGGCGCACGGCACCGACGAGATCAACCTGCACATCAACGACGTGTCGGTGGCGGCCAACGGCACGCTGGACGCCTCCCTCTCCGTCGCCCAGGCGGCGGAGGAGCTGGTCCGCCAGTCCGAGGCGCTGGAACACCATGTGGAGGACTTCCTCAACGAGATCCGGCAGTCGAACCGGCTGGCGGCGTAGACGTTGGGTTTTGCGGCTGATGCCTCAACCCAACCTACGGCGGCGTCGCAGGTTGGGTTGAGCGCCAGCGAAAACCCAACGGCAGCGTGCCTTCACCCCGCCCGATACCCCAGGAACAGCACCTTGGTGTCGCCGTAGCGGCGCTCGTCCAGCGCCTCGAAGCCGGGCGGCAGGGGCACCGGGGTGTCGGCCGCCTCCTCCACCACCACCGTGGCGCCCGGCGCCAGCCAGCCGGCGGCGGCCAGGGCCGTCAGCGCCTTGGGCGCCAGATCCTGGGCGTAGGGCGGATCGAGGAACACCAGCGTCGCGGCGTCGCGCGCCTTCGGCGGCTTGGTGGCGTCGGCGCGCAGCACGACGGTCCGCCCCTCCTCCTTCAGCTCGGCGATGTTGGCGCGCACGGTGTCCAGCGAACCGCGGGCGAGGTCCAGGAAAGTGGCCCGCGCCGCACCGCGCGACAGCGCCTCCAGCCCCAGCGCCCCGGTGCCGCAGAAGCCGTCGAGCACCACGGCGCCGTCCACCGGGGAGCCGCCGTCGGGCCCCCAGCCGGAATGCGCCAGGATGTTGAAGATGGCCTCGCGCGTGCGGTCGGTGGTCGGGCGGACGTCGCGGCCGGCCGGCGCCGCCAGCCGGCGTCCGCGGTGGCTACCGCCGACGATCCGCACGGCCGCCGTTCCTGGAGGTCGGTTTGGACGGGGTCGGTTTGGACGCGGTCGGTTTGGACGGGCCGCCCGGCTTCGGCGGGCCGCCGGGTTTCCCCGCCGCGCCCGCACCCGGCCGTGGCCCGCGGTTCCCGCCGGCCGGCTTGCCGGCAGGCGCTTCACCGGCGGCGCGGCGCGGCGGCTTTCCGGCACCCGGCTTGGCGCCGGCGGGCTTTCCACCACGCGGTTCATCGACGAGGGACCAGTCGGCGCTCCCCTCGCCCGCCGCCCGGCGGGCCGGCTTGCCGGCTCCCGGCTTTGCGCCGGCCGATTTCGCACCGCCTGGCTTCGCACCAACCGGTCTCACATCGGCCGGCTTCGCAGCGCCCGGTTTGCCGGCACGCGGCTTGCCCATGGGCGACCAATCGGTGGAGGGCGCCTCGGCCACCCGGCGCGCCGGCTTTCCGGCACCCGCCGATGCCCCGCCCGGCCGCTTGCCGCCGCGCGGCTTGTCGTCGCCGACCCGGTCCGGCGTCCGTTCGGCCGGTGCCTCGGCGTGCGCCCGGCGCGCCGGCCGGCCTTCGCCGGGCCTCGCGCCAGCCGGCTTGCCGCGCTGCGGCCTGCCTTCGGCGAAGGGGCGCTCGGCCGGCGCCTCGCCGGACTCGGAACGTTCCGCCCTGGCGGCCGGCTTCGGCTTGGTCGATGCACGCAGCGGCGAGTTGGCCGGCTTCGCTTCCGGCTTGCCGCCGCCCTTGCCACCGCCGCGGAAGGCCGCCTTCGGCGCGGCCTTGGCGGTGCCGACGGGGACGGCGGTATCCGCCACCTCGCCGTCGCGGCCGGAGAAGAAGCGGGCGAGCTGGTCCTTGACCACGCGCCGCGGCACCTCCTCCACCTCGCCTTCCGGCAGCTTACCCAGCTGGAAGGGGCCGTAGGCGGTGCGGATCAGCCGGTTGACCACGAGGCCCAGGCTTTCCATCACCTTGCGGATCTCGCGGTTCTTGCCTTCCTTGATGCCGACCGTCAGCCAGGCGTTGGAGCCCTGCACGCGGTCCAGCGTCGCCTCGATGGGGCCGTACTGCACGCCCTCGATGGTCAGGCCCTTGGCGAGGCCGGCGAGGCGCTTCTCGTCCACGGCGCCATGCACGCGCACGCGGTAGCGGCGCGTCCAGCCGGTGGAGGGCAGCTCCAGGAAGCGCGCCAGCTCGCCGTCGTTGGTGAGCAGCAGCAGCCCCTCGGTGGTCAGGTCCAGGCGGCCGACCGAGACGACGCGCGGCATCTCCGGTGGCAGCTTCTCGAAAACGGTGGTGCGGCCCTTCTCGTCGCGGGCGGTGGTGACCAGCCCGGCCGGCTTGTGGTAGCGCCACAGGCGCGCCGGTTCGGGTTCCGGCACCAGCTTGCCGTCGACGATCACGACGTCGCCTGATCGCACCACGAAGGCAGGACTGTTCAGCGTGCGGCCGTTGACCTCGACGCGGCCGTCGGCGATCCAGCGCTCGGCGTCGCGGCGCGAGCACAGGCCCGCGCGCGCCAGCCGCTTGGCGATGCGCTCGCCGCCCGAGGCGTCTTCGGCAGCGGTCTCGGGCGGGGTGCGGTTATCGGTGGAAGGGGTGTCCATGGGCAGGGACCATAGGGCCAAGCGGCCCGGCCCGCAACTCACTCCTCCAGGCGGAAGCCCACCTTCATCACGACCTGGAACTGCGCCACGGCGCCGCCGCGCACGTTGCCGCGGATTTCGCCCACCTCGAACCAGTCGACGTGCTTCAGTGTCTTCGCCGCACGCTCGATGCCGTTGCGGATCGCGTCGTCGATCGAGGTGTCGGAGGTGCCGACGATCTCGACCTTCTTGTAGACGTGGTTTTCCATGGCGCCGCTCCTCACGTGGATGGTGCATGCAAGCTTGTGGTGGAACGCGGCCGGGATCAACCGGGCGCCTTGACGCAATCGGG
>NZ_DASPMG010000309.1:0-3610 GCF_035627195.1 Azospirillum sp.
GGGCGTGGCCGGCATTACGCCCGCCACGCCCACGCGTTTAACGCGCTTAATCGCGCGAGCGAGGCCCACGAGGACTGCGACTGGCGATGATCTGGAGGAGGCGGAAGATCACCGCCCCTGCCTGTCAATCGGCTTCCAAAATCCAGCCGGCATCGGCGTCGAATTTCCAGCCACGCTTACGGTTGCAGAACCCGTTGTCCAGGGAGTCCACGGGAGGGTCCCACGCGCGCCGCGGAGTGCCCCCATGGCTGACGCAGCGGCGCGCGTGGGAGGGACCTGTGGGCCCCCCTGGGCAACGCTCAGGAGCGGTTCTTGAAGCGCCAGCTCTCGTTGCCGGTCTCCAGGATGTCGCAGTGATGCGTGAGCCGGTCGAGCAGAGCGGTGGTCATCTTGGCGTCGCCGCCGAACACCGACGGCCATTCAGCAAAGCTCAGGTTCGTGGTGATCAGCACCGAGGTCTGGGCGTACAGCTTGCTGAGCGTGTGGAACAGCAGCTGGCCGCCACTCTGGGAGAACGGCAGGTAGCCGAGTTCGTCCAGCACCACGAGATCAACGCGGGTCAGCTGGTCGGCAAGCTTGCCCGCCTGCCCGGCCCGGGCTTCGGCCTCCAGCCGGTTCACCAGGTCGATGACGTTGAAGAACCGGGCGCGGGCGCCGCGGCGCACGCAGTTGGCCGTGATGGCGATGCACACGTGCGTCTTGCCGGTGCCGGTTCCCCCGATGAACACGGCGTTGCGCTGGGTCTCCAGGAAGCGTCCGTCGTGCAGGTCGCGCACCAGGCCCTCGTTCAGGGGACTGGCGGCGAAATTGAACTCGGCCAGCGTCTTGGCCAGGGGCAGCTTGGCGGCGCCGAGCTGGTAGCGGATCGAGCGCGCCTGCTTCTCCGCCCGCTCCGCCGCCAGCAGGTCGCCCAGGATCTGCTGGACGGTGCGCTGCCGCTTCAGCCCGTCGCTCATCACCTCGTCGTAGGCGGCGCGCATGCCGGCCAAGCTGAGCTCGGCCATCACCGCCATCAGCTCATGCCGTTCCATGGCAGCCCTCCCGCACCGCGCGCAAGCGGTCGTAGCGCCCGCAGTCGGCGGCCGGCTCGATGGACAGCCTCAGCGCCGCCGGCACCGCCATCGCCGGCGCAGGGGTGACGTCGTGGCGCCGGGCGAGGATGTTCAGGATCACGTCCCGGCTGTGCGTGCCGCTCGCCAGCGCCTCGCGGCAGGCGGCCTCCACCGCGTCCAGGCCGTCGGTGAGGATGGCGGCGAGAACGCCGACGAACTGCCGGTCGGCGTCGTCGCCGCGGCCCAGGCGGGTCCGCACCTTCGCCAAAGCCGGCGGCAACTCCCAGTCCCGGAACGGCGCCCCGTTGCGCAGCGCCCCCGGCTTGCGGGCGAGAACCGGCAGGTAGTGCAGCGGATCGTAGATCGTGTGGCCGTGCCCGAACGCCCGCGGGTGCTCGGCGACGATCGCGCCGTTGAACCACGCTACGATCCGCGTCGCGTAGGCGCGCACCTGCACCGGCTTGCCGGCGGCGACCGCGGCCACGCTGTAGCGGTTGCGGTCGAAGCGGATCAGGCAGGTTTTCGAGGCGCTGACCGTGGTCTCGTGGAAGCCGTCGAAGGGATCGCTGACGGTGATCAGCGCCGGCCGCTCCGCCTGGAACACCTGCCACACCGTCCGGCTCCGATCCTCGGGATGCGGCGCCTGTTGCGCCCAGGCGATCACCTCGTCGCGCAGGCGGTCGTTCACCTCCTCCAGCGTCTTGGCGCGCAGGCGCGGTGTGAAAAGGCGCTGGCGCAAGGTGCCGACCTGGTTCTCGACCTGGCCCTTCTCCCAGCCCGAGGCCGGGGTGCAGGCCACCGGCTCGACCAGGTAATGCGAGCACATCTGGGCGAAGCGGCGGTTGAAGCGGCGCTCCTTGCCGACGAACACGGCGTCCACCGCCGTCTTCATGTTGTCGTAGATGCCGCGCTCGCACAGGCCGCCGTAGAACGCCGCGGCACGGGCGTGGGCGTCGAACACCATCTCCTGGGTCTGGCGCGGGTAGACCGCCACGAACGGCATGCGGCTGTGGCACAGACGGGCATGGGCCACCTGCACCTTGGTCGTCACCCCGTCCAGGATGATCCACTCCTCCGCCCAGTCGAACTGGTACGCCTCGGCGGGAGCGAAGGTCAGCGGCACGTAGGCGTTCACCGCCCCGCCCGGCGGCTGGCGCTGCTTGAAGCGCTTGATGTAGCGGCGCACCGCGTCGTAGCCGCCCTGGAACCCGGCGTCTTTCAGCCGCCCGAAGATCCCCAGGTAATCGAGCCGGTCGCGGGCGGGCTGCCGCTCGTTCTCCAGGATCAGCAGTTCCAGCTCCTCTTGGAAGCCGGCCAGCTTCGGGAATGGCTGGTGCTGGCGCTCGTAGCGCGGCGCCGTCTCGCCCGAGCGCAGGTATTTCGTCACCGTCTCCCGCGACAGCTTCAGCGACCGGGCAATCGCCCGGATGCTTCTCCCCTTCGCGTGCTCCCGCCGTATCCGTGCAATCGTCTCCACCGTCAGCATCCCTGTCCGCCACCCTGTCGTCCGAACCCAGGGTGGTAGCCTGCCAGATCAGGGGCGGCTGGTTATTGGACGCCGATCACCCCTGAAACTGGCCCAGTGTTGCAAGCCGATGCACACCATCCTTGTCCTGGAGCGTTGCGCGCAGCACCCGTTCCATCTCGGTGCGGCGCTCGCCTTCCTCGGCAAGCTGGCGGTTGAGGGCGTCCAGCCGTTCGGTGCGGACCGCCACCCGCCGGTCGAGTTCCTCGTTGAGCCGCCGCAACTCCTCCTCCGCCGCCTTCCGTCGGGTGATGTCCAGGAAGGACACGAAGTGATGGCGGATCTGCCCGTTCCCGAAGACCGGCGTGGCGTGATGGAGCACCCACAGGTGCTTGCCGTCCTTCCGGTAGAGCTGCACTTCCCGGATTATGCTCTCGCCGGCGCGCAGCGCGATGTCGATGTCGCGCGCGACCTCGGGGTCGGGGTCGGCGCCGGACAGGAAGTGATAACTCCTGCCGAGAACTTCTTCGCGGGCATAGCCGCTCATCTTCATGAAGGCGGCATTGACGAAGACGATGGGGACGTCCGGCAAGGTCGGATCCGCGATCAGCATGGGCATCAGCGTCGTCTCGACGGCGACGACGAAGGCATCGCCGCGCGCCTCTTCCCTTTGGATCTTCCGCTCCGCCGCTTCCTGGTTTGCGCTTCTCTCCGCCATGTCGATCTCCAGGAAGGACGGGGCGAGGCCGAAGCTCCGCCGATTGCATTTCAAAGTGATTGGGAACGCCGAGCATCGGGAAAGGTTCATGCCCGCCCCCCATTCTGGCATGACATTTCGGTTCGGCCATGACGTTTCGCGTCGCACAGGGTTGTTTCCTGATCGACGACGCCGATGGAGACGGTATCATCCCTTCTCAGCGATGGAGCGGTGGATGGAGCCACGGTTCGCATGGCCCCTGAAGATTGAAATCGCGATGCCGGACGATCCGCACGTCCTGGCCCGTGAGCTGTGCAGGCGGTTCGCGGCGCTGATCCCCGCGTCGAAGCGGGGTGGGCGTTCGCGCAGCACGGACACCCAGGCCATTCTGGAAGC
>NZ_DASPMG010000310.1:0-4548 GCF_035627195.1 Azospirillum sp.
TCGCCGTCCGGGGTCTTGAAGCGGTACTTCATGTCCCAGATCTGCTGGGAAATGGCGGCGATGCCCGTCATGTGCCCTCCTTCCCGGCCCCGTGCCCCGGCGGAAGCGTCGCCGGGCGGGCGGGAATCGTTTGGAATTCCAACCGCTTGCCTCCCCATCTTGGAAGAGGTGGGGGTGGGAAGGGAAGGGTCAAGCGACGGCTCGCGCCTCGTTTCCCGCCGTTGCGTTCCCCGCGCCCCGTTCTCAGGGGGAAGCGGATGCCGTCTCCGCCAGGGATTCCGCGTGCGGGCGCACCGTCGCCGGGCCGCCGGCGGCGACCACGAGGCGGTCGGTGGCCGCTTCCAGCCGGTTCTCCAGCTCGATCATCGCCTCGTGCCGCGGCAGGCCGGCGGGGATCGGCGGCAGGATCTCCACCACGATGGTGCCCGGCCGCTTGATGAAGCTGCGCCGTGGCCAGTAGAGCCCGGCGTTGAGCGCCATCGGCACGATGGGGATGCCCAACTGCTCGTACAGCACGCCGACGCCGATGCGGTAGTTGCGGTAGGCGCCGGGCGCCACGCGCGTGCCCTGCGGGAAGATGACGATGGGCCGCCCCTCGTCCCGCACCGGCTTGGAATTCTCGATCAGCGAGGTCAGCGCCCGGCCGCGGGCACCCCGGTCGACGGCGATCATGCGCGACTTCTTCGCGTACCAGCCCCAGGTCGGGATCCAGGTCAGCTCGCGCTTCAGGACGATGGCCGGGTCGTGGACGATGAGGTGCAGCTTCATCGTCTCCCACGCCGACTGGTGCTTGGCGGCCAGGATGTAGGAGCCGCTGCGCGGCAGGTTTTCCCGCCCGCGCACCTCGAACCGCAGGCCGAGGATGGTGCGCTCCAGCCAGGCGATGGAGCCGAGATACCAGCGCACCACCGCCATCATGCGGTCGCGCGGCAGCAAGAGCATCCACAGGAGGCCCACGCACATCAGCGCGGTCCACACAATGAAGGCGACGTTGAAGGTGAGGGAGCGGAGGAAGACCATGGCCGGAACGTGTCAGGATTCGAGGGATTTCTCAAGCCAGTAGCGGAGCCCCGCCACCAGGTACTTGTTGTATTCGGTGATCAGCAGGCTGGCGGTGCCGCGGCGCAGCCACCAGTCGGTGAGATGGACGTTCGGCGGGATGACGGGGTGGGGGATGATCGCCACCTCCGGCATCGCCATGCGGAATTCCAGCAGGCTGCGGCGCATGTGGTAGTTGGCGGTGACGAGGCGCAGGGAGGTGTAGCCCTGCTCGCTCATCCAGCCCTCCGTCTCGTAGGCGTTGCCGAGGGTGCTGTCGGCGGCGTAGCCCAGGACGATGCAGCACTCCACGTCGCTCGGCGCCTGGCGCGACAGGCGCAGCAACTCCTGCACGTCGACGCCCTCGTAGACGCCGGAGACGAACAGCTTCCTGGCCGCGCCCGCGGCCAGCAGCTTCAGGCCCGTGGTCAGGCGGGCGCTGCCGCCGGTCAGCACGACGATGGCGTCGGTGCGCTGGAGGGCCGCGGCGTCGGCGCTCGGCGGCTCCTCGCGCGGGATGGTGGCGACGAACCACACCAGCCCGCCGGCCCAGGCCAGCGCCAGCAGGACGAGCGCCGCCAGGACACGGCCCAGCGTCCGCGCCACACCCCCGTCGCGCCGGCCGAACGCCCGTACCATGCGTCAGCGTCCCGCGCTCATGGCATGCTCTCCAGCGTGCGCAGCACGGTGCGCCGCGCGGTGACCACCGCCAGCCCGCACGCCGCCAGCGGCACCACGGCGAGCAGCAGCCATTGCCACGGCGCCAGCGCCACGTCGGGCAGCAGGCTGGCGCTCAGCCCGCCCGCCGCGCGGTGCACGCCGACCAGCGTGGCGACGGCCAGCGCCAGCCCGCCCAGGCCCCCGCGCAGGCACAGGCCAAGCACGTGCGATTCGAACTGCAGCGAGACGTAGCGGTCGGTGGCGCCCATCAGGTGCAGCAGCTCCACCACGTGCCGGTGGATGGCAAGGCCGGCGCGCACGGCGAACACCACCGACGTCACGGCGGCGATGCCCACCAGCACCATGACGCCCAGCGCCGCCACCTGGATGGCGCGGGCGAAGCCGCGCAGGTCGGACAGCCACGTGGCGTGGTCGTCCACCGCGACGCCGGGGGCGGCCGCCTTCAGCCGCGTGGCGAGCGCGCCGACGTCGACGGTGCCGGTGGTTTCCACGTCGATCACGGTCGGCACCGGCAGCAGCGGGTCGGCCGCCGCCTCCCTGCCCAGCCAGGGCTCGATCAGGCGCGAGGTCGCCTCGGCCGACAGGGGCGTGGCGCTGCGCACGCCCGGGGTGCCGCGCAGGATGGCCAGCGCCTTCTCCACGCGTTCGGGCAGCGGGGCGACGCCGGGTTCCACCAGCGGGACGACCTGCACGGTGATGCCGCCGGCCAGCCCGCTTTCCCAGCGCTCCGCCATGCCGGATACGATCATGAAGCCGGCCAGCGCCAGCGTGGCGAGGTAGACCATCACCGCCGTGATCCAGGCGACGAAGCGCCCGGTCGGGTCCATGGCCAGCGGCAGGTCGAAGCGTTTGCGCAGCATCGCTTATGCCCACCGCTGGGTGGCGCGCGGCAGCACGTGCAGCCGGCCGTTTTCGAGGTGCAGGCGCGGGTGGTCGAAGCGGTGGATCAGCGCCTCGTTGTGGGTGGCGATGACCACGGTGGTGCCCAGCTTGTGCAACTCCTCGAACAGGTAGAGCAGGCGCATGCCGATGCCGTCGTCGACGTTGCCGGTCGGCTCGTCGGCCAGCAGGAGGCGCGGGCGGTTGATGACGGAGCGCGCGATGGCCACGCGCTGCTGCTGGCCGCCCGACAGGGTGGAGGGGCGGGCGTCCAGGTGGTTGCCCAGGCCCACCCAGCGCAACAGTTCCGTGCAGTGCTCCACCACGTCTTGTTCGGAGGCGCCGGCCATGCGCAGCGGCAGCGCCACGTTGTCCAGCGCCGAGAGGTGGTCGAGCAGCTGGAAGTCCTGGAACACCACGCCGATCTGCCGGCGCAGCTCCGGCAGGCCCTCGCGGCCGACGCGCGAAATGTCGCGGTCGAAGACGGTGATCAGCCCGCGCGACGGGCGGTGGGCAAGGTACATCAGCTTCAGCAGCGACGATTTGCCCGCACCGCTGGCGCCGGTGAGGAAATGGAACGATCCGGGCGGCAGCGTGAAGGTGATGTCGCGCAGCACCTCCGGGCCGGTGCCGTACCGCAGGCCGACGTTCTCGAAGCGAATCACGATCTCACCCATGCCGCCCGAAGGGCGGTGCCTCACCCATGCCGCCCGAAGGGCGGAGCCACTCCAATACCGCCGTATCGGCGGCGCCACCATGATCCACGGCCGCGCAGCCGTCCGTTCGGGTGCGCACAATGCACCGTCCGGGGCCGGCCGTCCACATCGCACCGTATCGGCGGTGGCAAGCGGAGGCGGGGCCCTTCCTTGCGTCATAGCCGACAAGTTCCTATAAGGACTCTGCCAATTCCGTGACCGCGGCCCGCCCCGATGATCCTCACCTGTCCGACCTGCTCCACGCGGTACACCGTCGCCGATTCGGCGGTGGGGCCGGCGGGCCGCAAGGTGCGCTGCCGCAGCTGCGGCCACGTCTGGTTCCAGGCGCCGCAGGCCGCCGAGGAGCGCACGCTGCTGGCCGAGGATTCGCTGGCGGGCGAGCTGCGCTCCGCCTTCGCCCCGCCGGAGCGCAAGCGCAAGGAGAAGGCGGCGGGGGGGCCAAGGAACCGCGGCTCGCTGATCGGCTGGGCCGCGTTCGGCGCGGTGGTGGCGGGGCTGGTGGCTGCCGGCTACCTGCTGCGCGCGCAGATCGTCCATCTCTGGCCGCCGGCCGCGTTGCTGTACGAGACAGCCGGTCTGGCCGTGGAGCCGCCGGGGGCGGGGCTTCAGCTGCAGAACGTCCGGTCGGAGCAGCGGCTCGACAACGGCGTCACCGTCCTGGTGGTCGAGGGGCAGATCATCAACGTGTCCGACGCCGAGCGCATGGTGCCGAAGGTGCGCGCGGTGTCCATGGGCTTCGACCGCAAGCCGGTGCAGAGCTGGACGATCGACGTCTCCTCGCCCCGGCTGCTGCCCG
Organism: Azospirillum sp.; assembly: GCF_035627195.1. Taxonomy (GTDB): domain Bacteria; phylum Pseudomonadota; class Alphaproteobacteria; order Azospirillales; family Azospirillaceae; genus Azospirillum. The sequence goes on from NZ_DASPMG010000310.1 coordinate 4,111, forward strand.
GCGAGATCGCCACCTTCCACTCCACCCAGCGCGACCCAGGCGCGGTGGCCGAGGTGATGATCACCTTCGAGGGGAGTTGAGTTCTTCTCCCTCCCTCGCCTCCGGCTCTCAGCGGATGCCAAGGGCATCCGCCTGACGCCGTCAGCGCTGGCCCCTGGCCAGCGCGAGAGGCGGGGGAGGGAAGGGGCCCAAGCGAAGCTTGGGAAGGGTGGGGGCAATGGCCTGTGCAGCAGGCAATGAGCCGCTGATCCTCGCCAGCAACTTGCCCCCACCCTCCCAGCCTGCGGCTGGGTCCCTCCCTCCCCCGCCAAGGGCTATCGCATGTAAGCAAAGAGTTCGAAGAAGAATTCTTCGCTTATCATGGCCCTGAACATTTTCAGGCTCATTGACCGGTCCAACGGGTGCGCCCGCAAGATGTTCTGAGCCAAGCGCCGGATG
>NZ_DASPMG010000311.1:0-6007 GCF_035627195.1 Azospirillum sp.
TGGCCAGCAGCACGGCGTCGGTCTTCGCCATCCGCGCCTCGACGCCCAGCACGACGCAGCCCGCCAGCATGACGCCGGCCAGCGCCCCCGCGGCCGGCCCGAACAGCCGCGTCCCGGCCCAGGCGGTCAGCAGCACCGACAGCACGGCGCCCAGCAGCGACGGCACGCGGTAGGTCCAGATCACCTTGGCGTCCGCGCCGATCGCCGCCGTGGCGGCGCTCTGCAGCCAATAGATGCCGACCGGCTTCTTCCAGCGCGGCTCGTCCTGGAAGCGGATGTCGATCAGGTCGCCGCTTTCCAGCATCTGGGACGAGGCCTGCGCGAAGCGCGCCTCGTCACGGTCGAACGGCGGCAACTCCAGGAAGCCCGGCGCGAACAGGCCGAAACTCAACACCGCCAGCAGGGCGTACACCGCCGCGCCGCGCAGCCGCGCCGCAAGGCCGCCGCCGGCCGCCGGGACCTGCTTTTCGGCCTGGACCGCCGCCTCGCTCATGGCTCGGCGCCTTCGCGCTTGTGCGTCCAGACGAAGTACAGGTTGCGAAAGTAGATGAGCAGGCCCAGCCCCTGCCCGAACATGTAGACGGGGTCCATCCGGTAGATCGAATAGGCCAGCAGCAGCACGCCACCGCCGATGCTGAAGTACCAGAAGGTCTCCGGCACGATGCTGCGGCGGACGCGCTCGCTGGCGATCCACTGGACGACGAAGCGCATCATGAACAGCGCCTGGGCGAAGAAGCCGATGCCGATCCAGACGATCTCGGTCGTCGAACGGTCGTTGAACCAGGCAACAAGGGCGTCGAGCATGGAATGGGGTGTCCGGACAGGGCCGGGCGGGGGCGCGTTCAGCGCTCCTCGACCGCGGGGGAAAGTTTGGTGCGCTGCTTCAACCAGAAGACGCCGAGCAGGTCGACGACGCCGATCAGGCCACGGCGCCAGTTGGTGTACTTCGACACGCCCCGCTCGCGCGGCCGGTGGTTGACGGCGACGTAGGCCACCGGGTGGCCGTGCGCGCGGAACAGCGCCGGCAGGAAGCGGTGCATGGCGCCGAAGAACGGCAGGTCGAGGAAGGCGTCGCGGCGGAACAGCTTCAGCCCGCAGCCCGAATCCGTGCAGCCGTCCTGCAGCATCGACTGCCGCACGGCGTTGGCGAACTTCGACGCCCAGCGCTTCGACAGCGTGTCGCGCCGCGTCTGCCGCAGGCCGCCCACCAGAACCGGCCCGCCCTCGCGGTCGGCCAGCGCCAGCAGCGCCGGGATGTCGGCCGGGTCGTTCTGCCCGTCGCCGTCCAGCGTGGCGACCCAGGTGCCGCGCGCCGCCTTCACGCCGCTGCGCACCGCCGCACTCTGGCCCGAACGCCGCAGGTGCCGCACCACGCGCAGGCACCCGTCGGCGCCCTGCCGCGCCACCAGCTTGGCGACCGTGTCGTCGGTCGACCCGTCGTCGACGAAGATCACCTCGAAGCGGCCGTGCGCGGCCATCGCCCGCTCGATCTCGTCGAGCAGCGGCAGCACGTTCTCGGATTCGTTGAACACGGGTACGACGACCGAAAGCCGCACCGGCTCCCGGCCGTCCGTGGAATTGGTCACGGCGGACAGTCCCATTCGCAAAACGGCCGGCAAAATACCGCCGCCGTCCCGCAAGCGGTAGCGGAAAAGAATGGGAGGCCGCCATGACCCTCTCCCGCCCCGGGAGAGGGTGGCCGCCGGAAGGCGGCCTCTCGCGCTGGCACAGGCCAGCGCTGACGGCGTCAGGCGGATGCCTTTGGCATCCGCTGAGAGCCGGGTGAGGGTAAGCGCAAGGATCCTTGCAGTTGCCCTCACCCTCCCGCCCTGCGGGCGGGCCCCTCCCTCTCCCGGGGCGGGAGAGGGTTTAAACTACCCCTGATCCACCGGCACCGGGACGTAGCGCAGGTCGCCCTGGTGGCTGATCAGCATCAGCACCGTCTTGCGCCCCTGCTCGCGCGCCTGGCGGATGCGGCTGATCACATCCTCCGGCCGCACCACCGGCTCCTGCCCCACCTCCAGGATGATGTCGCCGGGGTCCAGGCCGCGGTTCGACGCCACGCTGCCCTCGGCCACGTCGGTGACCACCACGCCCTGCGCGTCGGCGTCCAGCTCGAACGTCTCGCGCAGCGCCGGGGTCAGCGGCGCCAGGGTCAGGCCCAGGATCTTCTCGGTCCGGCCGGTGGCGGCCGGCGGGCGCGGCTCGCTGGATCCGGCGGCGGCCATCAGCCGTTCGGCCTGCAGCTCGCCCACCGTCACCTTCAGCGACGTCTGCCGCCCCTCGCGCAGCAGCGCCACGTCCGCCTCCCGCCCGATGGGCGTGTTGGCGACGACGCGCGGCAGCTCGCGCATGGACTTGATGTCCTTGCCGGCGAAATGGACGATCACGTCGCCCTGGCGGATGCCCGCCTTCTCGGCCGGCCCGCCGGGCGTCACGCTGGTCACCAGGGCACCCTTGGGCTCCTGGACGCCCAGGTTGTCGGCGATGTCCTGGGTGACGCGCTGCACCTGCACGCCCAGCCAGCCGCGCTTCACCTCGCCATGGTCCTTCAGCTGCTCGATGACCGGCCGCGCCAGCGCCGACGGGATGGCGAAGCCGATGCCGACGGACCCGCCGGTGGGCGAGTAGATGGCCGTGTTGATGCCGATCACCTCCCCCTCCAGGTTGTAGAGCGGCCCGCCGGAGTTGCCGCGGTTGATGGAGGCGTCGGTCTGCAGGAACTCGTCGTACGGCCCCTGCTGGATGTCGCGGGCGCGGGCCGACAGGATGCCGGCGGTCACCGACCCGCCCAGGCCGAACGGGTTGCCGATGGCCACCACCCAGTCGCCGACTTCCACCTTCTCGCTGTCGCCCCAGCGCGTGGCGGCCAGCGGCTGCTTGGGCTCCACCTTCAAAAGCGCCAGGTCGGTCAGCGGGTCGGAACCCACCAGCTTGGCGTCCAGCCGGGTTCCGTCGTGCAGGATCACGTGGATCTCCGCCGCCTCGCCCACCACGTGGTTGTTGGTCACCACATAGCCCGAGGGATCGATGACGAATCCGGAGCCGAGCGCGGTCGGCGGCCGCTGCGGCTGCTGTTGCTGCTGCTGTTGCTGGCGGTCGCGGAACTCGCGGAAGAACTCCTCGAAGGGCGAGCCGCGCGGGAACTGCGGCGCGTCCGGCATGCGCGGCCCGCCGCCGGGCGGCGGCTGCGTGGTCGAGATGTTGACCACGGTGTCGAGCTGGGTCCGCGCCAGCGGCGCGAAGGTCGGCGGCGGCGCCTTCGGCATGACCGGGGTGGCCGGCATAACCGGGGCGGCGGACGTGGACGGCGGGTCGCCCGTCTGGGCGGCAGCGGTGCCCAGGGGCAACGCTGCGGCACCCGCCAGCGCGCACGCCAGCGCCAGCCGCCGCAGACGGGGAAGCGGATCGCGGGAAAGCAACATGGGCAGACTCCGGCAATCGGGCGCGGCGCGCAGCATCGCGCAAGGGCACCGCTCACGTTCAAAACAGCGCAAGCCGTCCTGAATTCCAAAGCAGCCGATCGGTTTGAAAGGCGAACCACCACTGCGGTACTTTTAAAATCCGTGCGGCTACCCTTTCAACGCAGTGCAATCCCGGCCGCGCCGGCGCGGCGATACCGCTTTCACGACTTGCAATCATCGCGCGCGCTAGGCCGAACGGTGAGCCCCGGCCCCGCCGCATAGCCCCGAATCCGCTTTGCTGCGCAAAGTAAAGCTGGTATTTTCGCGGACAGTCGCCGATATTGTTCCGCACAGACAAACATCGCCGCAACACAACCTCCGACAAAGCACGTTGCTCTCACGCAGGGCGGCGTCGGAAGCGTGCGATCCCGTACGAGCACCCCATGACGCAAAGTTCTCTTTGGCAGCCGAGCGATATTATGAACGCAGAAACCGGGAACGAACCGGAGTCTCCGAAGCGGCGCGGACGCATCCCTCAGTCGGCATGGCCGCAGATTCTTGAGAGATACCGTGCCGGCGCGACGCTTTCCGCGATCGCCCGCGAATTCGAGTGCACTCCCAGCGCCATCTCCTACATCGTCCGCAAGGCCGAAGCCTCCGGCGCCCTGCCGGCGGGGGAGGGTGCCGCCGCCGAAGCCGCGGACGCGGACGGCGCGGCGATGGAAGGCGCGGCCGTGGAGGGCGCCGAACCCCGCTCCGAACAGGCCGCCGCACCGGTGGAAGCCGTCGTCGACGCTCAGCCGCAGGCCCAGCCCGCACCGCGTCCCGAGCCGCGCCCGGCCCCGCGCCGCGCCGCTCCGACGCCCGCTGCCGCTCCGGCCCCCGCTCCGGTCGAGGCACGCCCCGCCGCCGAAGCGGCCCCGGCCCCGACTGCGGCCCCGGCGGCCCCGGCCGCCGCACCCGCGCACCAGCCGAAGCAGCGCCTCGAACTGCCGCGCGCCGAAGTCCGCGAAGCCCGCGAGGCGCAACGCGCCGAGGCCCTGCGTGCGGAAGCCGCCGCTGCCGCTCCGGCGCCGCAGCCCGTCCCGGCCGCCCCGGTTCCCGCCCCGGCGCAGGACGCCACGCCCCGGACGCCCGGCCAGCCGACGCCGCCCATCGACGCGGTCGAGGGCCGTCTTCGCGAAACCGCCAAGACCTGCCTCGCCGCCTACCGCGGCTGGCGCCAGCAGCCCAGCGAAGGGACGATCCAGTCGCTCTCCGACGCCGTGCACGAGCTGCGCAAGGCCCTGGCGCGCATCGAGATCGACATGTCGGCCAGCCGCCGCGACGAGCAGGTGATGCGGCCGATCCCGATCCCCGCGCACCGCACGTCCCGCCGTACGCCGTCGTAAGCAGCGTCGTAAGCAGCGCGTGTTTTTAATGAAGGCCCCTCCGCCGGCCCCCGGCGGAGGGGCTTTCGTTTGCCGGGCCTCTGCCGAAAGGCAAAGCCGGCGGGAATCCCGCCCCCCAAAAACCCTTACCAAAAGCGGGGGACACTCGCGTGCGGAATGCGTTATTATCGGCGCAACGAAAAAGAGCGCTCGAGGAAACGCGAATGCCCTATCACCGCAACGGGGAACTCCCGGAATCCGTCCGCTCGCACCTGCCGGCGCAGGCGCAGGACATCTATCGATCGGCCTTCAACAACGCCTGGGCGCAGTACGGCCGCCCCGAATGCCACACCAGCGGCACGCGCGAGCAGACCGCGCAGAAGGTCGCCTGGGCCGCCGTCAAGCGCCGCTTTGAAAAGGTCGGCGAGCAGTGGCACCGCAAGCATTGAAAACGCATTGAAAGCGGCGTCTTCGAAAAGGGGACAGAGCAATCGCTTGAAAGGCCCCCCCTCTCCCGCGACTACCTGATGCACACATCATGGCGGACGCTGAAAAAGCCCTTCTCCCCTTGAGGGAGAAGGGTTGGGATGAGGGGTATTTACGCCCGGCAGGGCGGACAAAGACTCTTTTCCGGCTCTCCGAGCCGTAATCACCCTCACCCCAACCGCGACGCCCTTCGGCGTCGCCCCCTCAAGGGAGAGGGGCTATACAGCAACCGCAAGCCCTTCAAGCGATTGCCCTGGCAAAGGGGACCGTAGGTCGGAGCGAGCGTCGGCGGAAACCCGGCGCTCCACACGCCCGAAGAGGCCGGGTTCCCGCGTCGCTTCACCCCGACCTACGCCCGCCGGCGCTCACTTGATGCCGAGCATGCCCTCGGCCTTCATGAGCGCGGCTTCCGATTCGGCGTGCTTGCCGGCCTTGTGAAGATTCTCACCGTCGGCGCGCAGCTTCTTCACCTCGGTCATCTGCTGCGCGGTGAGCTGCGGGTTCTTCGCCAGCGCGTCGTCGATGGCCTTCATATGGCGCGGGCAGCTGTTGGCGAGCGCCGTGCCGGTGAAGGCGACGGCAAGCACGGCCGCGAAAACCGTTGTGCGGAGCATGGCTTCCTCCCTGAAGCGAAGGCTGTGAAGGCGGCCTCCGATCGGGAAGGACGTTTCCGCGGCGCCGATTATTCCCGGCCTACCCCTTCAGGCCTGCCGCCTACGCCGTCCTGGCCGTGCGCAGCGCGCGGGC
>NZ_DASPMG010000312.1:0-13637 GCF_035627195.1 Azospirillum sp.
CCCCTGCTTGCCCTCGGCGAATCCGCGCCCCATGCCGCGCGTGCGGGCGAGGTCGTCGACGGTGGTCGGCGCGTGCGCGGCGATCTCCAGGAGCGCCTCGTCGCGCAGCACGCGCGAGCGCGGCAGGTCGCGCCGCTGCGCCTCGCGCTCACGCCACGCCGCCAGCTCCTTGAGGATGGCCATGAAGCGCGGCTTGTTGGTGCGCACCTTCAGGCGCTGCCACGACGTGTCCGGCTCCACCGTGTAGGTGGCCGGGTTCGTCAGCACCGCCATCTCCTCCTCCAGCCAGTGGGCGCGACCGGTGCGGTTCAGGCGCTTGCGCAGCTTCTCGAAGGCGGGGCGCAGGTGGATGACGTCCGACAGGGCGTAGGTCAGCTGCCGCTCGGTCAGCGGACGGGCCGACCAGTCGGTGAAGCGGCTGGACTTGTCGATGCGCGCCCCGGCCAGCTTGGTGACCAGCGTCTCGTACCCGACACTCTCGCCGAAGCCGCAGACCATGGCGGCGACCTGCGTGTCGAACAGCGGGTGCGGGATCTTGCCGGTCAGGTGGAAGAAGATCTCCACGTCCTGGCGCGCGGCGTGGAACACCTTCAGCACGTTGGGGTCGACCAGCACGTCCAGCAGCGAGGTCAGGTCGATGCCCTCGGCCAGCGGGTCGATAGCGACCGCGCCGTCGGGCCCCGCCACCTGGATCAGGCAGAGCTGCGGGTAGTAGGTCTTCTCGCGCAGGAATTCGGTGTCGACGGTGATGTAGTCGGCACCGGCGAGGCCGCGGCAGAACGCGTCCAGCTCGGAGGTCGTGGTGATGAGTGTCATGCGGGCTTCATACACGAGCACGCGCCGGGGGAAAAGCCGCCAAGAGTCAAAGGTCCGTATAAGCTGCGGACGGCTTGACATTCCGCCCTTCCCGGTGTGGTGTGTCGGGCCATTCCGCGTCCGCGCGCGTGACCATAGACTCTCAAGGCAGCTCGACCCATGCACCCCTATCGCTCCCACACCTGCGGCCAGCTTCGTGAAGAGGATGCCGGTTCCACCGTCCGCCTGTCGGGCTGGATCAACCGCAAGCGCGACCACGGGCAGCTCCTGTTCATCGACCTGCGCGACCACTACGGCATCACGCAGTGCGTGATCGACAACTCCAAGGCCGACTTCGCCACGGCCGACCGGCTGCGCCTGGAGTCCGTCATCACCATCACGGGCAAGGTGGTCAAGCGCACGCCGGAGACCATCAACGACAAGATGGCGACTGGCCGCGTCGAGGTGCAGATCCAGGAGCTGACGGTCCAGAGCGAGGCCGAGACGCTGCCGATGCCGGTCAACCAGGAGGCCGACACGGGTGAGGAGGTGCGCCTTCGCTACCGCTTCCTCGACCTGCGGCGCGAGCGCATCCACGAGAACATCATCCTGCGCTCCAAGGTCATCGCCTCGGTGCGCCGCCGCATGATCGAGCAGGGCTTCACCGAGTTCCAGACGCCGATCCTCACCGCCTCCTCGCCGGAGGGTGCGCGCGACTATCTGGTGCCGTCGCGCAACCATCCCGGCAAGTTCTACGCCCTGCCGCAGGCGCCGCAGCAGTTCAAGCAGCTGCTGATGGTCGCCGGCTTCGACCGCTACTTCCAGATCGCCCCCTGCTTCCGCGACGAGGATGCGCGCGCCGACCGCTCGCCGGGCGAGTTCTACCAGCTCGACTTCGAGATGAGCTACGTCACGCAGGACGACGTGTTCGCCTCCATCGAGCCGGTGCTGCACGGCATCTTCGACGAGTTCGGCGCCTTCCGCCGCGAGACGAAGCCGGAAGTGGACTCCTACCCGTTCCGCCGCATCCCCTTCGACGAGGCGATGCTGAAGTACGGCTCCGACAAGCCGGACCTGCGCAACCCGCTGCTGATCACCGACGTGACCGAGGTGTTCAAGCGCGACGACGTGGAGTTCCGCGCCTTCCGCTCCACCGTCGACAAGGGCGGCGTGGTGCGTGCGATCCGGGCACCCAAGGTCTCCGACCGGCCGCGCAGCTTCTTCGACAAGCTGAACGACTGGGCCAAGGAGCTGGGCGCGCCGGGCCTGGGCTACATCATCTTCGAGGCTGGCGGCGGCAAGGGCCCGATCGCCAAGTTCGTGCCGGAGGCCGCCCAGGCGGCCTTGCGTGAGCTGGTTGGGCTGGAGGACGGCGACGCGGTGTTCTTCGTCTGCGACCAGCCGGGCCCGGCGGCCAAGCTGGCCGGTCAGGCGCGCACCAAGCTGGGCCAGGAGCTGGACCTCATCGAGAAGAACGCCTTCCGCTTCTGCTGGATCGTCGACTTCCCGATGTACGAGCTGGACGAGACGACCGGCCAGGTCATCTTCTCGCACAACCCCTTCTCCATGCCGCAGGGCGGCCTGAAGGCGCTGGAGGAGATGAACCCGCTGGACATCAAGGCCTACCAGTACGACATCGTCTGCAACGGCGTGGAGCTGTCCTCCGGCGCCATCCGGAACCATCTGCCGGAAGTGATGTACAAGGCCTTCGCCATCGCCGGCTACCCGCCCGAGGAGCTGGAGGCGCGGTTCGGCGGCATGCTGAGCGCGTTCAAGCTGGGCGCCCCGCCGCACGGCGGCTCGGCCCCCGGCATCGACCGCATGGTCATGCTGCTGGCCGACGAGCCGAACATTCGCGAGGTCATCGCCTTCCCGCTGAACCAGCGCGCCGAGGACCTGCTGATGCAGGCCCCCGCCCCGGTGGATCAGGCGCGCCTGAAGGAGCTGCACCTCAAGCTCGACCTGCCCAAGCCGAAGGTCGCGGCGCCGCAGTAAAGCGGCTGCAACGCAAAAGCCCCTCTCCCGCAAGGGAGAGGGGCTTTTGTTTTTACGCCGCCGCTGTTTTTACGCCGCCGCCAGGGGCCGGGGCGTGACGATCTCGCCGCGGCGGCCGAGCGCCTTGGCCAGCGCGTCCAGGCGGCGCTGCACCACCTCGCCGTAAAGGGCCGCGGCTTCGTCCGGCAGGGTCAGGGCCAGCGTCTCGCCACCCAGCTTCAGCGTCGTCTGCCGCAGCAGCCCCGGCGCCCCGCCCGACAGGGTGTGCGCCAGACGCAGCGCCAGCCCCAGAACCAGCGCCTTCTTCGCCTGCGCGTCCGACACCAGCGGCCGCACTTCGGCGGTCAGCGGGCCGTCGATGGTACCGGCGTAGCGGGCAAAGCCGGCCAGTGCCAGGAACACCCGCTCGGCATGATCCACGCCGGGGAACGGGAAGTGCAGGATGCGGCGGAAGGCGTGGTCGGCGCGGTAGTCCGGGTGCTCCGCCCAGCCGACGTCCGACAGCAGGCAGCCGGCGTGGCGCAGCACCCGTGCACGCTCGTCCTCGCCGGCGAACAGGCCGCCGGTCCAGGCCACCAGCAGCGTGGCGTCACCGAACCGCCCGAAGCGCGACGACCAGTCGTCGCACGCCGCCAGCAGCGGGTCCTGCGCCTGCTGGTCCGCCGTCAGCAGGGAATGCAGGTGCCCCTCGCGCAGGCCGTAGGCGGAGAACACCACGCGCGCCGGCTGCGCCATGCGCAACACCCGTTCCAGCACCAGCGCGGCGTAGGGCAGCGTCTCGATGCGGCGGCGGGAGCCGGACAGCTTCTCCAGCGACGACTTGCTCTGCCGGCCGACCAGGGCCGCGAACTCGCGCGCCTCGTCGGCGGCGATGGTGTAGTGGTGGATGATGTGCAGCGGATGGCGCTGCTTCTCCATGTGCAGCTTGGCCAGCGCCCGCCAGCTGCCGCCCACCGGGTAGAAGCAGCGCCCCTTGGCCTGGGGCAGCCAGGGCAGCTTCTCCAGGTGCTTGTCGATGGTGCGCGTCAGGTCGCGCGAGGCGCCCGATTCCATCAGGCGCAGCGGCCCCAGCGGCAGCGTCACCTGAGGCCCCAGCGCGCCGTGGTCGAGGCCGACCAACTCCAGGCTGCCGCCGCCCAGGTCGCCGACGAGGCCGTCCGCACCCGGCGTGCCGGACAGCACGCCCATGGCGGACAGGCGCGCCTCCTCCTCGCCGCTGATGACGCGCATGGTGAATCCGGTGCGCGCCCGCACGCGCTCCACGAAGGATTCGCCGTTGCGCGCGTCGCGCACGGCGGCCGTCGCCAGCACGTCCAGGCGGGAGATCCGCATGCCGTCGATCAGACCGCGGAACCGCTCCAGGTTCTGCAGCGCCAACTCGACGCCGGCCGGGTTGAGCTGGCCGTCCTTCTCGACCCCGCGGCCCAGGCCGCACAGCACCTTCTCGTTGAACACCGGCAGCGGCGCCCGCTTCAGCGCGTCGTAGACGACGAGGCGGATGGAATTGGAGCCGATGTCGATGACGGCTAGGCGCTCCGCCTTTGGATCCAGGGCCGGAGGCTCAAGAGCCAGAGGCTGGGCGGCGGCGGAACGTTCGGACGCTTTGCGGGGCATGGGCGCCACCATGGCTTATGACAGCGACTTCAGGCGCAGGCGCGGCGGCGTGCGCTTGGTGGACAGGGCGGAGCCGCGGCCGGACAGGCTGGGGTTCGTCATGAAGTAGTTGTGCACGCTGAACGGGTCACTGCCGCGCTTCACGCGATGGTAGGCGCCGTCGGGGCCGAGGATCCAGCTGTTCGCCTCGTCCTTCAGGTTGGCGACCATGATCTGGTCCAGGATCTGCTCGTGCACCGTCGGGTTCTCGACGGGGACCAGCGTCTCGATCCGGCGGTCGAGGTTGCGCGGCATCCAGTCGGCCGAGGAGATGAAGAGTTTGGCGTGCGGGCTGGGCAGCTTGTGGCCGTTGGCGAAGCAGATGACGCGCCCGTGCTCCAGGAAGCGCCCGACGATGGAGCGCACCCGGATGTTCTCCGACAGGCCCTTGATGCCCGGCCGCAGGCAGCAGATGCCGCGAATCACCAGATCGACCGTCACGCCGGCCTGACTGGCCTGGTAGAGCTTGTCGATGATGCCGGCGTCCACCAACGAGTTGAGCTTGACCCAGATGCCGGACGGCTTGCCGGCCTTGGCGTTGGCGATCTCCGCGTCGATCATCTCGACCAGCCGCGAGCGCAGCGTGATCGGCGCGATGGCGATCTTCTCCAGCTTCTTCGGCGTGGCGTAGCCGGTCATGAAGTTGAACATGACGGCGGCGTCGTGGCACAGCGCCGGGTCGCAGGTGAAGAACGACAGGTCGGTGTAGATCTTCGCCGTGATCGGGTGGTAGTTGCCGGTGCCGAAGTGCACGTAGCTGCGCAGTGCCTTGTTCTCGCGCCGCACCACCAGCGACACCTTGGCGTGCGTCTTCAGGTCGACGAAGCCGTAGACCACCTGGGCGCCCGCACGCTCCAGGTCGCGGGCCCAGCGGATGTTGGCCTCCTCGTCGAAGCGCGCCTTCAGCTCCACCAGTGCCGTCACCGACTTGCCGGCCTCCGCCGCCTCGATCAGCGCGGCGACGATCGGGCTGTCCTTGGAGGTGCGGTAGAGCGTCTGCTTGATCGCCACCACCTGCGGGTCGCGCGCCGCCTGCCGCACGAACTGGACCACCACGTCGAAGCTCTCGTACGGGTGGTGCACCACGATGTCCTTGTGGCGGATGGCGGCGAAGCAGTCGCCGCCGAAGTCGCGGATGCGCTCGGGGAAGCGGGCGTTGAACGGGCGGAAGACGAGGTCCGGCCGCTCGTCCACGATCAGCAGCTTGGTGTCGGTCAGGCCGATGAGGCCGTCCAGCACGAACACGTCGTCGCTGGCCACGCCCAGTTCGTGGCGCAGGAACTCGCGCAGGTCGGCGGCCATGCCGGTGTCGACGGCCAGCCGGATGACGCTGCCACGGCGGCGGCGCTTGAGCGCGCTTTCGAAGGTGCGGACCAGGTCTTCCGCCTCTTCCTCGATTTCGATCTCGCTGTCGCGCAGGATGCGGAAGACGCCGTGCGCCTTCACCTGGAACGGAGGGAACAGCTTGTCGATGAAGGTGAGGACCGCCTTCTCCAACTGGATGAAGCGGATGTCGGAACCCGGCAGGCGGATGAAGCGGTCGAGCTGGGCCGGCAGCGGCACCAGCGCGTCCAGGTGCGTACCCTTCTCCAGGTCGTGCAGCTGCAGCGCCAGCGAGAAGCCCAGGTTCGGGATGAACGGGAACGGGTGCGCCGGGTCGACGGCGATGGGCGTGAGAATCGGGAAGATGTCGTCGAGGAACTTGGCCTCCAGCCACGCCCGCTCGGCCTCCGTCAGCTCGTCCGGGTCGACCACGGCGATGCCGGCGTCGCGCAGCTCCCGCTTCAGCTGGCGCCACATGGACTGCTGGTCGCTCATCAACTCGATGATGCGCTGGTTGACGGCGTTGAGCTGCTGGGCGGGCGTCAGCCCTTCCGCGCTCAACTCCTTCACGCCGGCCGCCACCTGCCCCTTCAGGCCGGCGACGCGCACCATGTAGAACTCGTCCAGGTTCGACGCCGAGATGGAGAGGAAGCGCAGCCGCTCCAGCAGCGGATGGCTGGGGTTCGACGCCTCCTCCAGGACGCGCTGGTTGAACGCCAGCCAGGACAGCTCGCGGTTGATGAAGCGGTCGGGGTTGTCGGCCTCGATAAGGCCGGCTTCATGGGAATGGGCGTCGATGTCCTGGACGTCGGTCACGGGCGACCTCGCTGTTTGGGCGGGCGGGGAAAAAGGGCGGTCACTCTAGCCCTTTCCCGTTACGGATTTGCGACAGCGCTATATTAACCGGCCAATCCGGCTTCAGGCACGCGGAATGTCCGCCCCACCCCCGTGGCCCTTTGGCGCAATTCCCGCGGCCGGCGATCCGGGTTAGGGTGGGCGCCGCACACCGGGGAGGCGGACGATGAAGACGCTGTATCTGCTGCGCCACGCCAAATCGGCCTGGGACGACGGCGGGGTCGCCGACCACGACCGGCCGCTGGCCCCGCGCGGCGAGCACGCCGCCACCCGCATCGGCCGCTACCTGGACGAACGGGGCGTGCGGCCGGAGCTGATCCTATGCTCCACCGCGCGACGCGCCTCCGACACGCTGGACCTCGTGCTGGCGGAGATCAGCGGCGGCGAGGCGGGCATCCCGGTGGAGCGCGAGCGCGGCCTGTACCTGTGCGGGCCGCGCGTCCTGTTGGCGCGCATCCGCGACGTGCCGGACAGCGTGCACACGCTGATGCTGGTGGCCCACAACCCGGACCTGCACCACCTCGCCACCTCCCTGGTGATCGAGGGGGAGCCGCAGGCCCGCGCCCACCTGACGGAGAAGTTCCCCACCGGTGCCTGCGCCATCATCGCCTTCGACGCGGCGCGCTGGCACGACGTGGCGCCGGGCACGGGGCGGCTGGCCGATTTCGTGCGCCCGCGCGCGTTGGACTGAGGGCGTGGCGTGGGCTATAGAGCCCCCATGCCGCAGATGACGTCCACCGTGCCCAGCACCACCACCCCTGCCCCGCCCGCCTCCGGCGCGCGGGAGGTGGAGCTGAAGCTGCACGTGGACGCGCGCGACCTGCCGCGCGTGCTGACGCTGCCGGCGCTGGCCGCCCGGGCGGAGGGGCCGGCGGTCACCCGCGCCGTGCGCACCGTCTATTACGACACGCCGGACCTGCGCCTGTTCGCGCGCGGCGTGGCGCTGCGCATCCGCCACAAGAACGGCGCGCGCGTCCAGGGCGTGAAGACCATGGGCGCTGAAGCGGCCGGCGATTCGGCGGCCATCGCCGTGCGCCAGGAATGGGAAAGCCCGCTGCCCGGCCACGCGCCGGACTTCGCCCTGCTCGACGCCGGCGGGGGCGGCGCGCTGATCCCGACGGACGCGCGCGAGTCGCTGGGTGTCATCTTCGAAACCGACCTGCGGCGCACCACCCTCCTCGTCCGCCTCGACTCGCTCACCACCGTGGAGGTGGCCGTGGACGAGGGCCGCGTGCAGGCCGGCCCGGTTGCCGAGCCCATCTCGGAAGTGGAACTGGAGTTGAAGTCCGGCCGCGCCAGCCGCCTGTTCGAACTGGCGCTGGCGCTGCAGGACGCCGTGCCCGTGCGCATCGGCACCGAGAACAAGGCGGAGGTCGGCTACCGCCTCGTCACCGGCCGCACGCCCGCCCCGGTGCTGCCGGAACCGCTGGCGCTGTCGCCCCTCACCACGGTGGCGGAGGCGTTCCGGCACATCGTGCGCCATGCGCTGCGCCACCTGCTGGCAAACGAGGCCTGCGCGCTGGCCCGTGGCGACACGGAGGGGCTGCACCAGATCCGCGTCGCCTTGCGGCGCCTGCGCACCGCGCTGCGGCTCTTCGGCCCGCTCGTCGGGGCGGAAGCCGCGGACGGCTTCCGGCGCGACCTGCGCCGCCTCGCCAGCCGGCTGCGCGCCGCGCGCGAATGGGACGTGCTGCTGGCCGCCCTGCTGGCGCCCGGCGCCCCGGCCGCGGCCGAAAGCCTGACCGGCGCCGCGCACGACGCCCGCCGTGCGCCGCTGGACAAGGCCGTTGCCGCCATCCGGGCGCCGCGCTGCACCGGCGTGGTGTTGCGCCTCGCCACGTGGCTGGAGGACGGCCGCTGGCACGCCGACGCCGCCGCGAAGGCGGTTCTCGACCGGCCGATGAGCGAGCTTGCCGGCCCATGGCTGACCGACCTGCACGCCCGCGCCCGCAAGGCCGGCCGGGACGCCGGCACGCTCGACGAGGCCGGGCGGGAGCGGCTGCGCCGCCGTCTGCGCCGCCTGAACTACACCGTCGAGTTCTTCCGCGGCCTCTACCCGCCGGCATCCGCGCGCGCCTACGGGGCCACGCTGGACGCCCTGCTTGAGGCGCTGGACGCCGCGCACGACGCCACCGTGGCCGCCGGCCGCCTCGCCAGCGTGGACGCCCCCGGCGCGCGTCCCACCGCCAAGTGGCTGGGCAAGCGGGCGGCGCAGCGGCACCGGGCACTGCCCGCGCTGTGGAAGGCATTCAAGGACGCGCCGCCGTTCTGGGGCCCAGCCTCGTAGATTGGTGCCTCCTCCCCCGCTCATACCTATGCGTATGAATGGCCTGCGTCGGCCCGTCCCTTGCGTGCGGCGCATGGCTGTGGTCCAACCGGCGGGACTGCGAGGGTGCGGGCGCGGTTACCACATTCCGGACAGCCCCGCGCCTCACTTCCACGGCTTGCCATGCCCACGGACCCTCCCGCCGGGCGCGCGTTCGCGGCCGTGCCGCTGATCGTCGCCTGCGCGCTCTTCATGGAGAACCTCGACTCGACCGTCATCGCCACGGCGCTGCCGGACATCGCCCGGTCGCTGGGGGAAGATCCGCTGCGCCTGTCCGCAGCACTCACCGCCTACATGCTGAGCCTTGCGGTGTTCCTGCCGGTGTCCGGCTGGATGGCCGACCGCTTCGGCACGCGCCGCGTCTTCGCCGCCGCTATCGCGGTGTTCACCACCGGGTCCATCCTGTGCGGGCTGGCGCAGGACCTGCCGATGCTGGTGGGTGCCCGCATCGTGCAGGGCATGGGCGGCGCCATGATGGTGCCGGTCGGCCGGCTGGCGATCCTGCGCACGGTGCCGAAGGACCAGCTGGTGCGGGCCATGAGCTTCGTCACCATGCCGGCCCTGATCGGGCCGGCGCTCGGGCCGCTGGTCGGCGGCTTCATCGCCACCTACGCGTCGTGGCGGTGGATCTTCTTCATCAACGTCCCGGTCGGCCTGATCGGCCTCGTGCTGGCGCTGCGTGTCATCCCCGACGTGCGGGAGCCGGACGCCGGGCCGCTGGACGTGCGCGGCCTGCTGCTCAGCGGCGCCGGGCTGGCCGGGCTGATGTTCGCGCTGGAGAACGTCGGGCGCGGCCTGCTGCCACCGGGGCTGCTGGGCGCCATCGCCGCCACGGCCGCCGTCTGCGTGTGGCTTTACGTCCGCCACGCGCGGCGGCAGGCGCGGCCAATCCTCGATCCCACCCTGCTGCGCGTGCCGACCTTCGCCGCGTCGGTGGCGGGCGGCACGCTGTTCCGCATGGGCATCGGCGCGGTGCCGTTGCTGCTGCCGCTGCTGTTCCAGCTGGGCTTCGGGCTGACGCCCTTCGAATCGGGGGCGCTGACCTTCGCGAGTGCCGTGGGCGCCTTGACCATGAAGGCGCTGGCCGGGCCGCTGCTGCGCCGCTTCGGCTTCCGCCGGCTGCTGGTGGGCAACGCCGTGCTGAGCGGGGCGATCATGACCAGCTACGCGCTGTTCACGCCGGAGACGCCGCACATGGTGATCCTGGCGACGCTGCTGGTCGGCGGCTTCTTCCGCTCGCTCCAATTCACCGGCGTCAACACGCTGGCCTACGCCGACATCGAGGCGGAGCGGGTGAGCCGCGCCAGCACGCTGGCCGCCGTGATGCAGCAGCTGTCGCTCACCCTGGGTGTCGCGACCGGCGCCCTGGCGCTGCATCTGACGCAGGGCTGGAACGGCGGCGGCCCGCTGACTCCGGCCGACTTTGACCCCGCCTTCGCGGCGGTGGGGGCGCTGGCCATGGTCTCGGCGCTGTTCTTCCTGCCGCTGCCGGCCGAGGCCGGGGCGGGGATCAGCGGCCACCGGCGGCAGACCCAGCCGGCGGAGTGACAGTCAGAACACGCCCGGATAGGCGCCGCCGTCCAACATGATGTTCTGCCCGGTGACGAAGCCAGCCTGGGCGGAGCACAGGAAGGCGCACATGGCGCCGAATTCGTCCGGGTCGCCGATGCGGCCGGCCGGGGTGGCGGCGGCGCGGCGCGCCACCTCCTCCTCCACCGTGCGGCCGGCGGCCTTGGCGGCGGAGGCCAGCGTGGCGTTCAGGCGGTCGGTGGCGAAGGCGCCGGGCAGCAGGTTGTTGATCGTCACGTTGTGCTTCGCCACCTGCCGCGCCACCACCGCCGAAAAGCCGGTGTAGCCGGAGCGCGCGCCGGTGGAGAGGCCCAGGGTCGGGATGTTCGGCGCCTTCACCTGACCGGAGGTGATGGTGACGATGCGCCCGAACTTCCGCGCGATCATGCCGTCCACGGTGGCCTTGATGAGGAAGATCGGCGTCAGCATGTTGGCGTCGATGGCCTTCAGCCAGTCGTCGCGGTCCCAGTCGCGGAAGTCGCCCGGCGGCGGCCCGCCGGCGTTGTTGACCAGGATGTCCGGGTCGGGGCAGGCCGCCAGCGCCGCCGCGCGCCCCTCCTCTGTCGTGATGTCGCCGGCCACGGCGGTGACGGTCACGCCGGTCGCCCGGCGGATTTCCTCGGCCGTGGCCTCCAGCGCTTGCGAGCCCCGCGCGGTGATGGTGACGTGCACGCCCTCGCGCGCCAGCGCCAGCGCGCAGGCCTTGCCCAGCCCCTTGCTGGCGGCGCAGACGAGCGCGCGGCGCCCGGCGATTCCCATGTCCATGGCCTATCCCTCCCCGATGTCGTTCAACACCCCGCGCACGAGCGGCACGGTGATCCGGCGGTGCGCCGCCAGCGACGCGCGGTCGATGGCCGCGACGATCCGCCGCGCGGCGTCCAGCGAGCGTTCCATGCGCGCCAGCAGGTAGGCCACCACCTCCTGCCCCGGCATCAGCTGGCGGTCGGCGAACAGCTTGACCAGCACGGCGGCCAGCAACGCGTCGTCGGGCGGCGCCACGCCCACGGCCGGCGCGCCCTTGATGCGCGAGCGCAGGTCGGGCAGCCGCACGCGCCAGCGCGACGGCGCCTTGCGCGCCAGCAACAGCAGCGTGCCCCCGGCGTCGCGGGCGAGGTTGTAGAGGTGGAACAGCGCCTCCTCCCGCTCCGCCTTCCCGGCCACCTTGTCGGCGTCGTCCACGGCGACGGCACGGGTGCGGGCCAGCAGCGCCGGCAGATCGGCGGCGGGAAGCTGCTCCGCCGTCACCAGCGGGGCGCCGCTGCGCGCCCGCCAGACGTGCGCGAGGTGCGTCTTGCCGCAGCCCGCCGGCCCGTGGATGGTCAGCGCCGGGGCCGGCCACGCCGGCCAGCGGTCCAGCCATGCGATGGCGTCCTGGTTGCTGGGCGCCACCAGGAAGTCCTGACCGCCCATGGCCGGGCGGAAGGCGAGGTCCAGCGGCAGTTGCGCGGCATCGGTCATGGCCGCTCCGCCGGCGGCACGTGTTCCAGCACCACGGCCGATTCGCCGCGGTAGTAGGCGCTGCCCATGTACTGGCGCAGGGCGAAGCGGATCAGCACGCCGATGACGGCCGCCACCGGCACGCCCAGCAGCACGCCGACGAATCCGAACAGGCTGCCGCCGGCCAGCAGGGCGAACATCACCCACACCGGGTGCAGGCCGACCTTGTCGCCCACCATCTTGGGCGTCAGCACGTTGCCTTCGACCATCTGGCCGATCACGAAGATCGCCACCACCAGCCCGACGCGCCACAGCTCGTCGAACTGCAGGAAGGCCAGCCCGGTGGAGGTCACGAACCCGAACAGCGTGCCGACGTAGGGGATGAACGACAGCACCCCCGACAACAGCCCGACCACCAGCCCGAAGTTCAGCCCCGCCACCGACAGCCCCAGCGCGTAGAAGGCGCCCAGCGCCAGGCACACCATGGCCTGTCCGCGCACGAATCCGGCCAGCGTGCGGTCCACCTCGCGCGCCTGGGCGCGGATGGTGGTCAGGTGCTGGCGGGGCAGCCAGCTGTCCACCGCCGTCATCATGCGGTCCCAGTCGCGCAGCAGGTAGAAGGCCACCACCGGCGTGATGAACAGCACCGAGAACACGTCGAACAGCGCCAGCCCGCCCGACAGGATGCCGCGCAGCACCCGGCCGATCCAGCTCACCGCCTCCCCCGCGTAGGAGCCGGCGGCGCTGCGCAGCCGCTCCACGTCCTCCGGCGACAGGCGGTGGACGAGACGGTCGATGGCCGGCAGCACGCGCTCGCGCATCACCTGGGCGTAGTGCGGCAGCGTTTCGATCAGCAGCGAGGCCTGCGCCTGCACCAGCGGCAGCAGGAGCAGCAGGAACGACACGGCGACCAGCACGAAGGACAGCAGCACCAGCACCGTGCCCAGCCAGCGCGGCAGACCCCAGCGCTCCGCCCGGTCGACCAGGGGATCCAGGAAATAGGCGATGGCGAGGCCGGCGACGAAGGGCAGCAGCATCCCCGCCAGGATCCACAGGCCCAGCGCGAACAGCGCCAGCCCGACCAGCCAGAAGCGGAGCTGCTTGGCCGGATTCACGACACCCCTCCGTGCCGGTCGAACAGCGAGCGCCCGCGTCCCAGGTAGCCGACGCCGGACAGCACCGTCGTCGCCGCCACGGTGTAGACCAGCACGGTGACCAGCGGGTAGCCGCCCACCAGGAACTCCGGCACGTCCAGGCCGGCCGGCGCCAGCACAGCCGCGGCCAGCGCGATCTGCACCGCCGTGTTCAGCTTGGAGATGGACAGCGGCTGCATGGCCAGCGGTTCGCGCAGCGCGTAGGCCAGCATGAAGGCGCCGACGATCATGATGTCGCGGAACACCACCAGGATAACCAGCCACAGCGGCAGTTCGCCCACGTGCCCCAGCGCCACGTAGACGCTGACCAGCAGCGCCTTGTCGGCGATCGGGTCGAGGTAGGCGCCCAGCACCGTGCGCGAGCTGAACATGCGGGCGATGGCGCCGTCCACCGCATCGGAGATGCCGGCGGCGACGAACAGCCAGAACGACCACCCCAGCTCCCCGGACAGGATCAGGTAGACCGCGAGCGGCACCGCCAGGATGCGGCCGAACGTGATGATGTTGGGGATGCTCACCGGCGCACCGTT
>NZ_DASPMG010000313.1:0-6284 GCF_035627195.1 Azospirillum sp.
TTCGGGTCGCGCGGATCGCGAACCTCTCGGAAAATCTCAATGAGCGACTGCATCGCGCGTCTCCTGAAGGAAAAGGCCACTTCGGTCTCTTCCTTCAGGTCAACAGGCGGAGAGCGCTTTACTCAGATGCGATAGCCCTCCTCCCCCGCCGGAGGCAGGGGAGGGCCTTAAGGGTCAGAACTGTTTCAGCAGGCGGTCGATGTACTCGCGCTCGGGAACAGGGCGTTCGAACTGGCCGGAGCGGCGGCGCAGCTCGTCCAGGATCTCGCGGGCGCGCTGGAGGTCCGACTGTTCGGGGATCTTCACGTCGTTGCCGTCGACGTTGCCCATGCCCGGCGGGCGCCGGCCCAGGGGATCGCGGCCGCGGCCGACGCGGCCGGGCTCGCGCCCGTCCGGGTTGTTGCCGGGCTGCATCCCCATCATGCCCATCATCTGCTGCATGAGCTGCTCGGCGTAGCTCTGCATGCCCTGCTGAAGCTCGTCCATCGCCTGGGTCTGCGGCGGCACGGCGGCCCCCGGCTGGCCCTGCTGGAGCGCCTGTCCGGCGTCGCGCATGGCCCGTTCGGCGCGGCCCAGCGGACGGGGGATGTCGCCCGTCATGTCGCCCATGCGGCGCATGATCTCGCCCAGCTGGCGGCGTAGCGCCTCCTGCTGTTCGGCCTGCTGCTGCATCATCGGGCTGCCCTGGCCCTGTTGGCCCTGCTGCCCTTGCTGCCCCTGCTGGTTGCGGCCCTGCTGGCGCTGGCGGGGGTTCTGGCCGCCGGGCTGCTGCTGTTGCTGCATGCCCTGGCCCATCTGCTCCTGCTGCTGGCGGAACGACTGGTCGAGGAGTTGCTGCTGGCGCTGGGTCAGCTCCTGCAGCTCGCGCATCATCTCCCAGGCCTGGTTCTGGCCCTGCTGCTGTTGCTGGGCCATGGCGCCGTTGCGCATGTTCTCCAGCATCTGCTGGAGTTGGGAGAGCATCTGGCGGGCGGCGTCGCGGGCACCGGTCTCGGCCATCTGGCGCATCTGGTCCAGCATCTGCTGAAGGTCGTTGCGGTCCATCATGCGGTCGGCCATCTCGGGCGGGACCTGCATGGGCGTCTCGCCGCGCTCCAGCGCCTCGCGCATCTGCTGCTCCACGGCGTCCATGAAGCGGTCGAGGGCCTGCTGAAGCTCGTCCATCAGCTGCTTCAGCTCCTGGTCGGAGGCGTTGCGGTCCAGCGCCTCGGCCAGCCGCTGCTCGGCATCGCGCAGGTCGCGCTCGGCCAGCGACAGGCCGCCGTCCTCGATGCGCAGCGCGGTTTCCCACAACAGCGATTGCAGCGCGGCCACGGCGGCGTCGCTCTGGTCCAGCAGCAGGCGGCCGACGGCGGTGCGCAGCGCCAGGAAGACGACGATGTCGCCGTGGTACTGGCTGGGCCGCGCCGAGATGTCGGCCAGCGCGCGGGCCACGTCCATGCGCGCGTCCTTGGGGCGGAGCGTCAGCTTCTTGCGCTCCTCGACGATGGCGCGGGCGACGGGGTGGTTGAACACCCGCTCGGGCAGCACCATCGCGAAGTCCTCGGTGCTGCCGGTCTGGCCGGCGCCGTCGGTGGCGGTGAGGCGCAGGACCACCGGGATGCCGGCCCAGGGGTGCGACGTCAGGTCGTTGAAGCTGGCGTTGCGCGCCTCCTTCGGGCGCACGCCGGGCAGGGCCAGCGGCAGGTCGACGGGCGTGCGGTCCAGCGCGGCGTCGGCGTGCGCCTCGTCCAGGCGCACGGTGCCGGCGACCGAGACGAGGCCGTAGTCGTCCTGGGCGGTGTATTCGATGCGCAGCGCGCCGCGCTCGCTCTTGGCCGGCGGGGTGGCGAAGGCGACGCTGGGCGGCTGGTCGGGCACCACGGCGATGGGCCAGGAGCCCAGCGTGCCGCCGCCCTGGGTGACGGCGATGCGGTTGCCGGCCTCCACCGGGCGCTGGATCTGGAAGGTGGTGCTGTCCACGCTTTCGAAGGGCACGGAGTCCTTGCCCAGCTCCAGCGTGGGCGCGCCGCCGCCGCCGGTGACGCGGCCCAGCACGAGGCTGCCGCGCGGCACCGACACCGGCTGGTCGGCGGCGGCGGTGCGCGCCTGCGCCGCCTGGGCCTGCCCCTGGCCGGGAGGCGCGCCGCCCGCCTTGAGGAAGATGGGCGGCAGGCCGGTGTATTCCGGCGGCGTCAGCCAGAGGTCGAGCGTCGCGGCGGCGGTGCCGCGCGGACCGTCCACATGCGGGCTGAAGGCCGCCGTGAGGCGCGGGCGCCAGTCGCCCCACGACCCGACCACGGCGACGAACAGGACCAGCGTGACCAGCATGCGCAACGCCCACGGGTCGCGCGCCGCCACGTTGGGGTGGGGCAGGGCGACGCGCAGGCGGCGCACGGTCTGGCGCATGCGCTCCTGGTGCAGGCGCCACAGCGCCGCCGCCAGGGCATCGCCGCCGGCCACGCTGTCGCGCAGCACGTGCAGGGGGCGGTGCGGCAGGCCGCTGTCGCGCTCCAGCCGGCGCCGGGCGGCGGTCTCGTCCGGGGCGGCGAAGCCGCGCAGGCCGCGGTACAGCGTTCCGCCGAGGGCGGCGGCGAACAGGACCAGGACCAGGGCGTGCAGCCAGCCGGGCAGGGCGGGCAGCGCGTTGAACAGCGCCAGCGCCAGGAACGCCCCGGCGATGGCGGCGGGCGCCCACAGCGCCGGCCACAGCCGTTCCCACAGCAGCGCCATGCGCGCCTGCCACAGCCGGAAGCCCGGTTCCGACGGAGCGTCCGCCGCGTTCGCCGTCCCGCCGGCAGGCTGCCGGGCCTGGGTGTCCTTCATGCCGCACTCCCGTCCTGTCGGTCACCGGCCGGGGGGCGGCTGAGCCGGTGCGTGAACAGGATATAGGTTGCCCGCGGCGGGTTTCCGCAGCGGACCGATCCAGACACGCACCGAACCATGCGTCCATGACGAAAATATGGCTGAAGGGCGATGCGGACGCTCACCGGTGTGGGGGATGGAGGCCTGCTGTGGGCGCTTGATATGGCAGGCAATATCGGCGACGCTCAAAGCCATGCGCATCGTTCTGGACACGAACGTCATCGTCGCTGCTCTCCGGTCGCAATCCGGAGCGGCGCAATCGTGGCTCGTCGCGGCATTGCGCAGACGATTTGAGCTGCTGGCTTCGCCTGCCATATTCCTGGAGTACGAAGACGTTCTGAAGCGAGAGGAGCAACTGGCGGCGGTGGGGCTCGATCACCAGGGCGTTGACCGGTTTCTCGCCGGTTTGGCGGCTGTGATCGTGCCGGTGGAAGTCTCCTTCTTTTGGCGACCTCAACTGAAGGACCCTGCTGACGAGATGGTGCTGGAGACCGCGATCAATGGGCGGGCGGATTTCCTGGTGACATTCAATGTCCGGGACTTCCTGCTTGCGGCCACGCGTTTCGGAATCAGTGTCGCCGGTCCGGCGGCGCTGTTGCCGTATCTGGAGAAGGTATCATGAGAAGGAACAACTTCGCCCTTCGCCTGCTGCCGTCGCTCATGAACGAGTTGCGCAAGGCCGCAGCGGAAGAGGGCGTGCCCATCAATCACTACATCAACATTGCCGTAGCCGAAAAGCTGGCGACGCGCAGGACGGCTGCTGAGTTCTTTGCGATCCGCGCGCAAGGCGGAGATCCGCAGGATGCGCTCGACATTCTGCGGGGTCTTCCGCCTGCCACGGGGCCGGAGCCCGAGGGTAGCTTCGAAATAATCCAGCCCAAGAAGGCCGGCTGAAGGGGCTTACCCCTTCAGCCACGCCGGCATGCGTTCGGCGGCCAGCATTTCCTCCACCGTCGGGCGGGGGCGGATGACGGCGAAGTCGGTGCCGTTCACCAGAACCTCCGGCGCCAGGGGCCGGGTGTTGTAGCTGGACGCCATCACCGCGCCATAGGCGCCGGCCGAGCAGAAGGCGATCAGGTCGTCCGACGCCAGCGGCGGCAGCGGGCGCTGCAGGGCGAAGGTGTCGCCGCTCTCGCACACCGGGCCGACCACGTCGATGGGCGACGTCTTGGCGCCCGGCGCCGGCTCGGCCACCGGCAGGATGGCGTGGTAGGCGTCGTACAGCGACGGGCGGATCAGGTCGTTCATCGCCGCGTCGACGATCAGGAAGCGGCGGTGCAGCCCCTTCTTCACGTAGATGACGCGGCTGACCAGGATGCCGGCGTTGCCGACCAGGGCGCGCCCCGGCTCCAGCGTCACGTGGCAGCCCAGGTTGCCGGTGATCGAGCGCACCATGCCGGCGTATTCGTGCAGGTCCGGCGGCGTCTCGTCGCGGTAGCGGATGCCGATGCCGCCGCCCAGGTCCAGGCGGCGGATGTCGATGCCGTCCTCGCGCAGCGCGTGCAGCAGTTCCACCACCCGCTCGAACGCGGCGCGGAAGGGGGCGAGGTCGGTGAGCTGGGAGCCGATGTGCACGGCGATGCCGACCGGATCGATGCCCGGCAGTGCTGCGGCCTTGCCATAGACCTCGCGCGCGTGGTCCCAGTCGATGCCGAACTTGTTCTCCTTCTTGCCGGTGGCGATCTTGGCGTGCGTCTTGGCGTCCACGTCCGGGTTGACGCGGATGGCGATCGGCGCCCGCACGCCCATGGACGTGGCCACCTCGCTCAGCGCCTCCAGCTCGGGGATGGACTCCACGTTCAGCTGGTAGATGCCGGCCTCCAGCGCCGTGCGCATCTCCTGCCGGGTCTTGCCGACGCCGGAGAAGACGATGCGGTCGGCGGGGATGCCGGCGGCGAGCGCGCGCTTGAACTCACCCTCCGACACCACGTCGGCGCCCGCACCCAGGGCGGCGAAGGTGCGCACCACGGCGAGGTTGGAGTTGGACTTCAGCGCGAAGCAGACGCCGGCGTCCTGCCCCTCGAACGCGCCGGCGTAGGCGCGGTAGTTGGCGACCAGCGCCTCGGTCGAATAGCAGTAGAACGGCGTGCCGACCTGTTCGGCGATGGCGGGCAGGGCCACGCCCTCGGCGTGCAGGATGCCGTTGCGGTAGGTGAAGGCGTTCATGGGAATGCCACCCCCGGCGCGACCTGTCCGGGCCTGGGGTCGAGGGAGGGGTTCGGGTAGGCCTGCGGGAAGCGGTCGGCCTCCTTGCCCTGGGGGGCGTCGACGAACTCCGGCTTCTTGCCGCAGCCGCCCAGCGACAGGGCCAGCGCCACGGCCAGCACGCCCATGGCGAGGCCGATGGCGCGATGGTGGGCGGCGCGTTGGTGGATGGCCCGGTGTTGGACGCGCCGGATCACAGGAAGCGCTCCCGGGCCGCCGCGACGGCCTCGCGCACGCGGGTGGGGGCGGTGCCGCCGAAGCTCAAGCGGCTGGCCACGGACGCCTCGACGGTCAGCACCTTGAAGACCTCCTCGGTGATGCGGGGCTCGATCGACTGGAGGTCGGCGAGCGCCAGTTCGGACAGGCGGGCACCCTTGTCCTCGGCCAGCTTGACGGCGCGGCCGGTGACGTGGTGCGCCTCGCGGAAGGGCATGCCCAGCACGCGGACCAGCCAGTCGGCAAGGTCGGTGGCGGTGAGGAAGCCGCGCTCGGCCGCCTCGCGCATGGATTCAGGGCGCGGGGTCATGTCGCGCACCATGCCTTCCATGGCGGTGACGCACAGCGCCAGCGTGTCGTCGGTCTCGAAGACCGGCTCCTTGTCTTCCTGCATGTCCTTGGAATAGGCCAGCGGCAGGCCCTTCATGGCGACCAGCAGGCCGGCCAGCGCGCCGATGACGCGCCCGGCCTTGGCGCGCACCAGCTCCGCCGCGTCCGGGTTCTTCTTCTGCGGCATAATGGAGGAGCCGGTGGTGAAGGCGTCCGACAGCCGGATGAAGCGGAACTGGTCGGAGCACCACAGCACGATCTCCTCCGCGAAGCGCGAGAGGTGCATGGCGCAGATCGACGCGGCGGCCAGATACTCCAGCGCGAAGTCGCGGTCGGACACGGCGTCCAGCGAGTTGGCGGTGGGGCGGTCGAAGCCGAGTGCGGCGGCCGTGGCGTGCCGGTCGATGGGGAAGGGGGTGCCGGCCAGCGCGGCGGAGCCCAGCGGGCACTCGTTCAGCCGCGCGCGGGCGTCGCGCATGCGGCCGCGGTCGCGCCCGAACATCTCCACGTACGCCAGCAGATGGTGGCCGAAGGTCACCGGCTGCGCCGCTTGGAGGTGGGTGAAGCCGGGCATCACCGTGTCGGCGTGCTTCTCGGCGAGGTCGATGAGGGCGGCCTGCAGCGCCTTGAGGCCGCCGTCGAGGCGGTCCAGCGCGTCGCGCACCCACAGCTTGAAGTCGGTCGCCACC
>NZ_DASPMG010000314.1:0-5789 GCF_035627195.1 Azospirillum sp.
TCGCACGGGGTCAGCATGGGCCAGTGGTTCTTCCTGCGCGCCCTGTGGGCGGAGGACGGGCTGACCCAGCGCGAGTTGAGCCAGCGCGTGGGCATGATGGAGCCGACGACCGTCACCGCGCTGAACGGCATGGAGCGGCACGGCCTGGTGCAGCGCGTGCGCAACCCGCACGACCGGCGCAAGGTGAACATCTTCCTCACCGCCAAGGGGCAGGCCTTGCGCGAACCGCTGCTGGACTGCGCGGCGGAGATCAACGAGCTGGCCGTGCAGGGCATCGGAGAGCGGGAACTGGCCGGCGCGCTGGACGTGCTGCGCCGCGTCGCCGGCAATCTGGGCGGCCCGGCGCCGCTGGGCATGGCGGACGGCGAGGAGTAGGAGGCTCAGTCCTCCTCCAGGCGGAAGCGGACCGGCACCTCGACGGTCGCCGCCACGGCCACCCCCCGGTCGAGCGCCGGGCGGAACCGCCAAGTGCGCACGGCGTCGCGCGCCGCCTCGTCCAACGCATCGACCCCACTGCTGGCCACCAGGACGACCGCCTCCGGCGAGCCGGACGGCGACACGCGCACGCTCAGCACGACCCGGCCCTGCTGGCCGCGACGCCGGGCGGCGGCGGGGTAGCTGGGCTGCGGGCTGTCGAGCGGGGCGGCGGCGACCGTCGGGCCGGCGGGGCCGGAAACGGGCGGCGTGGCGGTTGCGGGACCGGGCGTGCCCGGCGTGCCGGATGCTGCGGCGGGCGCGGCAGGCGCGGCGGACCGGGGTGAGAGCGCGGCGGCGGCGTGCGCCTGGGCGGGTTTGGGCTTGCGGGCCGGCGGCGCGGCGGGCGGGGGCTCGGCCGCCATCGGCTCGGCCGGGGTGGGGGCGACCGGCGCGGCGTCGGTGGCGGGGGCAGGTTCGGGGAGGGGCGCCGGGGCGTCCGGAGCCTCGGCGATCCGCTCCGGCGGCGCTGGTGATTCCGGCTCTGGGGATTCCGGGGTTGGTGATTCCGGGGCGGGAGCTTCGGCGATGTCCGGGGCCGGGGCCGGTGGCATCGGCGGGGCGACGATGTCGACGGCGATCGCCGCGACGCGGCCCGGCGCCTGGGGCGCGCGGTCGCCGCTGCCGGCGATCACGGCGGCCAGCGCCGCCGCGTGCAGCGCCAGCGACGCCGCGACGCCGATGATGGCGCCGCGGCGGCCGGGCTGGCGGCTGCGTTCGGGCGCTGTCACGCGGCACTCCCCCGCGTGCGCAGGACCAGGGCCAGGAAGAAGGGCGCGCCGATCAGCGCGGTGACGACGCCCAGCTTCAGTTCCGCCCCGCCCGGCAGCCGCACGGCGATGTCGGCGGCCAGCGTCAGCGCGGCACCGCCGAGCGCACTGGGCAGCAGCAGGCGGCCGGGCTGCCAGCCGACCAGCGGGCGCACGAGATGCGGGACGATCAGCCCGACGAAGCCGATGGTGCCGCTGACCGCCACCGCCGCGCCCACCGCCAGCGCCGTGCCCAGCACGATGCGCAGCCGCAGCCGGCCGAGGTCGACGCCCAGCGAGCGCGCCGTCAGCTCGCCCAGGGTCAGCGCGTCGAGGTGCCGGCCGGCGGTCAGCAGCAGCGCCCAGCCCACGGCCATGAACGGCACCGCCAGCCAGACGTGCGTCAGGCTGCGGTCGGCCAGGGAGCCGAGCAGCCAGAAGACGATCTCCGCCAGTGCGAAGGGATTGGGCGACAGGCTGAGCGCCAGGGAGGTGAGCGCGCCGGCCAGGCTGGACAACGCCATGCCGGCCAGGACCAGCGTGAGCATGCCGCCGCCGCGCCCCGCCAGCGCGTACAGCAGCCCGACCGCCAGCAGGGCGCCCAGGATACCGCCCAGCGGCAGCGCCAGCGCGAAGGTGCCGGACAAGCCGCTGTAGAAGGCGATCACCGCGCCGAGTGCCGCGAAGGGGGAGACGCCGACGACGCCGGGTTCGGCCAGCGGGTTGCGCAGCAGGCCTTGCAGGGCGGCGCCGGCCAGCCCCAGCGTGGCGCCGACGCCGACGCCCAGCAGGGCGCGGGGCAGGCGGATCTCGGCGACGATGACCGCCGCCGTGGTGTCGGCGCCGGCCAGCAGGTCCCCGAGCGCGGTGCCGAGGCCGACGGCGCTGGGGCCGACGGACAGCGAGCCGACGAACAGGGCGAGCACCAGCAGCGCCAGCGCGCCGGGCAGCAGGCGTGCGGTTATCGGGTTGGCGGTCATTGGGCTGGCGCTCACCGGGCGGTTCCTTCCGCCAGCGCGGCGCGCAGCAGGCGCACGGCCTCCGCCGTGGCCGGGGTGCCGCAGGCGAGCAGCGGGGCGGGCACCGTCACGCGGCGGCCGAGCGCGCCGGGGCGCGTCAGCGCCGGGTGCTGGAGCAGAGCCTGGCGCAGCGAGGGCTGGGTGGGCAGGGCGGCGTCGGCGATCAGCACGTCCGGGCGGCCGGCGACCACCGCCTCCAGCGTCAGGTAGCCGTGGCCCCTCAGGCCGCTGCGGGTGGCGAGGTTGTCCAGGCCGGCGGCGTTCAGCACGGCGTCGGTCAGCGTGCCGGCCCCGGCGGTGAAGCCGCCGGCCTGCCACGCCACGCCGACCGGGCGGGGGCCGTCGCGGCGTGGTGCCGGCTCGGCCAGTGCTGCGTCCATGGCGGCGATCAGCGCCTCGCCGCGCGGTTCGGCGCCCAGCGCCCTGGCGACGCGGCGCACCTGATCGCGGATGCCGGCGAAGTCCTGCGGGATGGAGAGTTCCAGGATCGGCACGCCCTTGGCGCGCAGGAAGGCGACCGTCGGCTTGGCGGTGTAGCGGCCGGCCAGCACGAGGTCGGGGGCGAGCGGCAGGATTTCCTCGGCGGCACCCTGGACGATCGGCACGTCGGCCACCTGCGGCGCCACGTACGACAGCTCGGCCGAGCGGGCGAGGTGGGACAGCGCCGCGATGCGCCCGCGCCCGGCCAGCATCCAGGCGAGCTGGTCGCCGCACAGGTTCAGCGAGACGATCCGCTGCGGCGGAGTGGCCGCGCGCGCGCCGCCGCACAGCGCGGCGAACGCCAGCACCAGTCCGCAGAAAGCCACCCAGCCGCGCGCCATGCCCACACCCTTGTTCGGATGCCGGACCCTATGAAAGGGGCGGGCGCGTGGCAAGCGGATCGCGACGGGGGCGGGGGAGAGAACGGGGAAGAGATTTTTAGACGCGGATGGACACGGATTTTGCACGGATGGACACGGATGGAATTTTTCTTCCTCTTCATCCGTGTCCATCCGTGGCCGGCGCAGCCGGGATCCGTGTCCATCCGTGTCTCCAAATCCGTTCGCAACGGGATGAGTCCTGGAACCGCGGCCAGGCGGACGTGTTGTCGCGGCGACATGAACGCCCGCAAACCCGAACCGCCGCAGGAACCCGACGAGCCCGACATGGCCGAGCTGGGCCGGCTCACGCCGGAGGAACTGGCCTTCCTGCTCGGCGACCCCGGGGCGTCGGAGGCCGAGGCGGCGGAGCGCGGCCGGCAGCGGCGGGCGGAGCGGAACCGGCGCTCCGGCGAGGCCCGCGCCCGGCGCCGCCGCACCGATCCCGGCTACGCCGAGGCGTTGCGGGCGGGCGAGCGCGAACGGCAGCGGCGCCGGCGCGGCGCGCCCGCCGCGGCGCCGGCCGAACCGCCGGTGCCCCTGCCGCCGATCGGCGCGCGGGAGGCGGCGCGGCGGCTGGCGGACTTCATCCAGGCCGGCCGGTCGCCGCAGGCCGCGCAGCTGCGCCGCAAGCCCGAAATGGTGCAGCGCTACGTCGACGGGTTCGTGCTGTACCGGCAGCTGTCGCGCGACGGGGCGCGGCCGACGCGCGGCGTCCTGGCGGCGGCGTTCCGCACGGCGTTCGGGGTGGCGCTGACGCCGTCGCAGGTGCAGAAGCTGCGCGACCACATCGAGGGATTCGCCCGCCCCGGCGGACCCTGGCATGTGGGCTAGACCTTTTTGCAAGGGCGATACACCCCGTCACGCAGCGGCGCGGACGGAGGGGGGCGACACTCTGGAAGGGCAGGGTTAATGAAGCCTTAAGAGCTGCGGCTTGCCACCGAAGCGGCACCGCGGACGGCGGCGCTGCGTGACGAATGTATCGGCCTTGCCGTTGGTCCTAATCGTCGGGGTCAGTCGTCTGGATCGGGGGCGGGCGGCAGGCTGGCGCCGGTCAGGTTGGCGCCGGTGAAGCGGGCGTCGCGGATGTTGGCGTCGCTGAGGATGGCGCCGGTCAGGTCGGCGCTGGAGAAATCGCCGCCGGCGAGGTTGGCGCCGCGCAGGTTGACGCGCACCATGGAGGCGCCGACGAACTTGCAGCCCGTCAGGTTGGCGGCCCACAGCCGGCCGGTGGGCTTGCCGTCCGGACCCTTGATGTCGACCCAGCCGATGCCGGTGCCGTCCAGCCGCGCGCCGGAGAAATCGGCCCCGCGCAGGTTGGCGCCGTCGAGGATGGCGCCGGAGAAGTCGGCGTCGCGCATGTCGGCGTCGGACATCTCGCACATGATCAGCAGGCTGTCGCGCATCTTGGCGCCCACCAGCTTCACGTTGCGCAGGTTGGCGCCGCTGAGGTTCACGCCGTGCAGGTCGATGTGCGACAGGTCCGCCCCGTTCAGGTCGGCGCGGGAGCCCATGGCGCCGTTGGTGTTGATCCAGGTGTAGTGGCTGTGCAGCGCCTCCTGGATGTGCTGGGAGAAGTTGTCGGCGGAGCGGGCGAGGTTGGCCCCCGTGGTGTCGGCCCCGGCGAGGTCCACCCCCTCCATCCGCGCACCCTGGAGGTCGGCGTTGCGCAGGTTGGCGCCGGCCAGCACCGCGCCCGTCAGGTTGGCGTCGCGCAGCACCGAGCCGCTGAGGTTGACGCCGGACATGTTGCAGCCGCGCAGGTCGGCCCGCGCCAGATTGCAGTTCTTCATGGCCGAGCGCATCAGCGTGGCGCCGGTCAGCAGCGCCCCTTCGCAGTCGGCGCCGTTCATCGACACGTCCGTCAGGTCGGCGCCCGACAGGTTGGCGTTCGACATCATGGCGTCGTCGAAATCGCTGCCCGACAGGTCGGAGCGCACGAAGTCCACCCCGCCCTTGCCGTTCTTGCCGCCGCCGCCGTACAGCAGCGCGCCGCCGCGCAGATCGGCTTCCTTCAGGATGGCGCGCTTCAGCTTGGCGCCGCGCATGTGCGCACCCCGCAGGTCGGCGCGGTAAAGGTTGCAGCCGGTCAGGTCGGCCTTGGTCAGGTGCGCGGCGAACAGGTCGGCGTGGCTGAGGTTGGCGTTGGACAGATCGCTGTGCGTCAGGTTGGCGCCGGACAGCTTGCCCGACGTCAGGTCGACGCCGGCGAGGTTGGCGCCTTCGAGGTTGGCCATGGTCAGGTTGGCACGGCTGCCGCCCTGCTTGTTCTTCAGCCAGCGCTCGTGCTTTTCAAGCACGGCGACCAACTCGTGAGGCGTCATGGCCGGGTCCGGTGCCTGTGCCGCGATGCCGTGGCATCGCGTCTGGTTGCTTCGAGATTGGATACTTTCTTAAAAGATAATGGTGCAATCGTTAAGGACTTTCACCGTCCGCCGGACCATCCGGCCAGCGGGAACCGATCGTTCGCGACGGGGTTCATTCCTTGCGGCTCAACGCAACGGCCGATCGCAACACCGGCCAATCACAGCAACGGCCAATCACAGCAACGGGATATTCCTCTGATGATCGCCCAGACCATCGAGTCCGACCACGACGCCGGCAAGGAGGTCTTCGCCGTCGTCGGCAACGCCGCCCAGCCGGCGTGGGACGAGCGCGCCGGCGAGATGGACGCGCTGGCCCGGCTGTGG
>NZ_DASPMG010000315.1:0-23158 GCF_035627195.1 Azospirillum sp.
GGGCCGGGCAGCAGCGGCAGCGCCTGCAGGATCGCCGCCCGCTCCGCGTTGTCGGAGGTGCGGAAGGCGGCGGCCAGACGGGCCGGCGCCTCCGCCCCCGCCGCGCCGACCGACGCGACCAGCAGGGCGGCGCGCGCGAAGCACGACGGCGGCCAGCGCTCCGGCGCCGCGATGCCGGCGGCGCGTAGCGCCTGCGCCTGCGCGCCGCCGGGCGCCGGCACGGCGGGCGACAGGCGCCCGGCCATGGCGAACAGCCGCAGGAAGGCCGGCGTGCCGGGCAGGGGCGGGGCGGCGAGGGCATCGCCCAGCCACGCCGCCGGGGCGGGTTCCAACGCAATGGCGATCAGCGCGGGCGGCACGGTGTGGGGCGTCATCGAACCCCTCCGGTCGCGGCGGGCGGGGCGGCGAGGCGCAGGCCGAACAGCCGCGCGGCGGCCGGCAGGCCGATGGCGGCGGCGAAGGGCAGCAATGCCCCGTCCAGCGCCGTGCCCATCCCCCCATCCATCGCCCAGGCGCCGGCGGCGGCGTAGGCGGCGGACAGGCCGAGGTTGGAGAGCGCCGTGGCGGCAATGAAGCGGTCGAACGGCAGCCGCGTCATGCCGGCCACCACCACCGACACCTCCGCCAGCACCGGCACGCCGCGCAGCAGCACCAGCGCCCAGGCGCCGCGGCGGGCGAAGACGGCCGACACGCCCTCCGCCCCCTTCGGGGTGACCAGCCGCTCCAGCCGCGCGCCGCCCAGCCCGCGGCCCAGCGCATAGCCGATCACGCCGCCGGCGGTCAGCCCCACGGTGGACGCCGCGGTGCCGGCCGGGAAGCCCAGCAGGAAGCCGCAGGCCGTGCTCACCACGCTGGACGGCACCGGCAGCAGGATGTCGCCGGCGAGCAGGAGGGCGAGCAGCGCCGCCCCCCATCCGCCGCCGATGCCGGCCGCCCATTGGGCGGCCCGGCCCATGGCGTCCTCGAACAGCAGGAACGGCACGACCACGGCGGCGACCAGCGCCGCCGCCACCGCCGCCCATCGCCACAGCGCCGCCGAGGGTGTACCGGCCGGAAATGCCGTCATGGTTCTGCCCAATTCAGTGACTGGCGGCGGTCAAAACAGCGGTCGAAGCAGTGGTCGTAGCGGTCACGGTGGCAGCCTCCGCGCGGTGGTTTGGGTGTCCGGGGTCTTCGGGCCGTGTGGCGGCGCAACACTATCGGTACGCCGTCACCGGCCGATGATGGTGTCCGTGCAACGGCGGAAAATCAATATTGATCAATGCCGGAATGGAATGCGTGGGCAAGAACATACGCGGGTATGATGGCTATTTGCCTGCCAGCGACGAAGTGTTGTTGCAGAATATTGTCACATAATGCGGCAAATTGTTGCGAGATTATTATCTCACAAGAAAATTTCATCAATATATACGTGTGGATGACATATTTGTTGTGTGATATGCCAAGATCAACAGAGGTCGCCTGACAGAGGGGTGGGGGGAATGAGTTACCTGGGGCTGCCGCGCCTGAATTTCGCCGGGCTGTTCGAGGCGGACGTGAACACCGTCAACAACGACGTCCGGAACTACAGCGCCAAGAGCTTCGAGCCGCGCTTCCAAACGCCGATGGAGACGCTGCCCGACGGCAAGGGGACGGTCTACAATGGCTGGTGGAACCCGGACGGCGGCAACACCTTCCGCCTGATCGACTGCGCGGTCACCGGCGGCGCCGGACCGGACGGCGCGGCCAAGGGCGCGGCCAAGAGCGCGGCGGACGGCGCGGCGGAGGGCGATCCCGCGCTGAGCCTGCGGCTCGTGGCGCAGATGGACCGCACCGCCGCCAAGATCGTCGACCTCGACCCGCAGTTCCAGTTCGCCTCCGCCCTGTGGGGCCTGCGGATCGCGCTGACCGACGGCACGAAGACGCTGTTCTCGGCGGCGCTGCTGCCGGCGTGCTTCCGCGACATCTACTTCGGCCGCCTGATCGACGCGAAGACCGGGCAGCCGGTCGGCGCCAGCCCCGGCGCCTCCGCCCGCTTCACCGGCACGCTGACGGACATCGCGTGGGGCGACGTGTCGGGCTCGCCGCTCCTCTCGGCGCTGAAGGTGTGCGCCGACGCCAACGGGGGCAAGCTGGGCACCAGCCTGATGACCTACGGCTACAGCCGCACGCCGGGCACGCAGGGCTTCACCTTCGGCAGCGTGATCGGCACCATCGGCCCCTGGACGACGGGCGAGCCGCTGATGTTCGCCACCGGCCGCCGCTTCGGGCCGACCAGCGGATCCGGCCTGTATTCCGCCCCCAACTGGTCGTCGGCGTCGGGCATCGGCTACATGACCGGCGCCGTCTCCGATGACGGAACGGTGCTCAGCCTTGATTTCGGCAACTCCCTGCCGCTGCTGCAGGCGCAGGCGCAGGCGCAGGCGCAGGCGCAGGCGCCGGTCGGCGGTGCGACGCCCGACGGCCTGCGCATCGGCCTCAAGGACCTGGGGCCGCTGCGAATCGTCGTGCTGAAGCAGGCGGACACCGTCACGCGGAACGACGACGGGCTGGTCCTCACCCCGGGCGTGATCGAAGGCGCCGCGCTCACCCCCGACCAGTACGAGGAGATCGCGGTTCTCCAGGGTTACGACATGGCGTGGCTGAAGGCCACCGGCGGCATCGCCGATCTGGCCGTCCCTGAACCGGCCCGCGCGCTGCTCGCCGACCACCCGCTGGCCATTCTCACCCACGGCGGGACCGTCGACATCCGCGAAACGGTCGGTGGCCTCTGGGTCCGCGCGGACGAGTTCGTGCAGCGCCTGGACGCGGCGGAGGAGGGCTGGGTGCCGTCCAGCGTGGCGCTCTACGCCATGCGCTACGGCAAGCCCTACGCCGGGGCGCCGCTGTCGGTGAAGCTGATGCCGGCGACCACCGAATGGGGCGGCGACGGCGGCGACGCGGTCTATCCGCCGCAGGCGGAGATCCCCGCCATCAACGTGCCAAAGGAAAAGATCCACCTGCCGTGCAGCCGGATGAACGCGGGGGAAGACGGCGTGGCGGTGCTGGAGTATCAGGCGGCCGACCCGTGCAACCCGCGCCGCTACATCGACGGCCAGATCTACGAGTTCTCCTACAGCTTCACCGGCGTCGGCCAGTCGCCCATGCCGCAGTTCGAGCTGGTGGCGGTGCACGTGCGCGACGCCTTCACGCCGCCGGCCACGCCCAGCTGGGAGACCGACATCGCCCCGGTCCTGGTGCAGTTCGGCAACCTGTACCCGGTGATGAGCCGGGGGCTGTTCAGCTTCTCCGACTACTCCAGCGTGGTGGCCAACGCGCGCCTGCTCTACCTGGCGTTCACCCGGCCCATCGAGGACCCGAACTACATGCCGGCCACCCGCGACATGTCGGCGGGCAAGCTGAAGATGATCATCGACTGGCTGGCCGGCTATCTGGTGGACGCGCCGCCGGTCAGCGGCGCCGTGCCGGTCCCGCCGCAGGGCTCCACGCTCACCGCCCCCGCCGCCCCGGTCGTCGCCGACGCGCGGGAGGTGTCGCGCATCGGCGGGCGGGAGGCCGCGCTCAAGGGTCTTGGCCCCTCCGACGCGGGTGCGTCGGGGCGCGGGTACAGCACCACCGGCACGGCTGATTAAGGGCGGAGGACAGGACGATGATGAAGATTGACCCCAAGTACGTCGATCAGGTCCGCGCCGCCACCGGCCCGGGCGATCTCTACGCCATGCTTCAGAACGCCATCGAGCTGGAGCACGCGACCATCCCCACCTACCTGTGCGCGCTCTACACGCTGAAGCTCGGCACCAACCAGGCGGTGGCGGACATCATCCGCAGCGTGGTGATCGAGGAGATGCTGCACATGAGCATCGCCGCGAACCTGCTGATCGCCATCGGCGGCGCGCCGAAGCTCAACGACCCGGCGTTCGTGCCCAGCTATCCGGGGCCGCTGCCGATGAACATCGGCGACGGGCTGATCGTGCCGCTGGAGAAGTGCTCCATCGCGCAGGTGCAGAACGTCTTCATGAAGATCGAGGAGCCGGAGCACCCGCTGGAGCTGGAGGGCGCCGCCCTCATGGCCGCCACGCCGGAGTACAACACCATCGGCGAGTTCTACACGGCCATCAAGGTCAAGCTGACCGAGCTGGTGGAGGCGGGCGAGCCGGTGTTCATCGGCGACTTCGCGCGCGAGATGGTGAACAACAGCTGGTTCCCGCCCGACCAGCTGTTCCGCATCACCGACCTGGACAGCGCCTGCAAGGCCATCGACCTCATCATCTGCCAGGGCGAGGGGACCAGCGTCTCCCCCGTCGATCCGGAGAACGTCGCCGCCCACTACTACCGCTTCGAGCAGATCGTGCGCGGGCGGCGGCTGGTGGCGGACGCGTCCGCGCCCAACGGCTACTCCTACACCGGCGCGCCGGTGGTGCTGGACGAGCGCAACGTCATCAACATGCAGCCGAACCCCAACCCGGACGAGCTGCCGGCGGGGTCGCGCGCGCGGCGGCTGGCGACCGAGTTCGAAGGCTCCTACACGCGCCTGCTGAACGCGCTGGACCGCACCTTCAACGGCGAACCGGACAGCTTCGACGGCGCCATGGGGCTGATGTACGAGATGCGCCTGCTGGCGCAGGAGGTGCTCGCCACCCCGGTTCCGGGGCAGGAGGGCCAGTACACCGGCCTGTCCTTCCGCTTCCGGCCCCTTTGATCCACAACGGGTGGAGATCGTTGCGATGAACGAACGCCTCGTCACCGGCCGCCGCCTGGGCCTTGCCGCCGCCCTCCTCGGCCTCACCGCGCTGGCCGTCCCGGCGCATGCCCAGGACGCTGCCAAGAAGAACGCCCCCAGCAAAAATGCCGACGAGAAGGTGGTCTATTCCACCTACGGCGCCCACAACCCGCCGGAATTCAGCAACTGCGAGCCCAAGAACTGCGTCGCCAAGCGCGAGGCGGGCGACCCCAGCGACCCCGTCTGGCCGGAGCACTGGTCGACCAGATGGACCATGTACCGGGTCTACAACGGCTACGTCGAGAACCCGCCGCCGTACGACGGCAAGCCGCCGGCCCCGCTGGCCGAGGGCAAGGACTACGAGGCGTCGCAGGGCGCCACCTATTACGACAGCACCTGGACCAGCGCCGACGGCAAGGCCAAGGGCGCCATGATGGAGCATTACGTCAAGCGCTGCCTGCCCATCTTCCCGCTGTCGAACCAGTACACCTGCTCCTTCGTGTCGCTGGGCAACACGGCCTATTTCCTGACCTACCCGGAGGACCGGCCGAAGGGGATGCCGGCCTGCTGCCTGTTCTCCGACTACAACCACCCGCCGCGCCGCGACTTCATCAAGCACCTCCCCTACAGCAAGGGCGACAGCGAGCGGCTGGGCGGCAAGGTGCAGGGCTATTCCTTCTGGGTCAGCGCCAAGACGGGCGCCCCGGTGCAGACCGGCGTCAGCCCCGTGCGCACGGCGGACGGCGACATCATGTTCGGCTACGGCTTCCACAGCACGGCCACGCCGGACGCCGCCGACCCGAAGATGGAGCCGTACCGGCACCCGCAGTCCTTCTACTTCTCCGGCTACCCGGTGGAGCCGGCGAACGCGCCGATCGTCAGCCAGAACTTCGAGGGCTTCTCGTCCGCCAAGCCGGATCCGGCGCAGACCTGGGACCAGGTCGCCCGCATGTGCACTGGCGAGGTCCCGCGCTGCCAGCTCTTCGACCCGCCCGATCCGCAGGCGCAGCTGACCGGAACGGCCGCGCCGGCCGCGATCCGCACGCCGCGCGCCCCCACCTGGGGCGACATCCGCGGGCGCTGACCGGCGGATGCCGATCGACGGACCTCAGCGGGCCGCCAGCCACGCCCGGCAGGCGGCCTCCGCGTCGCGCGCGCCGCGCAGGTCCAGCGGCGCCGGCAGGGCGGTGAGCAGCGCCGCCTCGCGTTGCGCGGCGATGTCGGCCAGCCGCGCGGCGACGGCCGGCGGGCCGGTGAACAGCACGGCGTCCACCCCGGCGGCCAGGGCCGCCTGCGCGTCCCCGGCGCGGTCGCCGCAGTCCAGCACGCCACACGCCTGCACCCCTGGAACGGCGGCGCGGGCGTCGTCCAGCAGCGTGCGCAGCCACAGGCCGCCGGCCGCTGCGTGGGCGACCAGCGCCACCGGCACGCCCAGGGCCGCGGCGGCGGCCAGGGCCGCGCGCGCGTCGGCCGCGCCGTGCACGCGCACCGGCCGGGCGAAGCGGGCGGTATCGTTGTCGGTCTTCATCATGGGCCGTTCATGATACCGTAAGCGTCACCGAACGCACGCCTCCCATTCCGCCTCCCGCCGCCTTCCATGCCCCGCCTGCGCCGCCTCGTGTTGCCCCTGCTGCTCGCGCTCGCCCTGGCGGGCGGCGTGGGCGGCTGGCTGTGGTGGACGGGGCGTCCGCCGGCGGTGCGGCTGGCCGCCGTCGCGCGCGGCCCGGCGGTGGAGGCGGTGTACGCCACCGGGACTGTGGAGCCGGTGCACTGGGCGCGGGTCGAGGCGCTGGTCTCCGCGCCCATCGTCGCCGTGCCGGCGCGCGAGGGGGAGCGCGTGGAGCGCGGGCAGGTTCTCGCCCGCCTGGACGACGAGGAGGCGCAGGCCAAGCTGCGCGAGTTGGAGGCGCGCGCCCGCTTCCTGGAATCCGAGGTGACCCGGCAGGAGGCGCTGGAACGGCGCGGCGTCGCCAGCCCGCAGGCGCGCGAGCGCGCGCAGACGGAGCTGGCCGCGACGCGCGAGGTGATCGCCGCACAGCGTCAGGCGCTGACCCGCTACACGCTGACCGCACCCATCGACGGCGTGGTCCTGCGCCGCGACGCGGAAATCGGCGACAGCGTGCGCACCACCGGCGCCAAGGTGCTGTTCACCATCGGCCAGCCGCGCCCGCTGTGGGCCGTGGTCGAGGTGGACGAGGAGGACCGGCCGCGCGTGGCCGTCGGCCAGACCGCGCTGATCAAGGCCGATGCCTTCCCCGGCCGCGCGCTGGAGGGCACGGTGGCGGAGGCCACGCCCATGGGCGACCCGGTGAACAAGAGCTACCGCGTGCGCGTCGCGCTGCCCGACGACACGCCGCTGCTGATCGGCATGACGGTGGAGGCCAACATCGTGGTGCGCCGCGACGACCGCGCGCTGCTGGTGCCGGACACCGCGCTGGCGGGCGGCCGGGTCTTCGTGGTCGAGGACGGCGTCGCCCGCGCCCGGAGCGTCGAGCCGGGCGTCGTCGGCAACGGCCGCGCCGAGGTCCGCGCCGGGCTGGCGGAGGGGGAACGCGTGGTCGCCGCCCCGCCCGCCGGCCTGAAGGACGGCGCGCCGGTGCGCGTGCCGGAGCCGTAGGAGGACGTGCCATGCCGCTGCCGTTGCACGTCGACGTGGCGCTGACCCACCTGATGGGGCGCAAGCGGCAGACCCTGGTGTCGGTCACCGGTGCCGCGCTGGGCGTGGGGTTCTTCATCGCCATGGCGGCGCTGATGCAGGGCTTCCAGGCCTTCTTCATCGCCACGGTGGTGGACGTGGCCCCGCACATCACCATCAGCGACGAATTCCGCGAGCCGGCCCGCCAGCCGGCCGTCGCCGCCTTCCCCGACGGCGCCGTGGCGGTGCGCGGCGTGAAGCCGCAGGACGAGCGGCGCGGCATCAAGCGCGGCTTCGCCATCATCGACGCGCTGGAGGAGATGCCCGGCGTTTTGGTGGCGCCCAGCCTGCAGGGGCAGGTCTTCCTGCGCTACGGCGCCACGGAGCGCAACGCCGCCCTGGTCGGCATCGACCCGCGGCGCGAGCTGGCCATCACGCGGCTGGAAAAGGACATGGTGGCGGGCAGCCTGCTGGACCTGGAGACGCGGCCCGACGGTGTGGTCATGGGCGTGGCGCTGGCCAAGCGGCTGGGGGCGGCGCCGGGGGACCGGCTGACCGCCATCTCGCCGGCCGGCGTGCTGCGCCGGGTCACGGTGGTGGGGCTGTACCGCACGGGGGTCACCGCCTTCGACGACGGCATGGCCTTCATGCTGCTGAAGCAGGCGCAGATCCTCCAGGACCGGGCCAACGTCATCAACCGCATCCGCCTGCGCCTGGACGACGTCGATTCCGCCCGCGCCGCCGCCGCCCGCATCGAGGCGCGCTTCGCCTACAAGGCCGAGAGCTGGCAGGAGGCGAACGAAGGCATCTTCAACGCCTTCGTCATCCAGAACGCCATCATGTACTCCACCGTCGGCGCCATCATGGTGGTGGCCGCCTTCGGCATCTTCAACATCATCTCCACCGTGGTGTTCGAGAAGGGGCGCGACATCGCCATCCTGAAGTCGCTGGGCTTCGCCGAGGCCGACATCCGCCGCATCTTCCTCATCGAAGGGGTGCTGGTCGGCGTCGTCGGCGCGCTGCTGGGCTGGGCCATCGGCTACGCGCTGGTGGCGGCGCTGGCCAGCGTGCGCTTCGACCTGGGCGGCGGGCAGGGGGCCATCCAGAACGACCGCTTCTACCTGGCCTATTCCATCACCCACTACCTGATCGGTGCCGCCTTCTCCATCACCGCCGCGTCCTTCGCCGCGTGGCTGCCGGCGCGGCGCGCGGCGCGCCTCAACCCGGTCGAGATCATCCGGGGGGCGGCGTGAACGCCCCGCCGCTCGTCCAGGCGAGGGGCCTGACGCGCGTGCTGCCGGGCGTGGTGCCGGTCACGCTGGTGCGCGACGTGGACCTGACCATCGCGGCGGGCGAGTTCGTCGCCATCACCGGCCCGTCCGGGTCGGGCAAATCGTCGCTCTTGTACCTGCTGGGCCTGCTGGACCGCCCGACGGCGGGCAGCGTGTGGCTGGAGGGGCGCGACACCGCGGAGCTGGACGCGGCCGAGCTGGCGTACCTGCGCCTCGCCCGGCTGGGCTTCGTGTTCCAGTTCCACTTCCTGCTGCCGGAGTTCACGGCGCTGGGCAACGTGCTGATCCCCATGCGCAAGCTGGCGGCCCTGCCGGAGCGCGCGATGCGCGCCCACGCCATGGAGCTGCTGGACCGCCTGGGCCTCGCCGATCAGGCCGGCAAGCGTCCGGACCAGCTGTCCGGCGGGCAGCGCCAGCGCGTCGCCATCGCCCGGGCGCTCGCCAACGGCCCGCGCCTGATCCTGGCGGACGAGCCCACCGGCAACCTGGACACCCGCAACGCCCAGGGGGTGTTCGACATCTTCGCGTCGCTGGCGCGCGAATCCGGCACCGCCGTGGTCACCGTGACGCACGACGAGCATCTGGCGGCGCAGACGCACCGCCGGGTCGTGCTGGTGGACGGCCGCGTCGTGGACGGCGCATAGCCCCACGCCGGGTGCGTCAATTGAGGCAGGTCAAACCGCCCCGCGCGTTGCCGCGCTATGGTCGCGCCAACGAATCCCCAAGGGACGCCGCCATGATGGAGTACAAGGGCTACAAGGCCCAGATCGACTTCGACGACGATGCCGGTATCTTCGTCGGCGAGGTCATCAACACGCGCGACGGCATCACCTTCCGCGGCCGGTCGGTGGAGGAGCTGCGCACCGCCTTCCGCGCGGCTGTCGACGACTATCTGGCGCTGGCCAGCGACATGGCGGCGAACACCGACCGCCCGGCGTCGGGGCAGATCTCCATTCGCGTGAACCCCACGCTGCACCGCGCCATCGCCTCCTGCGCCCGGCGCGAGGGCAAGAGCGTGTCCGCCTGGATCGCCGACCGCTTGGGCGAAGCGGCGGGCATCGTGCCGTGCGCGCGGACCAATTGCCGGCGGGCGGGGTAGGGCGCTACAGCGCCGGCACCTCGTGCACGTGGATGCGCTTGGCGCCGCAGGTCTCCAGCACCTCCAGCGCGCGGCGCTCCAGTTCCGGCGAGTGCAGGTTGACCCACAGCACGAAGCCGCCGCGCTGCACCTGCTCGCGGATGTCGGCGCGGTAGTGCCGGTCGAGGCGCATCACCAGGAACGCGCCGATCAGGCCGGTGACCGCCGCGGTGACCGCGACCGCCAGGATGATGCCCCACATGCCGGCCCCGGCGTCCGCCGCCACCCCGGCGGCGACCACGGCGCCGATGTAGACGGCGACGCCGATCAGCACCCCCTCCGCGTCGCCCAGCGACGCCTTGGAGATGAAGACGGTGCGCGGCGCGGCGGGATCGTCCTCGATCTCCCGCACGTCGGAGCAGGTGCGGCCCAGCTTGGCCTGCAGCGCGCGCTCCCCGCTGGCGATGCTGAGGTCGGCGCGGTTGAACCCGCTCGACTGCAGGTCGGCGACGGCGCCGTCCAGGCAGTCCGGATCGTCGAACACGGCCACCACTTCCCGCACCCGTCCGGTGGCAAAGGCGGACTCGTCCCGTTCCAGCGCAACCATGTCTCTCTCCCTTGCGGCGCCCCCGGTATCCTCCGGATTACACACAATGTGACATGACGCGGGTGGCACGCGGGGCACAGGCCCCTACCACCAATGCGAAGGCGGCGGGCGCCGGCCCGCTCCAGGAATCCCGCTCCAGGAATCCCGCTCCAGGAATCGCGAAACGTGGAACTTTCGCCGGCGGGCGGCCACAAAAGGGCGTCACCCGTTCGAGGAGCACTCCCATGTTTATCCGCAAGCTCGCCGTGCTGGCGCTGCCGCTCGCCGTCGCCACCCTTGCCGCGCCCGGCAGCGCCGTCGCCATGCCGAAGACCGTGTGCGTGACCAACGCCATGAACGGGCACGATGCGGCCGCGCGCATCACCTATCCCGACGGGCCGGAGACGGCGTCCGACCTCATCCCGTCCGGCCAGCAGCGCTGCCTGGACGTGCGGTTGCGGGTGCTGAGCAAGGAGTACCCGGTGATCAACGTCGACTTCCGGTACAACCTGTTCAAGGTGATGCCGTTCCCCTGGGACCTGTGCGCGAAGGTCGTCAACAAGGTCGGGCTCGGGACCGCCGAGCAGCTGCGCTTCCGGATCGTGGAGAACGACAGCCGCATCTCCTGCGTCCAGGAATAGGCCGCCCAAAAGAAAAGGCCGCCCCTCGCGGGGCGGCCTTTGCCGTTCGGGTGCTTTGCCGGGTGGCTTACTTCGCGTTCATCATGGCGACGGCGGTGTCGCTCATGCGGTTCGAGAAGCCCCACTCGTTGTCGTACCAGGTCATGATGCGCACGAAGGTGCCGTCGATGACCTTCACCTCGTTCAGCGCGAAGATCGAGCTGTGCGGGTCGTGGTTGAAGTCGCTCGACACCAGCGGCTCATCGTAGGCGCCCAGGATGCCCTTCAGCGGGCCGGCGGCGGCCTCCTTGATGGCGGCCTTGATCTCGTCGGCCGTGGTGGCCTTCTTGGCGACGAACTTGAAGTCCACCACCGAGACGTTCGGCGTCGGCACGCGGATGGCGGTGCCGTCCAGCTTGCCCTTCAGCTCCGGCAGGACCTTGCCCACGGCCTTGGCGGCACCGGTCGAGGTCGGGATCATGTTCAGGGCCGCCGCGCGGGCGCGGTGCAGGTCCTTGTGCATGGTGTCGACGACACGCTGGTCACCCGTGTAGGAGTGGATGGTCGTCATGAAGCCGTGATCGATGCCGATCAGGTTGTTCAGGACGAACGCCACCGGCGCCAGGCAGTTGGTGGTGCACGACGCGTTCGACACGATGCGGTGCTCGGCCTTCAGCTTGTCGCTGTTGACGCCGTAGACGACCGTGATGTCCTCGTCCGTGGCCGGGGCCGAGATCAGCACCTTCTCCGCACCGGCTTCCAGGTGCAGCGACGCCTTCTCGCGCGAGGTGAAGATGCCCGAGCACTCCATGGCGACCTGAACCTTCAGGTCCTTCCACGGCAGCTTGGTCGGGTCACGCTCCTGCACGACCTTGATGCTGTGGCCGTTGACGACGAGGTTGCCGTCCTTGGCCTCGACCGTGCCGGGGAAGCGGCCG
This sequence comes from Azospirillum sp., assembly GCF_035627195.1. Classification (GTDB taxonomy): domain Bacteria; phylum Pseudomonadota; class Alphaproteobacteria; order Azospirillales; family Azospirillaceae; genus Azospirillum. The sequence continues at coordinate 11,849 of NZ_DASPMG010000315.1, forward strand.
TGCACGCTGTCGTACTTCAGCAGGTGCACGTTGGTGTCGAGGTCGGCGAGGTCGTTGATCGCCACCACCTCGACGTCGCTGCGACCGCTTTCGTAGATCGCCCGCAGCACCAGACGGCCGATGCGGCCGAACCCGTTGATCGCAACCCGAACTGCCATGACGTCCTCCAGTCTCTCGTTTACGGCGCCGGGGCGGCTGCCCCGGAGCCCGATTACACAGTGCCTGTCCGTTTACAGGCGCGCCTTGGCGGCCTTCACGACCGCCTCGGCGGTGATGCCGAAGTGCTTGTACAGCTCCTGGTAGGGAGCCGACTCGCCGAAGCCCGCCATGCCGACGAAACCGCCGTCACGGCCGATCCAGCGATCCCAGCCCTGGCGCACCGCGGCTTCCACCGCGATCCGCACGCCGCCGCCCAGGACCTGCTCCTGGTAGGCGTCGCTCTGCGCCTCGAACAGCTCCCAGCAGGGCATCGACACCACGGCGGTGCCGACACCCTCGGCCTGCAGCGTCTCGCGCGCCTTCACCGCGATCTCGACCTCCGACCCGGTGGCGAGCAGCGTGACCTTGCGCTCCCCCTCCGCTTCCATCAGCACGTAGGCGCCGCGGGCGCTGAGGTTGTCGGCCGTGTGGCGGGTGCGCAGGGTCGGCACGTTCTGGCGGGTCAGCGCCAGGACCGACGGGCTCTTCGCCGCCTCCAGCGCGATCTGCCAGCACTCCGCCGTCTCCACCGCGTCGGCCGGACGCAGGACGAGAAGGTTGGGGATGGCGCGCAGCGCCGCAAGATGCTCGACCGGCTGATGCGTCGGACCATCCTCGCCCAACCCGATGGAGTCGTGCGTCATCACGAAGATGGAGCGCGTCTTCATCAGGGCGGCCAGACGGATGGCCGGGCGGCAATAGTCGGCGAACTGCATGAAGGTGCCGCCGTAGGGGATGACGCCGCCGTGCAGCGCCATGCCGTTCATCACGGTGGCCATGCCGTGCTCGCGCACGCCGTAGCGGACGTAGCGGCCGGCGAACTCGCCCGCACCCTTCACGTCGGCGGTGTTCTTGACCTTGGTGTTGTTGGACGGCGTCAGGTCGGCGGAACCGCCGATCAGCTCCGGCACCGCCGGGACCAGCACCTCCAGCACGTTGCCGGACGCCACGCGGGTCGCCCAGCTCGGCTTCTCCTCGGAGACCTTCTTCTTGAACGCCTCGACGATGGCCGGCAGGTCGGCCGGCAGCTTGCCGGTGACGGCGGCGTCGAAGGCGGCGCGGGCCGCGTCGTCCAGCTTGCCGTGGCGGGCGTCCCACGCCTTGAAGGCGTCGTCGGCGCGGCGGCCGGCGGCGCGCCAGGCGTTCAGCACCTCGTCCGGCACCACGAACGGCTCGTGCGGCCAGCCCAGGTTCTCGCGCGTCGCCTTGACCTCGTCCAGGCCCAGCGGCGAGCCGTGGCAGCCGTGCGTGTTCTGCTTGTTGGGGGCACCCTTGCCGATGATGGTGCGGCAGGCGATGAAGCTCGGCCGGTCGGACGACTGCGCGGCCGCGATGGCCTTCTCGATGGCGGCCATGTCGTGGCCGTCCACCGCCTGGACGTTCCAGCCGTAGGCGCGGAAGCGCGCCTGCGTGTCGTCGGTGAAGGACAGGTCGGTGGAGCCGTCGATGGAGATGTGGTTGTCGTCCCACAGCACGATCAGGCGGTTCAACTTCAGGTGGCCGGCCAGCGAGCACGCCTCGTGGCTGACACCCTCCATCAGGTCGCCGTCCGAGGCGATGACGTAGGTGAAGTGGTCGACCAGATCATTGCCGAAGCGGGCGTTGGCGATGCGCTCGGCCAGCGCCATGCCGACGGCGGTGGAGACGCCCTGGCCCAGCGGGCCGGTGGTCATCTCGACGCCGATCTCCGGGTCCACCTCGGGGTGGCCGGGGGTCAGGCTGCCGATCTGGCGGAAGTTCTTCAGCTGGTCGATGGTCATCCGCGCGTAGCCGGTCAGGTAGGCCAGCGAGTAGACGAGCATCGAGCCGTGGCCGGCCGACAGCACGAAGCGGTCGCGGTCGGGCCACGCGGGCTGCGCCGGGTTGAACTTCAGGAAGCGGGTGAACAGCACGGTGGCCACGTCGGCCATGCCCATCGGCATGCCGGGATGCCCCGACTTGGCGGCCTCGACGGCATCCATGGCGAGCGCGCGGATCGCGTTGGCCATGGTCTCCGGGGAAACGGTGGGAGTGGACATAAGATCTGGTTCCTGGTCGGGGTCCTGGGCGCGTGCGCTCGCTGGCAGGGACGTGGCCGGTCGGGCGGGGGCGCGCCGCTCCCCGCCGGATCGGCGCAAAATGCAGATCCGGTGCCGCTTGGTCAACACGCGAATGGGTAGGAACAGCCTCCCGCAATGGGGTGGGCTGGATGGGCGAGGACCCGTAGGTTGGGTTGAGCCGAAGGCGAAAACCCAACGCGCCCTCAGGGTGGCCGCTACGTTGGGTTTTCGCTGGCGCTCAACCCAACCTACGGGTTGTGTTCGTTGTTGTCATATCCCGCCTCTTTTCGGTTGACGGCGGGGCGCTGCCGGCCCAACTGTAGAAGACTCGCCAGTTGTGCAGTTGCGAAAGGCCGTTCCGAACGCCATGCACGCCTTGAAAGCCGCCCTCGACCGTCTGGGGCACGCCGTCGGCCGCCTCGAACACGCCGCCGCGAACCGCGAGATCCGTTTCAACCGCCGCGAGCATGAGCTGTCCGAAGCGCTGACGCAGGCGCGCGCCGAGGCGGCCAAGGCCAACGAGAACGCGGACGCCGTGTCGAAGCGGCTGGAAGCGGCCATCGGCCGCCTCGAATCCGTGCTGGAGACCTGACCCCCATGGCCCGCGTCGAGATCGAGATCAACGGCCGTCCCTACCAGCTGGCCTGCGAGGACGGGCAGGAATCGCGCATCCGCGAGCTGGCCGCCTATGTGGACGGGCGGCTGAAGCAGGTGACGGGCGGCGGGCGCTCCGGCTCCGACACCATGATGCTGGTGGCCACCTGCCTCGTTCTGGCCGACGAACTCAGCGACGCGCTGACCGGCCGCGCCGCGCCGGCGCACCGCGTCGGCCCCTCGCCGGAGGAGGTCGCGGCCGAGGCTGCGGCGGTGGCGACGGTGGAAGCGATCACGCGCCGCATAGAAGAGGTTGCCGCGCGGCTCGAGCGCGCCTAAGTTAGGTCCCGGAAGGTTCGCTGCCTGGCGCGTCAGGTCGCATTATCCCCAGGGCCGATAACCCTAACCTCTTGGGAGCTGTCCCTGCCGGGACCGTGGTCTCGGTACATGGCGCCCACCTGCACTGGCAGGCCGTGGAGGATAGGCACTATGGCCAACGCCCAAGGCGGCGCCTTCCACCCTCTTTCCCCCGTCAGGTTCCCGACCGCCGATGACCGACCCGCGCGAGGCCAAGGCTGCCGCCAGACTGCGGGCGCGGGCCTTGCGCGACACGGTCACCGATCCGGACGCCTGCGGCCGCGCCGCGCACGCCATCCGCGACCGCATCCTGGCCGAGGTGCCGCTGCCCGACGGGCCGGTGGCCGGCTACTGGCCGCTGGGCTCCGAACTCGACGTGCGGCCCCTGCTGCTCCATTTTTCCGGACAGGGACGGACGGCGGCGCTGCCGGTGGCCGGCCCGCGTGGCGAGCCGTTGCGCTTCCGCGCCTGGACGCTGGACACCCGCTTGCGCGAAGGGCGCTTCGGCATCACGGAGCCCGACGAGACCGCCCCCTGGGTGGTGCCGGTCGTGCTGCTGGTGCCGCTGCTGGCCTTCGACCGGGGCGGGCACCGGCTGGGCTACGGCGCCGGCTACTACGACCGCACGCTGGAGGGCCTGCGGGCCGGGGGCGGGCCGGTGCTGGCGGTGGGCGTCGGCTTCGCCGCGCAAGAGGTCGAGGCGGTGCCGCACGGGCCGCACGACCAGCCGCTCGACTGGATCGTCACCGAGCGCTTTTCGATGAAGGTTGAACGATGAGACTTCTGTTCCTCGGTGATGTCGTCGGCCGCACCGGGCGCGACGCGGTGATCGCCTACATGCCCCGCATCAAGGCGGAGCTGGACCCCGACATCGTCGTGGTGAACGCCGAGAACGCCGCCGGCGGCTACGGCGTCACCGTGAAGATCGCCGCCGAGTTCTTCGAGGCGGGCGTCGACGTGCTGACCCTGGGCAACCACACCTGGGACCAGAAGGAACTGGTCGGCACCATCGACCAGCAGCCGCGCGTCATCCGCCCGCTGAACTACCCGGAGGGCACGCCGGGCCGCGGCTTCGTGCTGCTGCAGGCGCGCGGCGGGCGCAAGATCCTGGTCGTCAACGCGCTGGCGCGCCTGTTCATGGAGCCGCAGGACGACCCCTTCGCCGCCATCGACCGCGTGCTGCGCGCCCACCGCCTGGGGCCGGGCGGGGTGGACGCCATCCTGGTGGACTTCCATGGCGAGGCGACCAGCGAGAAGATGATCATGGGCCACTTCCTGGACGGCCGCGTGTCGCTGGTGGTGGGCACGCACAGCCACGTGCCGACGGCCGACCACATGATCCTGCCCGGCGGTACCGCCTACATGACCGACGCCGGCATGTGCGGCGACTACGACAGCGCCATCGGCATGAAGAAGGAGATCGCCGTGGCGAAGATGGTCCGCAAGCTGCCGACCGAGCGCCTGTCCCCGGCCGAGGGCGAGGGCACGGTGTGCGGCGTCTACGTGGAGACCGACGACCGCAGCGGCCTCGCCACCCGCATCGAGCCGTTGCGCCTCGGCGGCCGTTTGAGCCAGCATATGCCGACGCGGAGCTGACGCTTCCCGGGAGGGTCCCCATGGGCTACGGCGCCAAGTACGAGGACGACTTCTACGCCTGGACGCAGGAGCAGGCCTCGCGCCTGCGCGAGGCGGCGGCGTCCGGCGCCAACCTGCCGCTCGACTGGGAGAACCTCGCCGAGGAGATCGAGAGCATGGGGCGGAGCGACCTCAATGGCCTGATCAGCCATTTCGAACGCCTCATCGAGCATCTCCTCAAGCTGGAAATCTCTCCCGCCGCCAATCCCCGCCAGGGATGGAAGCGGTCGGTGGTCCAGCAGCGGCTAAGCGTCGCGCGCCTCCTCAGGAACAGCCCCAGCCTGAAGGCGAAGCTGTCGGACGCGTTGGACGACGCGTGGCTGGGTGGCCGCAGGCTGGCCGCGTTGGGGCTGGTCGAGGATGGCGTCACCGGACGCGAGGTGCCGCAGGATCGCCCCTACACGGCCGACCAGTTGCTCGATCCCGACTGGTGGCCGGCGAACTGGCACGGCCTGGACTGAGCGTCTCGCTGCATGTCTGCGGCGAAATCGGATGGCCGCATTCTCGCCATATTGACTTTCTAAGGGAGTAGGTGTGCTCTGCGCCCCCAACAAGGTGCGCGGGTGCACTAGATCTGGTACATGTGCCGCACGGCATCCCTCGCCGTACCCTAAACCTTGTCACGCTCTCTAGCCTGGGACTCGTCCGACGCATGGCCGGTCATTCACAATTCAAGAACATCATGCACCGCAAGGGCGCGCAGGACGCCAAGCGGTCCAAGATCTTCAACAAGCTGGCGCGCGAGATCACCGTGGCCGCCAAGTCCGGCCTGCCGGACCCGGCCGCCAACCCGCGCCTGCGCGCCGCCATCCTCGCGGCCCGTGGCCAGAACATGCCGCGCGACCGCATCGACCGCGCCATCAAGCAGGGCACGCCGGGCGGCGGCGACGACACCAACTATGAAGAGGTGCGGTACGAGGGCTACGGCCCCGGCGGCATCGCGCTGATCGTCGAGGCACTGACCGACAACCGCAACCGCACGGCCGCCGAGGTGCGCTCCGCCTTCACCAAGTACGGCGGGTCCCTGGGCGAGACCAACTCGGTGAGCTTCATGTTCAACCGGGTCGGCGCCATCTACTACCCCGCCGGCGCGGCCGACGCCGACACCATGTTCGAGGCGGCCCTGGAGGCCGGCGCCGACAACGTGGAGTCGGACGAGCAGGGGCACGAGGTCACCACCACGGTGGAGAGCTTCGCCGCCGTGCGCGACGCGCTGGAGGCCAGGTTCGGCGCGCCGGAGAGCGGCCGCCTCGCCTGGAAGCCGCTGAACACCGTCGCTCCGCCGGAGGACGCCGCCGCCACCCTCATCAAGCTCCTGGAGGTGCTGGAGGACAACGACGACGTCCAGAATGTCGAAGGCAACTACGACATCTCGGCCGAGCTGATGGAGAAGCTGACCGCGTGAGGGCACGGGCGTGGGCGGCGACGCGGGTATGGCAACGGTGCGGCTGCTCGGGATCGATCCCGGGCTGCGGCACACCGGCTGGGGCATCATCGACGTCGCCGGCAACCGCCTGAGCCACGTCGCCGACGGCGCCGTGCATTCGCGCGACGGCTGCGCGCTGGCCGAGCGGCTGTGCCAGCTGCACGACGCGCTGTCCGAGGTGCTGGAGCGCTACCGCCCCGACGAGGCGGCGGTGGAGGAGACCTTCGTCAACGCCAACGCCGTCTCCACGCTGAAGCTGGGGCAGGCGCGGGCGGTGGCGCTGCTGGTGCCCGCGCAGGCCGGCCTGACGGTGGCCGAGTACCCCAACAACATGGTCAAGAAGGCCGTGGTCGGGGCCGGGCGCGCCGACAAGGCGCAGGTGCAGATGATGGTGCGCGTCCTGCTGCCCGGCTGCACGATCGCCACCCCCGATGCCGCCGACGCGCTGGCCGTGGCGATCTGCCACGCCCACCACCGCAGCACCTGGCAGGTGTGGAGGAAGGGTGTCGGAAAATCCCTCTCTCCCCTGGGGAGAGGGGACGTCGATACCCTCTCCCACCCCGGGAGAGGGTGGCGCGAAGCGCCGGGTGAGGGCTCCGTTACCGGCGCTTTGGTGCAGCAGGCCAAGCGTTACGCCACGGACAAGGAGGTCGAGCGTGCCCGCGACCTCCGCCGCAACTCCACCGACGTGGAAAAGCTTCTCTGGCAGCGCCTGCGCAATGCACAGCTCGGCGCCAAGTTCCGGCGGCAGGAACCGATCCTGGGTTTCACCGTCGATTTCGTGTCGCACGACCACCGGCTCGTGATCGAACTCGACGGCGGTCAGCACGCGACGCAAGTGCAGTATGACGAGCGCCGCACGCGTATGCTGGAACAGGCCGGGTTCCGCGTGCTGCGCTTCTGGAACACCGACGTGAACGACAATTTGAACGGCGTGCTTGAGACCATCAAGGCGCGCCTGGACGAGACGACCGTGCTGCGGCGGCCCGTGGGGCCCTCACCCGGCCCTTCGGGCCACCCTCTCCCAGGACGGGAGAGGGATAAGGGCGGCCCGCAAGGAGGAGTATCATGATCGCCAAGCTCACCGGGGTGGTGGACGGCGTCGGCGTCGATTCCGTCGTGCTCGACGTCAACGGCGTGGGCTATGCGCTGACCTGCTCGGGGCGCACGCTGTCGCGCCTGATGGGGGGCGAGCGCACGTCGCTGGTCGTCGAGACCTTCGTGCGCGACGACCGCATCGTGCTGTACGGCTTCGCCGACAACGCCGAGCGCGACTGGTTCCGCCTGCTGACCACCATCCAGGGGGTCGGTGCCCGCCTTGCTCTCGCCATTCTTGGCGTGCTGGATCCGGAACAGCTGACGCATGCCATCGCGGCGCAGGACAAGACGGCGCTGATCCGCGCCGACGGTGTCGGCGCCAAGGTGGCGGCGCGCATCATCAACGAGTTGAAGGACAAGGTCGGCGGCCTGTCGCTGGGCATGGGCGGCACCACCGCCCCGGCGCCGGCCAAGGGCGGCGCGCCGGTGCCCGCACCCGGCGGCAACACCGCCATGGCGGACGCCGTGTCGGCGCTGGTCAACCTCGGCTACGGCCGGTCGGAGGCGTTCGGCGCGGTCGTCGCGGCCGGGCGCACGCTGGGCGACGGTGCCGCGGTCGGCGACCTGATCCGCCAGGGATTGAAGGAGCTTAGCCAGTGAACGCCACTCCCGGCCCTGATCAAAACAGGGGCGATCGGCTGGTGCAAACGGGTCAAGGCCCCGGCGACGCGCCGGAGGCCTCCATCCGCCCGCTGTCGCTGGCCGACTTCACCGGCCAACGCCAAGCGCGCGAGAACCTGTCGATCTTCATCCAGGCCGCCCGGTCGCGCGGGGAGGCGCTGGACCACGTGCTGCTGTTCGGGCCGCCGGGCCTGGGCAAGACCACGCTGGCGCAGATCGTCGCGCGCGAGCTGGGGGTGAACTTCCGCGCCACCTCCGGCCCCGTGATCGCGCGCGCCGGCGATCTGGCCGCGCTGCTCACCAACCTGCAGCCGCACGACGTGCTGTTCATCGACGAGATCCACCGCCTCAACCCCGCGGTCGAGGAGGTGCTGTACCCGGCGATGGAGGATTTCCAGCTCGACCTCATCATCGGCGAGGGGCCGGCGGCGCGCTCCATCCGCATCGATCTGCCGCCCTTCACGCTGGTCGGCGCCACCACCCGCTCCGGCCTCATCACCCGCCCCTTGCGCGAACGCTTCGGCATCCCCGTGCGGCTCCAGTTTTACGAACCGGAGGAGCTGCAGCTGATCGTCAGCCGCGCCGCCCGCGTGCTGGGCATGGCGATCACGCCGGAAGGGGCGCGGGAGATCGCCAACCGCTCGCGCGGCACGCCGCGCGTGGCCGGGCGCCTGCTGCGCCGCGTGCGCGACTTCGCCGCCGTGGCGGGGGTGGAGGAGGTGGACGCCCGCGCCGCCGACGCCGCGCTGACGCGCCTCGAGGTCGACCGGCTGGGCCTGGACAGCATGGACCGCCGCTATCTCGGCATCATCGCGCAGAACTACGGCGGCGGTCCGGTGGGCGTGGAGACGCTGGGTGCCGCGCTGGGCGAACAGCGCGACGTGCTGGAGGAGGTGGTGGAGCCCTACCTGATCCAGCAGGGATTCCTGCAGCGCACGCCGCGCGGGCGCATGCTGACCGACGCCGGCTTCCGCTACCTGGGTCTGGCGCCGCCCGTGGCACCCGCCCGCCAGCTCGACCTTCTCGATCGTGCCATGGATCCCGACGTCGAACCCGACGAGGATCCCGATGCCTGACCTGTCGGGGTTCTTCGACGAGGCGGGCGTGCACCGCTACCCGCTCCGCGTCTTCTACGAGGACACGGACGCCGGCGGCATCGTCTACCACGCCAACTACCTGCGCTTCGCCGAACGGGCGCGCACGGAGATGCTGCGCCTGCTGGGCAACAGCCACGCCCGGCTGCTGGCGGAGCAGGGTGTGTCATTTGCGGTACGCCACGTCGGGATCGATTTTGTCGCTCCCGCGAAGCTTGACGATACGCTTGAAGTAGAGACGCGAATCACCGATATCGGCGGCGCCTCCTTCGCAGTTGCACAATCGGTTCGCCGCGATGGCCGGGAACTGGCGCGCGCGGACGTGAAGGTGGCGATGATCAACCGCGCCGGCCGGCCGACCCGCATCCCCGCACCGGTGCGCGACGCGCTGGACACCCTGTACCAACGGCAGAAGCGAGACTGACGGCAATGGAGCATGCAATGAACGCCGCCGGGGTGGCGGCAAAGGCCCACGACATCACGATGTGGGGGCTGTTCTGGCAGGCCGACCTGCTGGTCAAGCTGGTCATGATCATGCTGCTGGCCGCCTCCGTCTGGTGCTGGGCCATCATCATCGAGAAGCTGATGCGCATCCGCCGGCTGAACGCCCAGGCGGACGCCTTCGAGGAGAGCTTCTGGTCCGGCGGCTCGCTGGACGCGCTGTACGATCGCGTCGGCAAGCGGCCGGAGGACCCCATGTCGGCCACCTTCGCCGCCGGCATGCGCGAATGGCGCCACGCCGCCGACCGGGGGCTGGGCAGCTCGATGAAGGCGTCGCTGCAGCAGCGGGTGGAGCGGGTGATGACCGTGACCATCGGCCGCGAGATGGCGCGGGCCGAGCGCTACATGACCTTCCTCGCCTCGGTCGGCTCGACGGCGCCGTTCATCGGGCTGTTCGGCACGGTGTGGGGCATCATGAACTCCTTCACCTCGATCGCCGCGTCGAACAACACCAGCCTCGCCGTGGTGGCGCCGGGCATCGCGGAGGCGCTGTTCGCCACCGCCATGGGCCTGCTGGCCGCCATCCCGGCGGTGGTCGCCTACAACAAGTTCACCACCGACCTCTCGCGCTACGCCGACCGCCTGGACGCCTTCGCCGGCGAGTTCGTCGCCATCCTGTCGCGTCACCTGGAAGAGCGGGGAGCCGCCTGAGATGGGCGCATCGCTGGGTGCCAAGGGCGGCCACGGCCGCGGCCGCCGGCGCGGCTACCGCGCCATGGCCGAGATCAACATGACGCCGTTCATCGACGTCATGCTGGTGCTGCTCATCGTCTTCATGGTGGCGGCCCCGCTGCTCACCGTCGGCGTGCCGGTCGACCTGCCGAAGACCAACGCCGCGCCCCTGGAGGCGCAGAAGGACCCGCTGTTCGTCACCGTCCAGGCCGACGGCACCGTGTTCGTGCAGGAACAGCGGGTGGACACGGCCGGCCTCGTGCCGCTGCTGGTCGCCATCACCAATTCCAACGCGGAGGCCCGCATCCTGGTGCGCGGCGACGCCAAGATCGCCTACGGGCGGATGCTGGAGGTCATGGGCACCATGAGCGCGGCCGGCTTCAAGAAGGTCGGCCTCGTGGCCGAACTGCCGAACCAGGCCGCCGGCCCGTCCGCCCCCGCGGTGCGCCCGGCCGCCGCGCCCGCTCCCGCCAGGACGCGCTGAGAAGGCGGGCCCGGCCATGCGCGAACCCCTGATCGCTTCGGCGGTGCTGCACACGGCGCTGATCGCGCTGATCGTGCTGGGCCTGCCGCCCAGCGATCGCAAGCTCGACATCCCCCAGTCGATCCCCATCGAGATCGTCGACATCGGCGAGATCACGGAGGCCGCGCGCGTCGACAAGGGCGAGCCGAAGCCGGAACCGCCGCGCCCGCCGGTGCCGGAGGCCAAGCCCGCCCCGCCGCCGCCCGAGCCGGTGGCCGAGGCGCCGCCGCCTCCGCCGCCGCCGCCCAAGGCGCCGGAACCCCCGAAGCTGGCCCAGGTGCCGCCCGCCCCGCGCGAGCCGGAGCCGCCCAAGCGCGCGCCCGAACCGCCGCCACCGCCTCCGCCGCCGCCCGCGCCCACGCCGGAACCCGCCCCGGTGCCGCCCAAGCCGCCCCGGCCGGAACCGCCGAAACCCGAGCCGCCGAAGCCGGAACCCCCGAAGCCCGAGCCCCCGAAGCCCGAGCCTCCCAAGCCCGAGCCTCCCAAGCCCGAGCCGCCGAAGCCGCCTGCCCCGCAGGCGAAGCCGAAGCCGGAACCGCCGAAGGAGCAGCC
>NZ_DASPMG010000316.1:0-2904 GCF_035627195.1 Azospirillum sp.
CTCGGCAAGGCGGCGGTCCTTCCGGTCTTCCTTGCGGTTCTCCGGACGGATGTGACCGCCGACATAGCAGCCGTCAACCTCCACCTCGGCGCCGTCGCCGCCCGGCGCCACGCCGCGGACTTCCGCCGCCATGGCTTCCCGGAGCTTGTGGGCCATCACGTACGCCGTCTTGTACTGCACGTCGAGATCACGGCCGAGCTGGAGGGCGGAGATGCCCTTGACCGCGTTCACGAAAATGACGATGGCGATCAGGTAATCGCGGATCGGCAGCTTGCGCCACGCGAACAGGGTGCCCGAGGTTTCGGAGAACTGCCGGCGGCACGCCTTGCACTTGAACACGGCGCGGGTGGTGTACTCGTAGCAGGTCGGGCAGCCGCAGTAGGGGCACACCAGGGCGCCGTTCGTCTCGGGCCAGCGGATCTTGCGGAACAGCGCGCGGGCTTCCCCGTCCGTCATGCGCGCAACCTGCTTCAGGCTGACGGTGCGAGCGGCGGCGGACATGAGGAAGTGCTGCGACATGGTAGCGTATACGTGTGTTTCCTTACAGATACGTTAGCTCTGGCATCCCTCCTTGTCAACGGGAAAGCTTTCACATATGTTATCTTCCATGCACCAATGAGAGGTACCGAGCATGGAAGCGAAGGACGAATGGGCTGGCCGTGCGAAGCGGTTCATGAAGGCCGAGTTGAAGCGGTATGACGTGACCTATGACGAACTCGCCCGCCGGCTGTCCGCCATGGGGATCGAGGAAACCGAGGGCTCCGTCACGGTGAAGATTAACCGCGGCGCCTTCCCGACGTGGTTCTTCCTCGCCAGCATGAAGGCGATAGGGTGCCCAGCCGTGCGGGTGGAGGACCTGTGATTTAGCAGGACGCGGAAAAACGGGCCTGTGCAGCGCTCTTGCTTTCGCTGAGGCGTGAGAATGGTGTTTTCCACGCCCGTTTTGGCCGAGATGGAGCGCTTTTGCCTCGCTCCGAGGCTCCCGGAGCCGCCATTCAGGCGGACTCCGGGCGTACTTCACGCAGCGGCCAGCAGTTTGGGCAGGCGGATCAGGTTGTAGGCGGTGGCGGTCAGTGTGAATACCCAACCGACGCGAGCCGTGCCGCGATGGCGCGTCTTGCGCAAGCCGGCTCCCTTGATCCAGCCGAAGACCTCTTCGATCCGTTTGCGGATGCGCAAGGACACGGCATAGCCGGGGTGGCGGGTGGTCCGGCCGTCGATGGCCGAGCGGCGGTTGCGGGTGTTCTGGGCGACATGCGGGGCTGCGCCGAGGGCGCGCATGTTCGCGACGAAATCCTTGGTGTCGTAGGCCTTGTCGGCTCCCACCGTGATGCGGTGGCGGCCGGGGATGGCCTCAACCATGGCCACCGCCGCCTCGCGCTCGGCCCTGCCGGTGGCCGGCGTCAGCCGCACATCCACCACCAGGGCATGGCGGTTCTCCATCAGCGCGTGGCCCATGAAGGCCAGCTTCGCCGGCTGGCCGTTGCCCTTGCGGTACAGCCGCGCCTCGGGATCGCTGGTCGAGGCATGGGTCTCGTTGGACCGCTTCTCACCATGAAAGTCGCGTTCGCCGTTGCGTCCCGGTCCCGGCGGCTCGCCACTGCCGTCCTTGGGTCGGAAGCTCTTCATCGAGGCCCAGGCTTCGATCAGTGTGCCGTCCACCGAGAAGTGCTCGTCCGACAACAGCGCCTTGACCCGTGGCTGGGCCAGGACGGCGGCCAGGAACTTCGCGGCCACGTCGCCGTCGAGCAGGCGGTCGCGGTTCTTGGTGAACACCGTCACGTCCCACACCGGCGCGTCCATCGACAGCCCGACGAACCAGCGGAACAGCAGGTTGTAGTCGAGCTGCTCCATCAGCTGACGCTCCGAGCGGATCGAGTAGAACGCCTGGAGCAGCAGCGCCCGCAGCAGCTTTTCCGGCGGGATCGATGGCCGCCCGATCTTGGAGTACAGCCCCTCGAAGGCCGGCGACAGGACTTCCAGCGCCTCGTCCACGATCGCCCGGATCGGCCGCAACGGATGGTTCGCCGGAACCCGCGCCTCGCAGCTCACGTAGCTGAACAGACCTTCGCTGCGTTCGTCCGATCCGCGCATCCTTCCCTCGCCGGCCGCTTCCTCCGCTACCGCAGAGAATCACGACCGGCCAGACGTGCACAGCCCTTTTTCCGCATCCTGCTAGGTGTTCTGATCGCCCTCCCCTGCCTCCGGCGGGGGAGGGACCGGAAGGTTACCGCCCCCGCCACAGCTCCGCGGCCAGCGCTTCCGCGTCGGCCTGCGTCTCCGCCTTCCCGAGCAGCTTGAGCGCCACCGCCGCCGTGGCGATCACCACGTCGCGCCCCTCGGCATCCTCCGATGTGCCGTCCCACAGCGCCTTGAGCCGCGCCACGTCCAGCTCCTCGTCGTGGCGCACCGTCGTCGTGGCCGCCATCGGCGCCCACAGCTCGGTGCCGGGTTCGCCGTTGCGGATGGTGCGCACCTCGGTGGGCTTCTCCGGCCGGCGCTCGGCCTCGCCGCCCTCGCCCTTGAACACCGCCAGCCGCGGCTGGCCGAGCAGCGCCGCCGCCTTCTGGTGGGCGTCGCGGTAGGGCGGGTGGGCGACGCCGACGATCTGGCAGGGCGCGGCCAGCGGGTTCAGCATGCGCGACACCGTGTGCACCGGGTTGCGCAGGCCGAGCAGCGGCTTCAGCCCCATGATCGCGTGCAGCTTCGGCGCCATCGCCGCCAGCGGCAGGTAGGCGAAGCGGTTGGCGCGCAGGTGCCCCGCCGCCTCCCCCATCGAGCCCGCGACCGGCACCCCCAGCGCCTCCAACGCGCCCCCGGCGAACAGCCGGCCGGCCGTGTGCCCCTCGGTGCCGTGCATGAACACGGTCACGCCGTTGCGCGCCAGCAGCAGCGCCGACAGCA
>NZ_DASPMG010000317.1:0-11119 GCF_035627195.1 Azospirillum sp.
TCGCTCAGGCGCAGCGGCGTGCGCAGGTCGGCGGCGTCCTCCTGGCCCAGGCACATGTACAGCGTGCCGGTGCAGGTCAGCCGCACGCGGTTGCAGCTTTCGCAGAAATTGTGCGTCAGCGGCGTGATGAAGCCGATCCGCTTGCCCGTCTCCGCCACCCGCACGTACCGCGCCGGGCCGCCGGTGCGATAATCGCTGTCCTCCAGCGTCCAGCGCTTCTCCAGCTCGGCGCGCACCATGGACAGCGGCAAGTACTGCTCCAACCTCGTGTCGCCGCCCATCTCGCCCATCGGCATCACCTCAATGAAGGTGAGGTCGCAGTCGTTGGCGCCGCACCATTCCACCATGCGGTGGAACTCGTCATCGTTGACGCCCTTCAGCGCCACGGTGTTGATCTTGACGGCCAGGCCCGCCTCGCGCGCCGCCGCGATGCCGCCCAGCACCTTGTCGAACTTGCCCCAGCGGGTGATGGCCTGGAACTTGTGCGGGTCCAGCGTGTCCAGCGACACGTTGATGCGCTTCATCCCGGCCTCGACCAGCCCGCCGGCGTACTTGAACAGCATGGAGCCGTTGGTGGTCAGCGTCAGCTCGTCCAGGTCGCCGGACTTCACGTGGCGGCCCAGCGACTGGATGAGGTCCATGATGCCGCGGCGCACCAGCGGCTCGCCGCCCGTCAGGCGCAGCTTGCGCGTGCCCAGCCGCACGAAGGCGGATGACAGCCGGTCCAGCTCCTCCAGCGTCAGCACCTCCGCCTTGGGCAGGAAGCTCATGTCCTCGGACATGCAGTAGACGCAGCGGAAGTCGCAGCGGTCGGTGACCGACACGCGCAGATAGCTCACCGTGCGGCCGAACGGATCGACGAGCGGGGCGGGGCTGGCGGCGGTGGACATCTCGACTCTTCCTCCCGGAACGGCGGCGCGAGGCTTCTTCTCTATCCTTCACTATCGCGCTGACGGAGCACCCAATCATATAGGACATTGGGAGGAGTTTTCGCCCCCAAGCCCCCTGTGGTTTCAGCCCACCACAACCGCGCGCGCGGGGGCTTGACTCCGGTCAAGCCTCCGGCGGCTTTACCCCTGCACCGCCCGCGCCGTGGCGCGCAGCTCGCCGAGGAAGCCGTCGATCTGCCCCTTCAAGGCCTGCGCCTCACTGCCCAGCGCGCGGCTGGCGTCGGCCACGTCGCCGGCCGTCGCCAGCGTGCCGGCGGCACTCTGCGACACCTCGGCGATCTCGCCGGCGATGCGCCGGGTGCCGACGGCCGCCTCGGTCACGCTGCGCGTGATGTCGCCCATGGCGGCGTTCTGCTCCTCCACGGCGGCGGCGATGGTGGTGGCGGTCTCGTTGACGCCGCGGATGGTCGCCTCGATGCGGTGGATCGCCGCTTCGGTGGTCTGCGTGCCGGTCTCGACCGAGGTGATGATGCGGGTGATTTCCTCGGTGGCGTTGGCGGTCTGGTTGGCGAGGTTCTTCACCTCCTGCGCCACCACGGCGAAGCCCTTGCCCGCCTCGCCGGCCCGCGCCGCCTCGATCGTGGCGTTGAGCGCCAGCAGGTTGGTCTGGGACGCGATGGAGTTGATCAGCCCGACCACCTCGCCGATGCGCTTGGTGGCTTCCGCCAGGTCGCGCACGGCGACGGAGGTGCTCTCCGCCTCCTCCATGGCGCGCCGCGCGACGGCGGCCGACTGCTCGACCTGCCGGCCGATCTCCTGGCTGGAGCTGGACAGCTCCTCGGTGGCCGCGGCCACGGTCTGCACGTTGGTGCTGGTCTGCTCGGTGGCGGCGGAGACGGAGGCGCTCTTGCGCTGCGTCATCTCGGCACTCTGCGACAGGGTGCGCGAGGCGGCCCCCAGCCGCTCCGTCTCCGTCGCGACGCGGCCGATCAGCGACTGCACGCGGTTCTGCACGTCGTCGGCCATGCGCAGCAGCGCCCGGCTCTCGTGCTCGCGCGCCTCGCGCTTCAGGCGTTCCTGCTCGGCGATCAGGCGCTGCCGCTCCGCCGTGGCGTCCTTGAAGACCTGCAGGGCCTCGGCCATGGTGCCGAACTCGTCGCGCCGGCCGGTGTCCGGGATGGCGACGGCCGTGTCGCCGGCCGCCAATCGCCGCATGGTCTCGGCGAAGCGGTTCACGGTGCCGCTCACCTGCCGCCCGATCACCACGGCCACGCCCGCCACCACGCCGACGATCAGCAGCGCCACCCCGCCCAGGAAGCCGGCGTTGCGCCAATAGGCGGCGTCCACGTCGTCGATGTAGATGCCGGTGCCGATGATCCATTGCCAGGGCTCGAACCCTTCGGCGTAGGACAGCTTGGGCAGCGGCTCCGACGTGCCGGCCTTGGGGAAGCGGTAGGCGACGGTGCCGCCGCCGGCCCGGCCCGCCTTGATCAGCTCGCGCACGAAGAACACGCCGTCGGCGTCCTTCAGGTCCAGCAGCTCCTTGGTGCCTTCCACCTGCGGGCGCGGCCCCAGCACCAGGTTGGTGCCGTCGTAGGCGTAGACGAAGAAATACTCCGCGCCGGCATAGCGGATGCCGCGGACGGCGGCGCGCGCCTGCTCCTGCGCCTGCGCCTCGGTCAGCCGTCCGGCCTTGGCCTCTCCATGGTAATGGGCGAGGATCGGCCGCACGCTCTGCACCACGTTGCGCAGCATCAGGCGGTGGCCGTCCAGTTGCGAGTCGCGCAGGTGCATCAGGCCGACGATGCCGAGGACGAGCAGGCCGCCGGCCGCGACGGCGGTCAGCAGCAGCAGGCGGAGGCGGAGCGTGAGGGTGGGCATGGGCGGGCTCGTTGACTGGAACACGGCCCCAAGGTTAGCAATCAAATTGCTACCAAATTACTCAATCCGCCCTTCGGATTGCGCCGCCCTCACGCCCTGTCCTCAGGTTCCAGCCCTCATGCCCCGTCGTCGCTGCCTTCCCCGGCGGTCTCGCGCTCGCGCAGATAGTCGTCGGTGGTGCGGGTCACCCGCGGGCCGCCCATGGTCATGGGATCCTGGCCACGCTCCACCTGGTCGATGACGCGGCAGTCTTCGCACATGCGGATGCGGTTGGCGGCCTCCGGCGTCGCGAACATCCAGTGCTTGCCGGCCAGCGCGTTCACGATCTTCTCGATCGACGACTTGGTGGCGAAGGGCTTGGCGCAGCGCACGCAGCAGAACGGCTCCTCCTCCTTGACCACCTTCGCCCCGCGCGCCTCGTCGCGGAAGTCGATCTCGGGCACGAGGCTGATGACCTTCTCCGGGCAGGTGTTCTTGCACAGCCCGCACTGCACGCAGGCGTCCTGCGCGAAGCTCAGCATCGGCTTGTCCGGGTTGTCCAGAAGCGCGCCGGTGGGGCAGGCGCCGACGCAGGACAGGCACAGCGTGCAGCCCTCCACATTCACCGCCAAGCGGCCGAACGGCGCGCCCGTGGGCAGCGGCAGCACCTCCACCGGCGTCGGCGCCACCTTGTGCAGGTGGCGCAGCGCCAGCATGACCAGCGTGCGCTTGCCGCCCATGGGCAGGAACAGCCCCGGTGCCGCCGCCGGCTGCGCCGGCAGGCTCCACAGCTCCGCCGCCACCGCGTCCGGGTCGCGCGCCTCGACGACGCCGACCCGGCCGGAGCCGTAGCCCAGCCCCGCCATGGCCGTCTCGATCAGGCCCACCTGGCTGGCCAGCCCGGCGGTCTCGCCCTGGTTGGACGGGCCGGTCAGCACGCGCACCTGCGCGGCGCCGTAGGCCAGCGCCACCGCGAAGAAATCCAGGCCCAGCTGCGTCACCTCGTTGACGGCGAAGGGCAGCACGCGGGCCGGCAGGCCGCGGCCGAAGCGCCCGGTCAGCGCCACCACCTCCTCGCCGTGCTCGGCGTCGTGCACCAGCAGTGCGGCGTCGCGGCCCCCGGCGCTCTGGTACGCCGACAGCAGCGTGCGCAGCCGCTCGAACAGCGCCTGCTGCGGCGGCAGGGCGTAGGTCGCCGCCCCGGTCGGGCAGACCGACGCGCAGGAGCCGCAGCCGGCGCAGACGTGCGGGTCGATGCTCACCGCATCGCCGGCCGCCGTGATGGCGCCGGTCGGGCAGACGTCCAGGCAGCGCGTGCAGCCCACCTTGCGGCTGCGCGAATGCGCGCACAGGTCGGCCTTGAAGTCGACGTAGCGCGGCTTGTCGAACTCGCCCACCAGATCGGCGGCGGCGAACAGCGCCTTGGCGACCTGGGCCGGGCTGTCCGGGTCGGGCCGCAGGTAGCCGTCGCGCTTCTCGTGCGCCGGGAACAGCGGCGCGCCGCCGGTCAGGTCGAGGATCAGGTCGCACTTCGAGGTCGCACCCCGGTGCGCCCCCTCGAACGCCAGCGTCGTGCGCGAGGACGGCACGGCGGCGCCGTAGCCGTCGACCACCACCTCGAAGGCACCCAGCCAGCCCTTGGCGGCGCGGATGGTGCCGCGGAACACCGGCACGTCCATGACGCGCGGCGGCGCCACGTCCTTCGGATCCTTCAGCAGCACCGTGACGTCCAGGTGCTTGGAGAGCTGCCGCGCCGCCTCGATCGCCCGCTCGTCGGTGCCGTAGATCAGGCACACGCCTTCCGACTTCAGCGTGATGGAGCCGGTGGGCGGCACGTCCATGGTGGCTTCGCGCAGCAGGGCGGCGATCTTGGGCAGCGCCTGCGCGCCCTCGTCCGACCAGCCCGCGCGCTCGCGGATGTTTGTGAAGCGCAGGTCGGCCTGCGGCGCCTCCTCGCCCGCCACCTCGGCGAACAGCGGCGCTTCCTGCGTGCAGGCGACCAGCAGCGGGCCGTCGGCGGCCTTGGCCGCCGCGACGAAGCGGTCGATCTGGCTGCGGCAGAGCTGCGTGTGCACGCCGGCCGGCGCGTCGGCCCCGCAAGCGAGGCCAAGCGCCTTGCCATCGATCGGCATGCTGTGCGCGCAATCGCAGACCAGAACGGTGCGGCCGTTGATCTTCATCTCGTGTGCCTCATCCCGTATGCGTCTTGGGCGGCACTGTTTGCCGTGCCACGACGTTCGCCTTTCGTTTAATATCCGCCCGTCCGGGTGATTTGCGACCCGAATCTTTTTGGGGCCACTCGTTCTTTTGGGGGATGCAGGCGCTTATGCGCGAGATGATGAACACCCGCGAGGTGGCGGAGTACCTGCGCATCAAGGAACGCAAGGTCTACGACCTCGTTGCGGCGCGCCGCATCCCGTGCTCCCGCGTCACCGGCAAGTGGCTGTTCCCCAAGTCCCTGATCGACCTGTGGGTGTCCTCCGGCGCCGAGTATGCGGAGCCGGGGCTGCGCCTCGACCGTCCCGCGCCGCCGCCGGTGGCGGCGGGCAGCCACGACCCGCTGCTCGACTGGGCGGTGCGCGAATCCGGCAGCGGCCTCGCCTTGCGCGCCGACGGCAGCCTGGACGGCCTGCGCCGCTTGGCTGGGGGCGAGGCGATGCTGTGCGGCCTGCACGTGCTGGACGGTGACAGCGGCGCCTACAACGTGCCGATGATCGAACAGGGCCTGCCGGGCCTGGACGTGGTGGCGGTGGAATGGGCGGTGCGCACGCAGGCGCTGCTGGCCGCCCCCGGCAACCCCCTGGGCATCCGCACCGTCGCCGACCTCGCCGCCCGGCGCCCGCGCGTCGTGCTGCGCCAGCCCGACGCCGGGGCGCAGGTGCTGCTGGTCCACCTCCTGGCGAAGGACGGGCTGACACCCGCCGACCTCGCCGCCGTGGACGGCGTCGCCCGCACCGAACTGGACCTCGGCCTCGCCATCCTGGAGGGCCGCGCCGACGCCGGCCTGGGTGCGCTCGCCGTGGCGACGCAGCTGAAGCTGGACGCCGTGCCGGTGCAGGAGGAACGCTTCGACCTCGTGATGCGCCGCCGCGATTACTTCGAGCCGCCGGTCCAGGCGCTCCTCGCCTTCACCCGCACGGACGCCTTCCGCAAGCGCGCGGCCGAACTCGGCGGCTACGACGTCGCCGGGGTGGGGGCGGTGCGGTTCAACGGACCGTAAGGTCGCGGGCAAATCCGATGCTGTTTGCGACCCTGCATTGAGTGTATTCTCGCCCCGGCATCTTTTCAGCACGGTCCGGGGACGTCATGGGCGAGCAGGTTTCGATCTTCGTTTCGTACGCGCACGCCGATGCGAAGTGGCTCAAGCAGCTGGACCCGCACCTGAATGGTTTGAGGCTGCATGCACAGGTTGAGTGCTTCGACGATCGTCAGCTTCTGGGCGGCGACGCCTGGGATGCCGTCATCAAGGAAGCGCTCGATCGGGCGGACATTGTCCTGCTGCTGGTCACCGCCAACTTCATCGGATCCAAATACATCCACAAGGTGGAACTGCCGGCGGCGCTGAAGCGACGGGAACAGGACGGCTGCGTGGTGGTGCCGGTGCTCCTGGACGACTGCGCCTGGGAAGTGCTGAAGATCGACGAAATCAACTTCCTGCCGAAGGATGGTGAAGGCGCGCTGAAGCCGGTCACCGACTGGGGGCGGAAGGCCAAGGCGTTGACCCAGGTGACTCAGAACGTCCTGAAGCTGGTCGAACGCCGCCGGGCCAGCGCCGAGCGGGAGGCGGCAACCAGGATCGCCGGCATCGACCTGCCGCTGTACCGCCGGCGGGCGCAGGCGAAGTGGTCGGCGGTGGATCTGGCAGCGCTGGCGGCGCCCGGCGCGGTGGACGCCGACGCCCCCATCCGCCTCGCCGACGTCTTCGTGCCGCAGCTGGCGCGCCGCAGCCGCCCGGTGGCGTCGCTGCCGCGCGACTGGCTGCTGGCGCAGGGCCTGGACCCGGATGCCGAGGCCAAGCGTCAGGAAGAGGAAGCCGCGAAGTGGGAGCGGCTGACCCCGGTTCCCGCCCTGGACCTCGTGGCCCAGGCGGAGCCGCCGCACCTTGTCCTGCTGGGCGATCCGGGGGCCGGGAAATCGGCGCTGGCCCGCTACATCCTCCTCCAGCTCCTGGCGGACGCAGCGGCGGAGGATTCGCCGCTGGCGGCCCTGCGCGGGCACATGCCCTTCCTGGTCGAGCTGCGGGATTACGTCGCCCGGGAAGGTGAGGGGTGCTGCACCGACCTTCTGGAATACCTTGGCTATTGCGGCACGAAGCTGGGCTTCGGCTTCGACCGGGCGGCGGTGGAGCAGCATCTGGCGGCCCAGCCGTCGCTGCTGATCGTCGACGGGCTGGACGAGATCTTCGACCCGAAGCGGCGGGCGCTGATGGCCGAACACATCATCGGCCTCCTCGGCCGCTTCCCGCGGTTGCGGGTGCTGGTCACCGCGCGCATCGCCGGCTTCGACGACCACCCCTTCCGGGCCGCGGGCTTCGCCGTCGCGACGCTGGTCGACCTGACGCCTGAGCAGGTGGCGGCCTTCGTCCGCGACTGGTTCGCCATCGTCTTCCGCGGCGACGACCTCGCCGCCACCCGTGCGCTGAACGACCTGAGCGAGGCGCTGAAGCGCCGGCCGCAGCTCCGGGCCATCGCCGGCAACCCGATGATCCTGACGATCATGGCGACGGTAGCGCGCCACAAGCGCCTCGCCCGGTCGCGTGCTGCGCTCTACGCCCAGGCGCTGGAGCTGCTGTGCTACACCTGGGACTACAAGCGTGGCCTGGAGCTTCCCCCCGACAGCCCGCTGATCGACCTGCAGCCGGAAGACACGCTGCTGATGCTCCGGCGCATCGCATGGCGCATGCAGGAATCGCCCGACGGCCTGCGCGCCAACGCCATCACCGAGGCCGACCTGCGCGCCGTGCTCCAGACGTTCTTCGAGCAGGACTGGCGGTTCGACGCCCCCAAGGCCAACCGCGCCGCGCGCGAGATGCTGTCGCGGCTGGAGGTGCGCAACTGGGTGCTGACGGTGCGCGGGCCGGCCCTCTACGGCTTCGTCCACCGCACCTTCCTCGAATACCTGTGCGCGCAGGAATTGACCGAGCGCTTCCGCGCGCAGCAAATCGACGCCGATGAAATGATTGCCGGCTACGTGACGCCGCGCCTGGACGACGATACGTGGCACGAGGTGCTGCGGCTGCTCGCCGGCTCCCTGCCTCCTCCGGTCGCCGAGCAGGTCCTCCTCGCCATCGCCCCGGATGTGGCGGAGGTCCTGGAGCATCGCGACCGCATCGGGCTGGCGTGGCAGGGCTTGGCCGAGGTCGATCCGCGCCAGATCCCGACATTACCGTCGATCTGCGGGCGCCTGACCGATGCGCTGTATCGTTGGCTTGCCGAGGGAAGCGACGATGAGATGAACTTGACGGACGCCATCGCCGAAGCCGCGGCTGGTATCGGTCTGGTGAGTTGGCCGGCACCGCATCCTCCGGTACGGCCGTGGCCGGACCGGTCGGAGCATCTGCCTTATAGTCATGCTTACATCATTAGTGTGCTCGGGAGATCGATCTGGCAGTGTTCTGAACAGGCGCGTGCCCTTGTTGAAACCGTGTGCCGTACCGATAGCCATTTTGTTGCCAGGGGGCCTGCGCTTTGGGTCCTTGGATCCCAGTTCACGGACCATCCGAATACGCAAGCGACGCTGCTGGCCCGAGCAGTGAAGGACGAGGATGGGTACTGCCGCGGCCAAGCGCTGTCGGTGCTAGGCGCGCACTTTTCGTTGGATCCGGCGACACTGCCGCTTCTGCGCACCCGTGCCGTGGAGGACGAGGATGGGGGCTGCCGCGGCCAAGCGCTGTCGGTGCTTGGCGAGCACTTCTCTTCGGATCCGGCGACGCTGTCCCTACTGCGCGCCCGGGCGGTGGAGGACGCGGATGGGGGCTGCCGCAGCGATGCACTGTGGGCGCTTGCCGAGTACTTTTCGTCGGATCCGGCGACGCTGTCCCTGCTGCATGCTCGGGCGGTGGAGGACGCGGAAGGGGGCTGCCGCAGTAATGTACTATGGGCGCTTGCCGAGTACTTTTCGTCGGATCCGGCGACGCTGTCCCTGCTGCGCACCCGTGCTGTGGAGGACGAGGACGGGGGCTGCCGCGGCCAAGCGCTGTCGGTGCTTGGTGCGTACTTTTCGTCGGATCCGGTGACACTGCCGTTGCTGCGCACCCGTGCCGTGGAGGACGAGGACGGGCGCTGCCGCGGCCAAGCGCTGTCGGTGCTTGGCGAGCACTTCTCTTCGGATCCGGCGACGCTGCCCCTGCTGCGTGCCCGGGCGGTGGAGGACGAAAGCGGAGACTGCCGTGCGACCGCATTCCTCGTCTGGTCACGGACTTCAAACGTGTCTCATGCCAACGTCCTTGCATCGCGGGATCTTGATGGAGTGCGTCCGGGTCGCGATCCGCGGGAACCGATAACGCCCGACGACATCACTGCCGCCGCCGAAAAGCTGGGCGAAACGCCCGAGACGATCCGGGCCCTGTACGAGCAACTGGCGCAGCAGGTGCCGCTGACGTTCGCCTGACGCTGAATGGTGAGTCCGCGGCGCACGCCGCGGGCCTCCGGCGGCAGCCGCAGGGGCGGGTCATAAAGCATCCATAAGTAGAAATTTCATATCGGCCGTGCCGCACTGTCGCGCTCCCGCGAACGGCCGCGGTGCGGCTGGCACTTTTGTCGCACACCCAAGTATGACGGATTTGTTGCAAACCCAATATTACGTATGGAATAGTCCCGTTAACCGCTTTTGTGCAACTACAGATTGCCGCTTCCGGGGCGCGCCCTCCATGACCATCAGAACCCGTTTGCTTGCCTCCCTGCTTCTGCTCGGCCTTCTGCTGTCGGTCAGTTCGGCGTGCGGGCTGTACTTCCTCAATCTGGCGGAAAGCGGGCTGGGCAGCGTCTACAACGACCGGGTCGTGCCGCTGCGGGATCTGAAGGTCGTCTCCGACCTCTACGCCGTCGACATCGTCGACACCTCGCACAAGGTGCGCGCCGGGGCGCTGCGCTGGGAGGAGGGGGCGGCCTCCGTCCGCAAGGCGCTGGCGGAGACGGACCGGCGCTGGTCCGCCTACATGGCCACCTACATGGCGCCCGAGGAAAAGCGTCTGGCCGGCGAGGCGGCGTCCCTGATGAAGCAGGCCACCGCGGCGTCCGAGGCGCTGGCCAAGCTGATGCAGGCCAGGGACAAGGCCGGGCTGGACGCCTTCGTGGAAAAGCAGATGTACGCCGGCATCGACCCCTTCACCGAGGTCATCGGGCGCCTCGTCGACCTGCAGATCACCGAGGCGCAGGCGGTGTACGAGGAGACGGAGGCCAACTACCGCCGCTCGGTCGTCATCATGGCGGTGATCGTCGGGCTCGGCCTAGCCGCCGTCGCCTTCGCGCTGTACACCACGGTCGGCCGCGTCACCCGCCCGCTCAACGCCATCGCCGCGCTGATGGAGCGGCTGGCCACCGGCGACCTCGGCATCGACGTCACCGGCGCCGACCGGCGGGACGAGGTCGGCTCGCTCGCCCGCTCGCTCCGCGTCTTCAAGGACAACGGGCTGGAGATGCGCCGCCTGCAGGCCGAGCAGGAGCGGCAGAAGCGCGAGGCGGAGGAGGAGCGTCGCCGCGCCCTGCACGCGCTTGCCACCCAGTTCGAGGACGAGGTGAAGGGCGTGGTGCAGGCGGTGATGGCCGCCGCCCAGCAGCTGCAGTCCGCCGCCCGCAGCATGACCACCATCGCCGAGGAGACGACCCGGCAGGCCACCACCGTCGCCGCCGCCACCGAGCAGGCCTCCGCCAACGTGCAGACCGTCGCCGTCGCGTCGGAGCAGCTGAGCGGCTCCATCGGCGAGATCGGCCATCAGGTCGGCCGCTCCGCCGCTATCTCGCGCGAGGCGGTGGAGGAGGCCGAGCGGACCAACGCCACGGTGGAGGGGCTGTCCACCGCCGCCCAGCGTATCGGCGACGTGGTCAGCCTGATCCAGTCCATCGCCAGCCAGACCAACCTGCTGGCGCTCAACGCCACCATCGAGGCGGCGCGGGCCGGCGAGGCGGGGAAGGGCTTCGCCGTCGTCGCCAGCGAGGTCAAGCAGCTCGCCAACCAGACCGCCAAGGCGACCGAGGACATCACCCAGCAGATCACCGCCATCCAGTCCGCCACCACCGGTGCGGTCGAGGCGATCCGCAACATCGGCCGCACCATCGCCCAGGTCAGCGACATCGCCGGCGCCATCGCCGCCGCGGTGGAGGAGCAGGGTGCCGCCACGCGCGAGATCGGTCGCAACGTCCAGCAGGCCG
>NZ_DASPMG010000318.1:0-24877 GCF_035627195.1 Azospirillum sp.
TGATGTTCGCCTCGTGCTATCCCGACCTGATCCGCCACGCCGAAACCGAGGGCGGCCGGACGGTGATCGAGTGCGACCGGCGTCTGGTGCCGCTGTTCGCCCGCTCGTTCCCCGCGGCCGAGGTGCGCGCCGAAACCGGGAGCCGCAGCCACGAGAGCATCGACCCGCCCGACGTGGATTACCACGTCGCGGCCGGCACCCTGCCCGCCCTGTTCCGCCCCGGCCTCGACCGCTTTCCCGCACGCCCGTCCTGGCTTGCCGCCGATCCGGCGCGGCTGGAGCGCTGGCGCGGGCGGCTGGCCGCTTTTGGGGATACGCTCAAGGTCGGTATCGCCTGGCGCAGCCGCGACCTGAGCGGGCCACGCGCCGCCGCCTACACCGCGCTCAAGCGCTGGGGGCCGCTGCTGACCCAGCCCGGCATCACCTTCGTCCGCCTCCAGTACGACGAGTGCGATGCCGAAATCCGCGACGCCGAGCGCCGCTTCGGCGTGACCATCCAGCAATGGCCCGACCTCGACCTCAAGGACGACTTCGAGGAGGTGGCCGCCCTGGTGTCGGCGCTCGACCTCGTCATCACCGGCCCGACCGCCGTCGGCGAGCTGGCCGCCGCTCTGGGCGTCGCAACATGGCGAGTGGGCTGGACCGGCGACTGGTCGGCGCTCGGGGCGACGGCCCGCCCGTGGTTTCCCAGCCAGCGCCTGTTCCTCGGCCGCGCCGACGACAGCCTGGACGACCGGATCGCCGACGCCGCCCGGACCCTGGAGGGGTTGCGCCTCGGCGGTCGCGCGATACCGGACCGGATCGGGGCGGCGACCGCCCACCATCAAGCCGGCCGCCTGGAACCGGCGATGGCGCTCTACCGCCGCGTGCTGGCCGACGAACCCGACCACCCCACGGCCCTGCACCTGTTGGGGCTGGCCTGCCAGCAATCCGGAGCGGCGGACGAGGCGGTGACCCTCATCGGCCGGGCGGTGGCGGTGAAGCCGGATTATGGCGCCGCCCACGTCAACCTGGGCAACGCCCTCCAGGACCTCGGGCGGTGGGGTGACGCCCTGGCCGCCTACGACCGGGCGCTGGCGCTGAATGCCCAGGCCGCCGACGCCTGGACCAACCGGGGCAACGCCCTGGAACGCCTGGGCCGCTTCGACGCAGCGGCCGCCTCGCACGAACGGGCGCTGGCGTTTCAGCCCGATTTCGCCGATGCCTGGGCCAACCTGGGGCTGGCGCAAACCGGCCAGGACCGCCTTGCCGAGGCCGAAACGGCGTTGCGCCGCGCCTTGTCCCTGCGCCCGGGCGACGTCGGCGCGCTGGGCAATCTGGCGCCGGTGCTGCGTCGGCTGGGCCGGCTGAAGGAGGCCGCCGCCTGCCTCATGGCGGTGCTGGCCCAGCGCCCCGACGACGCCCGCGCCTACGGCGACCTGGGCTTCGTGCGCCAGCGCCAGGGCGACGCCTCAGCCGCCGAGGCCTGCTACCGCCACGCCCTGACGCTGGACCCCGATCTCGCCACCGCGCATCTGCACCTGGGTCTGCTGAGCCTGGCCCACGGCCGGCTGGAGGAGGGGTGGGCCGAGTACGGCTGGCGCTTCGCCGCCGACCGCCGCGCCGCCGTGCGCACCCTCGACCGGCCGGAGTGGCGGGGCGAGGACATCGCGGGCAAGCGCATCCTGGTATGGCGCGAGCAGGGGGTGGGCGACGAAATCCTGTTCGCCACCGGCTACCCCGACCTGATCCGGCGGGCCGGCGCCGTGGTGATCGAGTGCGATCCCCGCCTGATATCCTTGTTCGCCCGCTCGTTCCCCGCGGCCGAGGTGCGGCCGGCGGGCACCACCGAGGCGGCGGCGGTCGATGTCCAGGTTCCCGCCGGCACCCTGGCCCGCTGGCTGCGGCCCGACCTCGAATCCTTCGCCGTCCCCGCCGGCCGGCTGACGGCGGACCCGCGCCGGGTGGCGGCGTGGCGCGAGCGGCTGGCGGCCCTGCCCCCGGGGCCGAGGGTCGGCATCAGCTGGCGCAGCGGCCTTCTGAGCGGCGACCGCACCGTCTCCTACACCGGCCTGCGCCAGTGGCGGCCGATCCTGTCGCGGCCCGGCGCCACCTTCGTCACCCTCCAGTACGGCGACACCGGGGCCGAAATCGCCGACATCGAGCGCCGGTTCGGCATCACCCTGCACCGCTGGCCCGACCTCGACCTCAAGGACGACTTCGAGGGGGTGGCCGCCCTGGTGTCGGCGCTCGACCTCGTGATCACCGCGCCGACCGCCGTCGGCGAGCTGGCCGGCGCCCTGGGCGTGCCGACATGGCGGCTGTCGTGGCGGGGCGACTGGACCGCGCTCGGAACTCAAGGGCGGCCGTGGTTTCCCGCGATGCGGACCTTCCTGGCGTCCGACGGCGACACGCTCGACGACGTGATCGCGCGGGCGGCGGCGGCGCTGCCCTGATGTCCAACGCCGCGCGGGACGCCGCCCGCCACCTCCAGGAAGGCCGCCCGGCCGAAGCCGAGGCGCTGCTGCGCCGTCTGGCGAGCCAACGGCCGCGCGACGGCGACGTGCTGCACCTGCTGGGCCTGGCCGTGCTGCACCAGGGGCGTGGCGCCGAGGCGGCGGACCTGCTGCGCCGCGCCGCCGGGCGCCACCCCGACGACGCCGTGGTGCACAGCCATCTCGGCGTGGCGCTGAAGGCGGCGGGCCGGCTGGACGAGCGGATCACCGCCTACCGGACGGCCGTCCGCCTCGACCCCGCCCAGGTCCGCGCCTGGGCCAACCTGGGCGCGGCGTTGCTGGAGGCCGACAATGCCGACGGGGCCGAGGAGGCGCTGGCCCACGCCCTCGCCCTCGCCCCCGACGACGCCGAGGCGCTGGCCGGGATGGGCGACGCCCTGCGCCGTCTGGGCCGCCCCGACGCGGCGCTGGCCTGTCTGACGCGGGCGCTGGCGGCAAGGCCCGGGTTCGCCGAGGCGGCAGTCACCCTGGGCCTGCTGCTGGAGGCCGAAGGCTGCCGCCCCGAGGCCGATACCGCCTTCGCCCGCGCCCTGGCGTCGGACCCGGGCCACGCCCTGGCCCACTGGAACCGGGGCCTGCTGCGCTTGGGAGGCGGTGATCTGGCCGAGGGCTGGGCCGGTTACGGCTGGCGCTTTTCCACTCCGGCCCTGCACCGCCCCCGCCCCTTCGCCGAGCCCGAATGGCGGGGCGAGGACGTATCGGGCCGGCGCGTTCTGGTATGGCGCGAACAGGGCCTGGGCGACGAGCTGATGTTCGCCAGCCTCTATCCCGATCTCATCCGCCACGCCGGGCAGGTGGTGATCGAGTGCGACCGGCGCCTTGTCCCGTTGTTCACCCGTTCGTTCCCCGGGGCCGCCGTCGTGGCGGCCGGTGGTCCCCTGCCGCCGGTCGATTGCCACATTCCGGCGGGCTCGCTGCCGCGCTGGCTGCGTCCCGGGCTCGCCGCCTTTCCGGCCTCTCCCGGTTTCCTCGTCCCCGATGCGTCCCGCGTCGGCCGTTGGCGGCGGGAGCTGGCGGCGCTGGGCGCCGCCCCCAAGGTCGGGCTGGCGTGGCGCAGCGGGCTTGCCACCCGCAGCCGGGCAGCGGCCTATGCCCCGCTGGACCTGTGGGCGCCGATGCTGACGGTGCCGGGCCTCACCTTCGTTCCCCTGCAATACGACCGCTGCGCGGCGGCGTGCGCGGCGGCCGAGCGGCGCTTCGGCATCCGCCTGCCCCGCTGGCCCGACCTCGACCTCAAGGACGACCTGGAAGAGGTGGCGGCCTTGATGGCGGCGCTGGATCTGGTGGTGGCCGCGCCGACGGCGGTGGGCGAACTGGCGGCGGCGGTCGGAGTGCCGACGTGGCGGCTGGCCCCGGGCGGCGACTGGTCGGCCTTGGGCACCGCCGCGCGCCCGTGGTTTCCGGCGCAACGCCTGTTCCAGCCCCGGCCGGGCGAGGGGCTGGCCAATGTCCTGGCGCGCGTCGGCGCCGAACTGGCGGCGCTTCAGCGCCGCTGAAAGTCGGAAAAGCGGAAGCGTCCCGGCGACACGGCGATGATGCCGATCCCGGTATCGCCCTTGCCGGCGCAGACGGTGGTGCTGGCCAGCGTCGCCACGCCCTGGCCGTTGACGAAGGCGTCGAGCCGGTTGCGCTCGACACGGATGCGCAGAATGTTGGCCCCGGGGCGCAAGGCCGCCCCTTGCGCGGACACCAGCCGCTGGAAGCTGTCGGAGCCACGCTGGTAAAGGCCCAGCGTGCCGTCGGCGTTCAGCATCAAGGCGCAGTAGGTCCGGCGCTGCGGATCGAAGCCGTAGAGCAGCCCGGCCGCTCCCGGCGCCTTGCCGTCGACGCTCACCGTCACCTGCGCCTCGGCCGCCTCGCTGCTCTTGCCTAAAGTGTAGACATAGCGGATCAACCCGCCGCGGTCGGTGTTGGAGAGCAGGTAGGCGTCGCCCTCGCCCTTTCCCTCCCACCCCTGGCTATCGCGGGGGCCGAGGAACAGGAGTCCGCGCAAGGCCTCCATCGAGGACGGCGCCGGCTGCTGCGCCATCGCCGCCCCGCCGGCCAGGAGCCACAGGATGATCGGCAGGCTGAGGAGGCGCATGATGCAAGGTCCTTTCGGGCTTGGGTTGGTGGCGGCGGGCCGACTATAAGGATTTGTCTTCGGCACCCCCCAGGAGCAAAGGTCGGCCATGCAGGTCATCCCAACCGCCATCCCCGAGGTCAAGCTCCTCGTTCCCCGGCGCTTCGATGACGACCGCGGGTGGTTCGTCGAAACCTACAACCGCCGACGGCTGGCCGAGCTGGCCGGCATCACCGAGGATTTCGTCCAGGACAACATGTCGCTGTCGGCCGCCGTCGGCACCATCCGGGGCCTGCATTTCCAGGCGCCGCCGCACGCCCAGGGCAAGCTGGTGGGGGTGGTCGCCGGCGCCGTGCTCGACGTGGCGGTGGACATCCGCGAGGGCTCGCCGAACTTCGGCCGGCATGTGGCGGCCCGCCTGTCGGCGGCGGAGGGCAACCAGATGTACGTGCCGGCGGGCTTCGCCCACGGCTTCTGCACACTGGAACCCAACACGGTGGTGTCCTACAAGGTCACCGACGTCTACGCGCCGGAATGCGACGGCGGCATCGCCTGGAACGACCCCGACCTTGGTATCGACTGGCCGGTGACGGCGGAGCGCGCGGCGCTGTCGGACAAGGACCGCGCGCTGCCCCGTCTGGCCGACCTGCCGCCGGTCTTCCGGCTGTTCCACTGACCCTTGCGCCGGAGCGATCCCCGATGGACATAGCGCTGCTTTTCCGCGCCGAAGGCTACTCCCTCGACCAGACCAAGCTGATGGGCCGGCACGCGGCGGGGGCCGGCTTCCTCCAGGCCCTGGCGCGCGACGCCGGCGCGCAGGACCGGCTGGTCTGCCACGCCCCGGACGAGAAGGAGGCCCAGGCGTTCGCCCGGATGGTCCGCCAGACCGGCAGCGAGGCCGCCATCGGCTGGGTGCCGTTCGACCAGCATGCCCGGCTGGCGGAAGCCGGCTGCCTGTTCACCCCCGGCCCCAACATCGGCGATTTCGCGTGGCGCCGCCTGTCGTCTTCGGGGGATCGGGGCTACAGCCTGTGCGGCATCACCCACACCACCGCCTCGCACGGGGCGATGGAGGCGCTCGGCGGCCTGCTGACCGCGCCGGTGCGCGCCTGGGACGCGGTGATCTGCACCTCGCGCGCCGTGCGCGACACCGCGCGCCACATTCTGGAGGAACAGGCCGCCTACCTGCGCTGGCGGCTGGGCGCCGACCGCTTCGAGCTGCCGCAGTTGCCGCTGATCCCCCTGGGGGTGGACTGCGACGCCTACGCCTATACCGCCGAGCCGGGCGCGCGCGAGGCCGCCCGCCGGGCGCTGGGCATCGCCGACGATGAACTGGTGGTGCTGTTCATCGGCCGCTTGAGCTTCCACGCCAAGGCCCACCCGCTGCCCATGTATCTGGCGCTGGAGCGCGCCGCGGCCAAGCTGCCGGCGGGGCGCAAGGTGCGGCTGATCCAGGCCGGCTGGTTCGCCAACCAGTTCATCGAGGACGCCTTCGTCGAGGGCGCCCGCGCCCTGTGCCCGTCGGTGACGATGACCGCGCTCGACGGCCGCGACGCCGGGACGCGGGCGCACGCCTGGGCGGCGGCCGACGTCTTCACCTCGCTGTCCGACAACATCCAGGAAACCTTCGGCCTGACGCCGATCGAGGCGATGGCGGCGGGGCTGCCGGTGGTAGTGACCGACTGGGACGGCTACAAGGACACGGTGCGCGACGGCATCGACGGCTTCCGCGTGCCGACGGTCATGCCGGCCGCCCCGCTGGGCGGCGATCTGGCCGACCGCCACGACCTCGGCCTCGACACCTACGACATGTACTGCGGCTTCACCAGCCAACTGGTGTCCGTGGACACGACGGCGACCGAGGCGGCCTTCGACCGTCTGTTCGCCGACGCCGACTTGCGCCGCCGCCTGGGCGAGGCCGGGCGCGAGCGGGCACGCTTGGTGTACGACTGGCGCCACATCCTGGGCCGTTACCGCGAGCTGTGGGACGATCTGGCCGAGCGCCGCCGCGCCGATCCCGATCTGAGCGGCCCGGCGCCGGTGCGCCGCAACCCGGTGCGCCCCGACCCGTTCGCCGCCTTTGCCGGCTATCCCACCGCGCGCCTGGGCCTTGACCATGTGGTCGAGCCGGTGGCGGGCGCCGATGCCGCCGTCCTGGCCGAACGGCGCGCCCTGGGCATCGTGAAGTACGCGGCCTACGTCTTCCCCAGCGAGGCGGAATGCGAAGCGGTTCTGGCGCATCTCGGCCGTTCGGGGCCGACGCCGGTGTCCGAGCTTCTGGCGCTCATCCCGGCGCCGCGCCGCGCCGCCGTCATGCGCGGCCTGGTGTGGATGGCCAAGATGGACGTGGTGCGGCTGCGGCCGCCGGCCGGCGGTTAAAGGAGCACCGCTCCGGCCTGGAGGAAATCGGCCGCGCTGAGGTCCGCCAGTTCGATGCGGATGTTGGCGCGGCGGTTGCCGCTCACGTCGGCCTCCAGGAACAGGCTGCCGTCGGCCTCGATCAGCCGCAGTTGGCCGGCGCGGCCGGTGAACTCCGAAAAGCCGATGAAGCTGAAATCCTGATCACCGTCCTGGCGGACGTTGGCGTCGACCGCCGACAGGTCGATCCGGTCGCCTTGAGCCGGATCGAAATCCATCACCCGATCCCAGCCGGCATCCTCCACCAGGGAATCCTGGGCGCTGGCGAAGACGAACAGGTCGCCGCCGGCATTGCCGACCAGCACGTCCCAGCCGGTTCCGCCGATCAGGGTGTCGTTGCCCAGATCGCCATACAGATAATCATCGCCGCCGCCACCCCACAGGATGTCGTGGCCACGGTTGCCCCAGATCAGATCATTGCCGGCACCGCCGCTGATCCGATCGTTGCCGTTGCTGCCGACGAGGACGTCGTCCCCGTCATTCCCAAGAATCGTGTTGTTGTAAGCAGCCAAGGCATCCTCCGGGGACGATCGGTCGCGACCAGGACCGTGCGACCGGATACCACTTTAGCGCAAAAGCCTTTGCCCGTCGATTCGAGACGACGGAACAGTCGGCCCCGGCCCGAAACCGTTTTGCGTGGGCCATGTCGGGTGGTGGCCATCAGCACTTCTGTATTTTTTCACCGGCCTCGCCTATTGGCAACGATAGCCAAGCCTGCGCCAGTCCAAGAACGGAATCCCAGGAACTGAGCCGCTCCTGCCGCAGAACACGTGCTTGCGGGTACCAAAAACATCGATCCCGGCGATCCCCCCAGCGCCAGTCACCGAAAGCGTTCACCAACACCGCCGTCCTCACCCCCATGAGACCGGCGAGATGGACGGCGGCGGTATCGACGCCCAGCATCGTGTCACAGGTTCTCAAGAGACAAGCGGATGACAGAAAATCGTCCGATCGGAACGCCCTGACGGAGTGCTGCTTTCCCGACATGCCGGCGAGTCCGTCAAGCTCCGCTTCGGTGGCGTCCGGTTGCAGGGACACAATTTCCGTTCCGGTCTCAAGATCGGACAGCATTCTGCCCATCGTAGTCGCGGGCAGGCTGCGCCAACGATCCAGGATGTGCGCGGGGTTGCCCCGCCACACGACGGCGACGCGCCGACCATCGCCATGAAACGGGTTCTCAGGTCCCTCGTGATGCGCCCTGAGCCGCCGCCCAATCTCCCGTCGTTCGGTTTCGTAGTCTGATAGACATTCCGGGAAAACGCCGGGCACATCGAAACCTGTCAGCCACCCCGCAAAACCACCGCTCACCGTGTCCGCCACACGCTCGGTCAAGTCGCCCAGCGCCACTCTGGCCAGCGCAAGAAGCGGCGGTCGCACCACGACCGACATGTGGGGATTGCGCCGCAGCAACCATCGGATAAATGGCAAGGCCATCAGGGTATCGCCGTACCCCTGATCCGGCAAAACCACCAAAGGCTGCAAGGCGGCGCTCCGATCCAGCCGGTGGGGAATCGGCATGGTGTATGGCTTCTGCGGCCATGCCTCGACCGTCCAGCGGGCCAGGAACTCGGAAAATCCTTGGGCCAGATCTCCGGCCCTGAGCCGGGCCATGGCGAGGTTGACCCGCGCGACCGGGGCGCCGGTCGTTCGCGCTACGGCTTCAAAATGCGCGATGGCTTCCGTCAGAAGGCCGGCATCCTGCAACGCCACCGCCGTGTTCAGGCGCACCGCCCAGTTTCCCGGAGCCGCCCGGAGCGCCCACGATTGCCACTGGAGAGCCTCGTCGAGATGGCCGGCGGCGCGGGCGGCGAGCCCCTTGGCCGACAAGGCCGCGCCGTCCATGCCCGCGCCGCAGGGCGGCTCTTCTTCACCTCTGGAAACGGACCCGGCCAAAGCGTCGGCGACGCGCGCCATCACGCTCTCCCAGTCACCGCGCGCGGGCTGGCGGAACAGGCGCACCGTCGGATACCAGGGGCTGTCCTCACGGTTCTCAAGCCAGCGCCAATCCGGCGCGAAGGGCAGCATTATCCAGGTCGGCACGCCCAGCCCTCCGGCCAGATGGGCGACTGCGGTGTCGACGGTCACCACCAAATCCAGATGACGCACCGCCTCCGCCGTCTCGGCGAATTCCGAGAGAGCCGGCGCCAAGTCCTCGATCTGCCCCGGTGGAGCCTCCTTAAGGTCGGCGGCCCGTTCCCCCACCTGCAAACTGAACCACCGCACTCCGGGAATTCGCCACAGCGGCGCCAGGCTGGAGAACGGCAAGGAGCGGCTGCGATCGTTCTGATGATGCCGGCTCCCGGCCCACACCAGTCCGACCTTGAGGGCGGAGACACCCGCGAATCGTTCGGCCCAACGCGCCGAGGTTTCGCGCTCGGCCGTAAAGGAGGACATGCCGGCCGGAATGGTGTCCAGGGTCGTTTTGAAGGCGCGCGGCAGGCTCAGCAGGGGACAATGGACGTCGAAAGACGGCAGAGGCTCGCCCAGGGCGAGCACCTGGGAAGCCCCCGGCAGGGCACCCAGCAGGCGTCGAAGCGCCGGGGGCACCTCCAGCAGGACCGTCCCGCCACGTTGGGCCACCAAGGGCACGTAACGGACGAACTGGAGGATGTCACCGAACCCCTGTTCGCCGTGCAGCAGGATGGTTTTGCCTTCCAGGAAATCCCCCGACCACCGGGGTTGCGGGAAGTCCCGCCGCAACGACGGGAAGCTCTCATCCCGCCAGCGCCATTCGTATTCCGGCCATCCCGCCTCGAAATCGCCTCGCAACAGCAAGGTCATGGCGTGGTTGAAGCGCACCTTCGGATAATCAGGCTTGAGGGCGAGAGCGGCGCGGAAAGCGGCAACCGCCTCGTCCGACCGCTCCAGCTTCTTCAGCACGAAACCGAGGTTGCCGAAAGCCTGCGGGTAGGCGGGATTGAACGCGATGGCGGCACGAAAGGCAACGACCGCCTCGTCAAGCCGATCCATATCGTGAAGGGCATTGCCCAGGTTGTAATGAGCTTGCGGGTAGGCGGGCTTGAGGGCGATGGCGGTAAGACAGTGCGCCACCGCTTCATCGCGCGAACCCATCTCTCTCAAGGCGCTGGCCAGGTTGGAGTGGTAATCGGCGACGTTTCGCAAGTCGAGTGCCCGCCGGATCAGGCCGATGGCCGTGGAATACTCCTTGCGCTGATAGGCGATGACGCCCAGCAGGTGCAAGGCGTCACTGTTGGCGGGATCGCGGGCGAGCAGCGCGCGGTACAAGGACTCCGCCGGGTCGAGACGGCCCTCCTGGTGATGCCGCACGGCCGCCAAGAGGTCCGCCGCCGTCATTCCCGCCACGTTACCGCGCCGTCCGGCCCGATATCGATGGGAGCGGGCGGCAGGCCCGCCATTGCCCGCCGGAAGACCGCCTCCATGGCCGCGCCGAAGCCGCGGGCGAACGAGCCGGCGTCGCACACCGGCGAGTCCAGCAGGCGTTGCCGCAAGCCCTGGCGCAGAGAGGCCAGAGCGGCGCGGTCACCCGCCTTGGCTACGGCGAGACGAACATACTCCTCCTCCGTCTGGGCGATCCAATCCGAAAGCCCCAGGTTGGCGAGCATGGAGGCGCCAAAACGCCCCACCGGCGGCCGGGAGGCCAGGGACACGAACGGCACCCCCATCCAGAGGCTGTCGAACAGCACCGTTCCGCCGCTGTGGGGAAACGGGTCGAGTTGGATATCCATCTGACTGAAAGCCGGCAGCACCGGCCGGGAAAACTGCAACCGGACCCGGTCCATGGGAAAACCATGACGCGCCAGCCGCGCGCGCATGTCGTCGCGGGTGACCGGATCGGCGAAGCAGTGGTAATCGAACACCATCGACGCGCCGGGCAAGGCGTTCAGTATCTTCGCCCAGGCCGCGAAAACCCGGCGGTTAAGCCTTTCGGTTCGCCCGTAGTAACCGAAGACCACCTCATCCTTCCGCCGTTCCACCGGGCCGGTTTCGGTAGCGGCGTCGCCCTGCTGGTAACAGAAGATGGAGTTGGGAAGCCGGATCACCTTTTCCGAAAACAGGGCGTCGGCGCCCTCGGGAACGAGATGGCGGTCCATCACCACGTAGTCCATCCGCGACAGGCCGGAGGTCCACGCCGATCCCAGCCACGTCATCTGGACCGGAGCGAGCCGCCGCACCAGCAGATTGGTGCGGGTGTCGCGCATGTGGTTGCAGGCGTCGATCAGCACGTCGATGCCGGCATGGCCGATGGCCGCGGCGGCCCGGTCGTCGCTTAACGGCTGGATGTCCAGCCAGTGGGCGAAATGACGGCGCATCGCCGCCGTCATGTTGTCCGGCTGCGCCACGTTGGAGACCGCCACCAGTTCGAAGCGGTCCCTGTCCAGTTCCCGAAACAGGGGTTCGAAATAGAAATGCGAGGTGTGCTGGCGGAAATCCGGCGACAGCACGCCAACCCGGATACGCCCTTGCGCGCCGCGCGCCGCGGCCGGCGCTTGCGCGCCCTGTGGAAGAACGGCAGGCTGCGGCCACGGCGCCTCCTTTTCCCGACCCCAGGCGAGGAAGCGACCGGCGATGTCCGCCGCCGGCAGTTCGGGATGATAGCTGGAGAGATACAGGACGAGTTCCCAAAGCTCCTCGCGCTGCAAAGGCAGGGAGGCGCTTTCCGTCAGCGCGCAAGCGAGGGCGGCTTCCACCTCATCCCACTCGCCCAGCCGCGAGCTGATGATGGCGAATTGCCCGGCCAGTTGCGGATCACGGGGGTGGCGTGAACGCAAATCCGCCGCCAGCGCGCGAGCCTCCGCCAGCCGCGCCTGTTCCAGCAGGATATTCAGCAAAAGCTTTCCCGCCTCGTGACCGAGGGTATCGGTGTCTTCCGCGAGCGCCCGCCTGACCAAGGCTTCCGCCTCGCCGTAGCGGCACTCGTAAAAAACCACGTTGGCCAGCTTCGCCCAGCACCCCGGACGGAGGTGGGCCTGGGAGCCGGTCGCCGTTTCCAACCCCTGTCGGGCGGCCAGATGCGCCAGCTTCCAGTCGCCGGCCTTCCACGCCACGAGGCTGAGGCAGGTCCATACCGGCGTCCTGCCGGGCGCCAACAGCGCCGCCCGCTGGGCGGGTACCAGGGCGTCATCCCAACGACCGCTGGCGCTCAGCGCGTGCGCCAGTTCCAGATGCACCCCGGGTTCGTGGGGAAAGCGGCTCACCGCCGCCGCGAGCATCGCCGCCGCGCGTTCCGGGTAACGCAAGCGCAAAGCCTGGCCGATGAGCTCATGGGCGGCGACCTCGGTCGGGAACCGTTGCAGCACCTGCTCGCAAAAGGCCAGACCGGTTTCAGCGTCCAGGTCCAGCAGGCATTCGGCCAGCTTGGCCACCGGCCGCGGCGTTCGCGGCCACGCCGCCACGGCGGCCAGACAGGCGGTCAACGCCACGAAGGGCGCGCCCTTCCACTTGAGATCGGCGAGCAGCAGCCAGGCCGGCGCCAGGGTCGGCGCCCGCCCGAGCGCCTGATGGCAAGCCGCCTCGGCGGCGGCGGGGTCTCCCGCCGCCTTGGCGGCGAGCGCGCTATGGTGCCAGGCCAGCGCGCTGTCGGGATGGGCCTCGCGGTAGGTCGCGATCTCGGCCGCCCCTGTGGACTCGCGCCCCCCCAAAGCCAGCCAGTCGGCCAGCCATGCCGGGGCGCCCAGCGTCCGCGCCCGCTCCATCCAGAAGTCGAACGTCTCTTGGCAGTCCAGTTCCCGCTCCAGCACGGCGCGTGCCAGCGCATCCGGCCACAAGGTGGACTTCAGCTTCTTTTCCAGCCTGACCAGGGCGGTGCGAACCGCCTCGGGCCGCCCCAGCAACGCGGACAGCAGGCAGAAAGCCGACAGCACCTCCGGGTCGTCGGGAAACCGCTGCCCCATCTGGTTCAGCAGGTCCCAGCCCTCCTCCCACCAGCCGGCCAGAAGGCAAGCCTGCCAGCCCCGCCGGATGGCTTCGGCCGTCGGCGTGGGACCGAGGGCGCCCATCGCCGCCATCACCGCCTGGTCGGCCGGTGTCCGTATCGGCAGCAGCGGCTGGTCCGCCAGGGCCGCCGGCACCGGCAAGGCCGCATCGATCCGGCGGGCGATCGAGAAGGCCACGGCGGCGGCGGCGGTCTGCCCCACCGCCAGAAGGGCTGGCGTCAGTTCCGACCAACCATCGACGCGGCGCGGCGCGTCCGCCACGGTGACCACGATCCGTGCCAGCGATCGCAGGATTTCCCGCTTGGCGTCCGTCGCTTGCGTCATCCTCCCCGCTCCTTCCCTTACGCCGAGCGCCGCAACCAGGCTCCGGGCCAATGGGTGATGTTTTGCGTCAGCTCCGCCTCGCAGAACGGCCAGGCCGGCTGCTCGATGGCGAAATCGGGCCGACCGGCCGCGAAGTCCCGCGCCGCCGCCGCCGGATTGTCGTCGCTCCACTCCGCCTTGCCGCGCGGCACGTCATGCAGATCGAGCATGATGCCGTCGGTGGCGACGATATAGGAGCCGGGCGTCACCAGATCGGCATAGGCGTTCAGCTCATCCAGCACATGCTGGTAGGTGTGGTTGGAATCGAGGATCACCAGCACCGTCTCCCCGGGCCGGATCAGGTCGTGAACCTGCCGGACGATCTCCGGGGCGGTCGAACTTCCCTCGATCAAGGTGATGAAGGGAGCCAGCGGATGGGCCTCGATGGCGGTTCGGT
The DNA here is from genome assembly GCF_035627195.1 of Azospirillum sp. GTDB lineage: Bacteria > Pseudomonadota > Alphaproteobacteria > Azospirillales > Azospirillaceae > Azospirillum. The sequence goes on from NZ_DASPMG010000318.1 coordinate 13,651, forward strand.
TGTGCGGCCGGATCTCGATGTCCACGCCGATCACCCGCCCCTTCTCCAGAATCTTGCACAAGCCGGCGTAATAGATGAGCGAGCCGCCGTGGGCGACGCCGGTTTCGACGATGACGTCCGGACGCAGATGATGGATCACCTCCTGCATGCGGATCATATCCTCGGGCAGTTGAATGATGGGACGCCCCAGCCAACTGAACGTGTACTGATATTTCTGACTCCAGCCGACCCGTACCCACTGACGGGAAATGGCCTCGAACGCCTCTTTGGAATAAAGGGGCATCTCGCGTTCGATGCCCTCCTCCGCCAGAAGAAGCTTTCCCGTGTCGGTGTCGATGGTCAATTTCATGGTTCAGGTCCAGTCGATCAGGTTGCAGGCAATGCCCACCTCGGACAGCAGCCGCAGGTTTTCGTCGCGGTAATTGGGATTCATCAGGACGGCGTTGCGAACCCCCCGGACCGCCAGGGCGGCGGGAGAGACGATGGGATGTCCGGTTCCCGGCAGGTGGCGTCCTTGCTTGTTCGGGTTGACATCGACGATGCAGTCGATGAGTTCGCCGTCCGGGTCCACCAGATTGGCCAGCGTCGCGCCCTTGGCGCCCGCCCCCCACAGCGCCACCGCTCCTTGCCGGCGCAGGTCACGCAGGCGCAGCGCCCATTCCTCCCGGCGCACCCCTTCCGAACACCCGTAGGCCCGCGCCAGAGCCGCCACGCGACCGGCATCGACGGGATCGGCGGCGGGCGCGCCCTCCGCCGGCGTCGCTTCCAGCCAGAGGTACTGGCCGCCGAAGATGTGGCGCACCCCCTCGACATGAAAGCCGGCGCGCGCGAAGGCCAGCGACAGCGAGGCGGCGGTGAACAGCGAGCAATGCTCGTAGAAGAAATCCCACAGGATGCGATTTTTTAATATCCACTCGACACAAGGTGTTTCGAAGAACACCCGCGCCCGCGGCGACCCGATCAAGGCCGCCCGCACCGCCTGGAGCAGGGAAAGCGGTTCCGGCACGTGCTCGATGACGTGGCGGCACACCACCACGTCGGCCGGAACGTCGGCGCAGTCGGCTCCGTAGAAACGGCGCTCGAAAACCAGCTTGCCCTCGCCGTCACGATCAGGCCCGACATAGCTGGGATCGAAGCCGGTGCCCCGGTTTTCCGCCCCGGGATAGCTGACCAGCTTGCGCAGGAAATGCCCCTTGCCGCAGCCCACCTCGACGACATGGGCGTGGCGCACGCCCTTGGCCTCCACCAGATGGCGGGCCAGATCGTCCAGATAGGCATCGAAATAGGGCGAGCAGCTTTGAGTGTTGTCGTAATCCTCGCCGTAGGCCAGACGCCCGGAATCGAAAGCCCGGTTGAAGACGAAGCCGCAATCCTCGCACGCCACCATGTCGAGCGCGCCACGGGTCAGCCGGCGCGCCTGCTCCGGCGTGGCAACCACCAGATTCTGATGGACCGGCACCTGTTCGCGATGAAGGAACGCGACGGAACGGGGGGACCGGCAAACCGGACAATGGGTCATCATACGCTCTCCCGTTCCGACAGCTCCGGCACCTCCCGCCGCCACCAGTCGATGGCGTCGGCGATCCCTCGCGACAGCTCGATTTCCGGCCGCCAGCCCAAAGCCCGAAGCCGCCGGTTGTCCGCCACCAGAACGGGGGGATCATCCGCGGGCGCCGCCAGGGCACCCAGCCGAACGCGGTCGCGGGCGGCGAGTTGGTCGGCCACGGCGTCGATCACCTCGCGCAAGCGGACCGGCTCGGCGGAGCCGATGTTGAACGCTCCCGTCCCATCGCCGTCGAGCAGCCGCGCGAACGCCGCCGCCACATCGTCGACATGGAGGAAGTCGCGGACCTGTCCGCCGTGGGAACAGCGCGCCTCCTCGCCCCGCAACAGGGCGGTGATGACCGCCGGCACCAGCCGGCCGGGAGGCTCGTGCGGGCCGTAGAGGTGGAACACCCGGCCCCACGCCACCGCCACGCCATGGACCTCGCCCCAGGACTCCAGCACCTGGCGCAGGGCGTTCTTGCAGACGCCGTAGGGCGTGGACGGCGCCAGCGGCGTCAGGTCCTCACGGCAAACGCCGTACCGCCAGTCGTACTCGGCGCAGGTGCCGGCGGTGACCAGCCGGCGCCCGCCGGCCGCGCGGAAGGCTTCCGCCAGTTCGAGGGAGGCATGGACCCACCGATGGTTTTCCGGCGAGCGCCAGTACTTGCCGGGTTCGGCGTACCAGGCCAGATGCAGCAGATGGGAGGGACGCACCCGCTCCAGCACGGCGGCGGCGCTCCCCGCCGCCAGAAGATCGGCCGCATGCCAGATCACGCCGTCTTCCGGCGTGGGCGGGCGGCGCCCCACGGCATGCACCCGCCAGCCGCCGCCCGCCAGACGCGGCAGAACATGGCGGCCGATGAAACCGCCGGCGCCGGTGACGAGAACGGTCCTCATCGCTGGAAATCCGGATAATCACGATCGCGGGCCGAGATCACCGTCACCGGCTCCGGCCACGCGATGGCGAAGGCCGGATCGTTCCAACGGACACCGCGAGCCGCCTCCGGCGCGTGGGTGCGGGAAATCTGGTAGAACACCTCGGCCTCGTCGCACAACGTCAGGAAGCCGTGGGCCACGCCTTCGGGAATGTACAAGGCGCGGCGGTTCTCCGCCGTCAACGTGACGGCACACCATTGGAGGTGGGAGGGCGAGCCCGGCCGCAGGTCGAGCGCCACGTCGTACACGGCGCCGCGCGTGACCCGCACCAGTTTGGACTCGCCGTGCGGCGCGGCCTGATAATGCAGCCCGCGCAAGGTGCCCCGCTGCCGGTTGAAGGAGATGCTGCACTGCTCCAGGTCCGGGCAGAGCCCGTGGTCGGCCAGTTCCCGCCGGCACCAGGTGCGGGCGAAGAACCCCCGTTCGTCCTCGATGGGCTCGGGCTCGACGATCAGAACACCGGGCAGGGCGGTTTCCAGGAACTTCACGCGATGACCTCGGGCCGGGGAATGGGAACCACGAACTTGCCGCCCCACTCGCGGATGAAGGCCATCTGCCCGATGATCTCATCCTTGATGTTCCAGGGCAGGATGAGGAGATAGTCGGGCCGGGTTTCGGCGATCCTTTCCGGCGCCAGCACGGGAATCCGGGTTCCGGGCAACAGCATGCCCTGCTTGACCGGGTTGCGGTCCACCACGTAGTCGATGAAATCGGCGCGGATGCCGCAATAGTTCAAGAGGGTATTGCCCTTGGCGGCGGCCCCATAGGCGGCGATGCGGCGTCCCGCCCGCGTCTGGGTAATCAGGAACTCCACCAGCGCCCGCTTGGTTTCCCGCACCTTCGCGTCGAAGGCGGCATAGGTTTCCACCCGCCGCAACCCCGCCGCCTCTTCCCGCGCGACCAGCGCGCCGGCCGCGCCGGTGTCGGCGTGGGACGCCGGCCGGTGGCAGGCGTAGAGCCGCAGGCTGCCGCCGTGGGTGGGCAAGGTTTCGACGTCGAAGACCCGCAGGCCGGCGCGGTCGAACACCGGCAGGAGGGCGATCAGGGAAAGGTAGGAGAAATGCTCGTGATAGATGGTGTCGAACTGGTTTCCCTCCATCAGGCGCAACAGATGGGGGAACTCCAGGGTGATGACGCCCTCGGGCTTCAGCAGCACGGCCATGCCGCCGACGAAATCGTTGATGTCCGGCACATGGGCCAGGACGTTGTTGCCCAGCAGAAGATCGGCCTGGCAGCCCTCCGCGAGCAGTTGCCGGGCCGTGGCGACGCCGAAGAACGCTTCGCGCGTCGGCACTCCTTTTTCCCGCGCCGCCCGCGCCGTGTTCGCCGTGGGTTCCACCCCCAGGCAGGGCACCCCGGCCTGGACGAAGTACTGGAGCAGATAGCCGTCGTTGCTGGCGACCTCCACCACCTGGGAATGAGGGCCGAGCCCGAACCGGGCCGAAACCGCCGTCACATAGCGCCGCGCGTGCTCCAGCCACGAGGTGGAGTAGGAGGAGAAATAGACGTAGTCGTCGGGGAACAGGTTTTCCGCCCGCTCGACGTCCTCCAACTGGACCAGCCAGCACGCGCGGCAGACCTGGGCGTGCAGGGGATAGAACATCTCGCCGGTCCGCGCCCGGTCGGCGGGGATGAAGGCGTTGGACACCGGCGACAGGCCCAGATCGACGAAGGTGTCGCGCAGGGCGGCACCGCAGGCGCGGCAGGCGGGAACGGCGGCGGTCGTCATGAGCGGAAGCATTCCAGTTGTTCTTCGGTCACCCGGCGGGCGACTGTCGGATCGGCCGCCACGGCGGCATACCAGGATGCCGTGCGCGCCAGAGCCTCGTCCAGCGACCACACCGGTTCCCAGTTCAGCATCCGTCGGGCCTTGGCGGAGTCCAGATACAGGTAGCCGGCCTCGTGCGGGGCGTCGGTCGCGGCGGCGACCTCCCAGGACAGCCCTTGCCACTGGGCGGCGAGGCGGGACAGGACCTCGGCCACCGCGACGTTGCCGGTGGGATCGGGGCCGAAATTGAAGGCATCGGCGCAACCCGCGTCGCCGGCCAGCAGCCGTTCGGCCAACAGCAGATAGCCGCGCAGCGATTCCAGGACATGCTGCCACGGCCGGGTGGCCCGCGGGTTGCGGACACGCAGCGACCGCCCCTCCGCCACGGCGCGGGCGGCGTCGGGAATCAGGCGGTCCTGCGACCAGTCGCCGCCACCGATGACGTTGCCGGCGCGGGCGGTGGCGAGCAACGGCCCGCCCCCGTGGACGCCGGCGGAGAAGAACGCCTTGCGGAAGCTGTCCGCCACCAGTTCCGCCGCCGCCTTCGACGCTGAATAGGGGTCATGCCCGCCCAGGCCGTCGGTTTCCCGATACCCCCACAGCCACTCGCGGTTCTCGTAGCACTTGTCGGTGGTGACCACGACCACCGCCTTGACCGAGGGGCAATGGCGCACCGCCTCCAGCAGGTTGACCGTCCCCATGACGTTGGTGCCCCAGGTCTCAACCGGCTCGCGGTAGCTGAGACGCACCAGGGGCTGGGCTGCCAGATGGAAGACGACCTCGGGTTCGGCCTCGCGCACGGCCCGCGCCAGGGCCGCCGCGTCGCGGACATCGGCGAGGTGATGACCGGACAGGGCGTCGCGGACGCCGGCCAGCGCGAACAGGCTGGGCGTGGTGGCGGGCGGCAGGGCGTAGCCGGAGACGCGGGCGCCCAGACCGGCCAGCCACAGCGCCAGCCACGCCCCCTTGAAACCGGTATGGCCGGTGAGAAAGACCGATCGGTCGCGCCACACCCGCGTCATCCCCATACCTTCCACGGCGCCTTGCCGGTCTGCCACAGTTCCTCCAGCAGGTTCTTGTCCCGCAAGGTGTCCATGGGCTGCCAGAACCCCCGGTGCTCGAAGGACATGAGTTCGCCGGCGGCGGCGAGGCGCTCCAAGGGCGCCCCCTCCCAAGAGCTGCCGTCACCGTCGATGAGGTCGATGACCTCGGGTTGCAGCACGAAGAAGCCGCCGTTGATCCAGGCGCCGTCGCCGGGCGGCTTCTCGCGAAAACCCAGCACTTGGTTGCCGTCCCGGAGCAGCGCCCCGTACCGCCCCGGCGGCTGCACCGCCGCCACGGTGGCCTGCCGGCCGTGGTCTTGATGGAAGGCGATCTCGGCGCCGATGTCGACATCCGCCACCCCGTCGCCGTAGGTGAAGCAGAAGGGTTCGCCCGGTGCCAGGTAATCCCGCACCCGCCGCAGACGGCCGCCGGTCATGGAGTCGTCGCCGGTGTCCACCAGCGTCACCCGCCAGGGTTCGGCCGTCTTGCGGTGGACTTCCATGGCGTTGGTCTCCATGTCGAAGGTCACGTCCGACATGTGCAGGAAGTAGTTGGCGAAATACTCCTTGATGACATAGCCCTTGTAGCCCAGGCACACGACGAACTCGCGCACGCCGTGCGCGGCGTAAATCTTCATGATGTGCCACAAGATGGGGCGCCCGCCGATCTCGATCATCGGCTTGGGCCGCAGATGCGACTCCTCCGAGATCCGGGTTCCCAGCCCGCCGGCGAGAATGACGGCCTTCATCTCAAATCACCTTCCCTCTCAGGGTGCCTCATCCTGGGTCCGGGCGCACCATTCCCGCCAGAGCTTGCGATACGTCAGAGCCGCCGCCCGGCCATACCCGTCATAATCCATCAGGGATGACGTCTGGAAGGTGGTTCTGAGGGTGTCGCGGATTTCGACCAGCCGCGCCGGATCGCCAGCCAGCCGCAGGGCCTTTGCCACGTACTCGTCCTCGTCGGCGGCGAGGCAGGTTTCCCGCAGCCCGACGGCCGTGAGCTGAGCCCCGCCGATGCGGCCCATGATCGGGCGGCTGTCCAGGGCGATGGCCGGCACCCCCATCCACAAACCTTCGGTCACGGTGGTGCCGGAGTTGGTGGGGAAGCTGTCGAGGTGAATGTCCACCTCGGCGAAGATGCTCCAGTACGGCCGGGTGTTGGCGAACACGATCCGCTCGGGATCGCCGCCGCAGGCGGCGAAGCGCTCGCTCAGCACGGCCCGGGTTTCCGGCTCGTCGAAGGCGCCGTGCTCCAGCCGCAGGCGCGCGGTGGGCATGGCGTTGAGAATCCGCGCCCACACGCTGAAGACGCGGCGGTTGAGCCGGACGGGCCGGGCGAGGCTGCCGAAGGTGATGAAGCCGTTCTTGAGGAAGGGCGCCGGGCTGACCTCGGGCGTAACGGCGGGCGGGCGATAGGACAGCCCGTGCCATGGCAGCCGCGCGACACGCTCGGCGCAATAGGGCTCGAAGTCCGGTGGTACGCTCAGCTCGTCGGTGAACAGGAAATCGATTTGCGGCAAGCCCGTGGTCTGGCCGGCGCCGAAAACCCAGGTTCCCTGCAAGGGCGCCGGGCGCTGAGCCAGAACATTCAGCCGGTTGTTCGAGGTGTGACCGGCCAGATCGATCAGGATATCGATCCTGAGATCGCGGATGCGCCGAACCATCTCGTCGCGGGACATGGCGGTCACGTCGATCCAGTGATCGACATAGCTCTTGAACCGGTCGGTGAAGTGGTCGGCGGCCCCGGGTTCCAGGTGGGCGAAGGCGAACAGTTCGAACTGTTCCCGGTCATGGCGCATCAACAGCGGTTCGGAGAACAGCGCCACCGCGTGCTGGCGGAAATCGGGCGAGACATAGCCGATCCGCAGCCGCCGTTCGGGATCGCGGCTGTTGGGGTGGGGGCGAACCGGCGGCAGGTGACGGCTGACCGCCTTGTCGGCCCAGTCGCGGTAATAGCTCCAGATCTCTTCGGCCGACAGATCGGGGTGACAATTGATATTGAAGAAAAGCGACGGATACTGGTGATAGCAATGATCGCCCTGAAGCTTCAACAGCTTGGCGATAATCTCCGAATAATCATCGAAATTACCGGCCTTGGCGTGAACGGCCGCCAGGGCATCCAGGTATTCCAGACTGTTCGGGCGTAGGGCCAGGGCGGCACGCGCCAGTTCGACGGCGCGCTTCAACTGGTTGCATTCGCTGGCGGCCTGGCTGAGACGGGCGAGGATCGCCGGTTCGTTGGGCCAGCGCTTTCCCAAGCGATGGGCGATCTGACCGAGACGTTTGAAGTCGCGGCGTTTTTCCGCGATCAGCAAGTGGGCGAACTGCGGCCCCCAATCCTCGGGCTTGCGCCGTTCCCAACGGCCCACCACCTTTTCGGCGCCGTCGAGATCGCTATGGCGCATCTTCTCGCGCACCACCCACACGAAATTCTCGTTGGCGTCCGGGAAGCGCGTCAGGCTTTCCTCAAGCAGGGCGTTGGCTTCAGCGTCACGATGGCGGCGACGAAGAAGCTCGTACCACACGCCCCACAAACCGCGATGGCGGGGATGTTCGGCCACGGCCTGTTTCAGGGCGGCCTCGGCCTCATCCTCCCGCCCGGCCTCCACCAGCACGGTGACGGCCACCAGCACCGCCTCGGGCACCTGGCCGAAGCGGTCGAGCAGTCGCTGGGCGAGTCCTTGCGCCTCGTCGTACCGCTCCTGCCGCACCAGAAGAGCGATCAGCGTGACATTGAGGCGCAGATTGCCGGGCAGGAGGGCGCCCCCCTGACGCAGCACCTCCAGCGCCCGCTCGGGCTGCCGCTCCTGTTCGGCGATGCGGGCGACCGCCTGTCGGGCGATCAGGCTGTCGGGTTCAGCGGCCAGGAATTCCTCGGCCAGGACCAGCGCCTCGTCGCGGCGGTTGGCCCGCTCCAGCGCCTCCAGGCACAGGGCATAGCGCGGCGCCTGCTTTTGCCGGGCGAGGAAGTCGCGCGCCACCGCCACCGCCGCGTCGTACCGCTCTTGCGCCAGAAGCTGGCCCACCAACTGGCGATTGATCGACAGGCGGTGCGGATCGCACGCCACCCCCTGGCGCAGCACCGCCTCCGCCTCGTCGTACCGCTCCATGCGGTAGAGCGCTTCAGCCACCAGGCCGTAGTGGCGCACCGCGTCGGGATCGGCCTCCAGCAGCGCCCGCGCCTCGGCCAGGGCCGCTTCCCACTCGTCGCGTCCCTCCAGGAAGCGGATCAGCGCCATGCCGCCCCGCTCCCGGTCGACCGCCCGCGCCTCCTCCAGCACCGTGCGGCACACGTCGAAGCGGTTCTGGGCATGCAGGGTATCGGCCACCATCAGGCGGTATTCGATCTCCTGGGGCTTGTCCTGGGCCGCCTGGGCCGCCCGGCGGAGAGCGCCTTCGTAGTCGCGCCGCGCCATCAGGTGCCGCCAGAGCGCCTGGTGCAGGGGCAACGATTGCGCCGCCCGGCGCAAGCCGGCCTCCAGCGCCTTGAGCGCCTCGCCGTCGCGCCCCAAGGCGCGGTGCGCCGCCGCGACCACCAGATAGGTCCGGGCGTCGTCGGGGGCGGCATCCAACGTCCGCGAGGCCAGTTCCTGGGCGGCATCCAGGTCGCCCTCGGCCAGGGCACATTCTGCCAGTCCGCGCAGGGCGGCACCGTTGTCCGGCTCCCTTTCCCGCGCGGCGGTGAAGACGGCGCGGGCCTCCTCCAGATCGCCGCGCGCCAGATAAGCCTGCCCGAGATTGACGAAAATGGCGGCGCTGGCGCCCTCGGCGACGCGCGCCTCTTCCCACAGGGCGATGGCGGTATCGAAATCGCCCTCGTCGAACAACAGCTTGGCGAGGTTGCTGCGGGCGGCGGCGGTGTGGGCCGGGGCGGCCTGGGCGGTGCGGTAAGCGACGATGGCGGCGTCGCGCCGGCCGAAAAAGTGGTGCAGGCAGGCGCCCCAGGACAGCCAGACACCACCGTTGTCGGGGTAGCGCTCGACCGCCCGCGCGCCGACGCTCAGCGCCAGGGGACGGTCGCTTTTGGCGCGCAGTACGTCCAGGGTGGCGGCAACGACCTCGGGCTGGTCGTCGCTGGCGGCCAGGGTGAAATCCAGCACTTTCAGGGCGATGTCGTATTCCTCACGCGCCACCCGCCGTTGCGCCAGCATCAGGGCGACGGTGCCGGCCCACGGCTTCAGCGTCAGCGCCGCCTCCAGATCGGCGATGCCGCCGTCGTCGCCCCAAGCCAGCCGGAAGCGGCCTCGGTCGAACAACGCCGCCGCGTGGCGCGGCCGGGCCGACAGGCTGCGCGCCCACCCGGCCAGGGCCTCCTCGCGCCGCCCGCCCTGGGCGGCGACGGTGGCGGCCAGCCACACGGCTTCCGGATCGGCGTCCGGCGCGGCCGGAACGCCGGCCAGCAAGGAAGCGGCGGTATCGAGGGCACCGCGCGCCAGCCACCAGCGGGCGCGCGGTGCCAGCGGCAACCGCCCGTCGGCGGCCAGGGCGTCGATGTCGGGAGTGGCCGTTTCCGCTACGGGCGAGGCGCCGATGATCTCTCCCTGCTTGGCCCTCCCCTGAAGATGGGCGATGGCCAGACGCAGGTGCGCCTCCCGGCGCTTTTCGTCCCAGCCTTCGGCAGCCATCACGGGCGCGAAAGCCTTTCCGGCGGCATCGGGTTGGCCGCGTTCCAAAGCCAGCCGCCCCGACAGCCAGCCGGCGGCCACCGGCATGCTGGCCGCCAGTCCGCCGGCCAGCCGTTCCGCCTCTCCCCACAAGGAATGGTCGAGCAGAGCTTCGCCCAGGCGGACGAAGCCCGGCTCGCCGGTGGACATCCGGGCCTGAAGAAGAGCGGCGAGCAGCGGGGCGATGGCCGAGCCGCGCCCGAGCGCCGTCAGACGGTCGGCCAGGGCGAGGGACGCCGGCACCACGGCGGCGGGATCGCTCAGAGCGGCAACAAGACGGCCCTGGTCGGTGGCGGACAGGGCCGCCGCCTGAACGGCGGCCGACACGGCGGGATGAGCGGAAAACGTCATGGCGATACGGGGTAATCCGGTGGGACCGGGATCATAGCCGATGGCCGCCGACGGCTGGAACAGGCGTCGGCCCCGGACCAAAAAAAACCCTCCGGCCGAAGCCGGAGGGGTGAAAACAGGTGAGCGGTCGAGGCGCCGTGTGGACCGGCGCCCCGCAAGCTCTTATCAGACGGCGGCCAGGAAGTTGGTCGCCGCGGTCAGGCCGGTACCGCCGAAGCCTTCCAGCTTGCCGATCAGCACGATGTCGGTCGACGACAGGTCGGTCGCCGTGCCGTCGAGGCTGTCGTTGACGTACCAGACGTAGGTGTTGGAGCCGTCACCGGCGATCACCACCGCCTTCTGGCTGCCGGCGACCGAGAAGCCGTCGCCGGAACCGTCGACGATCGTCTTGATCGCACCCGAGCCGCTGACGTTGGCCTGGGTCGCGGAGGCGTAGACGATCTTGCCGTTGAGATCCGAGCCCGCGCCGCTGTAGGCACCGGAGGCGATGCCGGCATAGCTGCCCGAACCGAACGCACCGCCGCCCAGCCAGGTAGAGCCGAACTGCAGCTTGTCGCTGGCGGAGTTGAAGCTGGAAACGGTGTCGTAGCCGCCGAGAGCCGAGTTGTAGTAACCGCCGGCCCCCGTCGACACCAGCGCCGCCGCGGTGAGGTTCGCCGAACCGTTGAGCTGAACGACGTCAGCCGCCGAGGTGGTTTCCGCCAGGAAGATGTAGTCGTTGCCGTCACCGCCGACGAGGGTGTCGGCACCTTCGCCGCCGAGCAGCGAGTCGTTGCCCGCACTGCCGACGAGGCTGTCCGCACCGGCGCCGCCGGAGATGGTGTCGTCGCCGGCGTTGCCGACGATGACATCCACACCGGAACCGCCCGTGAGGGTATCACCGAAGCCCGAACCCGACACCGAGAAGCTCAGATCGC
>NZ_DASPMG010000319.1:0-89691 GCF_035627195.1 Azospirillum sp.
GAACGAGTTCCGGGCGCTGGACCTGAAGCGGGTCAAGGGGCTGCTGAAGGCGCCGGTGATGGTCGACCTGCGCAACATCTACAACCCGGCCGACATGGCCAAGGCCGGATTCGACTACACCAGCATCGGCCGCCCCCACACCGCCCCGAACGCAGCGGTTCCACGCGCAGAGTGAGCCGCGCACCCCGGACGCTAAAGGCGGACGCAACGGCAGCGGAGACACCATGGGTACCCTACGCGGCTACGACAAGCGCATCATGGTGACCGGCGGGGCCGGTTTCCTGGGGTCGCACCTGTGCGAGCGCCTGCTCGCCGACGGGCACGACGTGCTGTGCGTCGACAACTACTTCACCGGGTCACGCCACAACATCGCGCACCTGTTGAACAACACACGCTTCGAGGCGATGCGGCACGATGTGACGTTCCCGCTCTATGTGGAGGTGGACGAGATCTACAACCTCGCCTGCCCGGCGTCTCCCGTGCACTACCAGTTCGACCCGGTGCAGACGACCAAGACGTCGGTGCATGGCGCCATCAACGTGCTGGGTCTGGCGAAGCGGCTGGGTGCCCGCATCCTGCAGGCCTCCACCAGCGAGGTGTACGGCGACCCCACCGTGCACCCGCAGCCGGAGGAGTACTGGGGCAACGTCAACCCGATCGGCCCGCGCGCCTGCTACGACGAGGGCAAGCGCTGCGCCGAGACACTGTTCTTCGACTACCACCGCCAGCACGGGCTGCCGATCAAGGTGGTGCGCATCTTCAACACCTACGGGCCGCGCATGCACCCCAACGACGGGCGCGTGGTGTCCAACTTCATCATGCAGGCCCTGAAGGGCGAGCCGATCACCATCTACGGCGAGGGGCAGCAGACGCGCGCCTTCTGCTACGTCGACGACCTGATCGAAGGCTTCGTCCGCTTCATGGGCACGCCGGAGCAGCACACCGGCCCGCTGAACCTCGGCAACCCCGGTGAGTTCACCATGCTGGAACTGGCGGAGAAGGTCATCCGCCTGACCGGCACCTCCTCCAAGATCGTCCACAAGCCGCTGCCGCAGGACGACCCCAAGCAGCGCCGCCCTGACATCGCCAAGGCCAAGTCCCTGCTGGGCTGGGAGCCGAAGGTGCCGCTGGACGACGGTCTGGAGCGCACCATCGCCTACTTCCGCTCGCGCTTCCTGTAGGCGGAAGCGGCCGCCCTCACCACGGCGGCGGGCCCGGCTCCCCATAGAGCCAGCCCGCCGCCGTGGCGCCCAGCATGCCGGACACGATGACGTACATGTGGCTGGCCACCTGCGAGGCGACCTCCGCCCCCGGCCCGGCCGCGATGTGATGCGGCGGGATGCCCAGCGGGCCGCGCAGCAGGTTGCCCGCCGCGACGCCGCCGAACGCGCCCAGCGTCAGCGCCATGACATAGCCGTAGTCGTGTCGCTCGCCGGTGATCCAGTCATAGACGGCGGTGCCGGCCACCGCGGCCGCGCCGCCCGCGACGGCGGCGGTCGCGTGGGCGCCGAGCGTCGCCAGCGATGTCTCCGCGGGAACCGTCACCAGCCCGATCGCCGCGTAGGTCCAGCCACCGGTCAGCGCGCCGATACCCAGCGCCAGCGCATTGATGCCGACAAGGCCGGCCGCCGTTCCCAGCCCCAGCGCATAGGGCGGCTGGTTGGACGACGGCTTCACCGTCAGGACGTTGACCGGCTGTACGGTAACAGTAACGGGTTCGGCGCTGGCCGGCTGGCACGCCAGCAGCGCCGCGACGACGAGGCCGAGCCCCCGCCGCGTCACGGCGAGACGACGCGGATGACCGGCTTCGGCCGGCCATAGGCCCAGTCCGCCGCCCAGGCGCCCAGCACGCCGGCGGTGACGACGTACACGCGGCTGGCCGCCTGCGCCGCGGCGGACGCGGTGACGCCCACGGCCTCCGCCCCCGCGCCCGCGTAGTACGGCAGCGTGCCCAGCGATCCGCCCAGCAGGTTGCCGGCGGCCACGCCGCCCAAGGCACCCAGCGCCAGCGCGCCGACGTAGCCGTAGTCGTGCCGCTCGCCTGTGACGGCGTCGTAGGCGGCGGTGCCGGCCACGGCGCCCGCACCACCCGACAGGGCGGCGATCAGGCGGCTGCCCAGCGCCGTCTCGTACGGGACGGCGGCCAGCGCCCCGCCGGCCAGCGGCACGGTGCCCAGCCCGGCGGTCAGCACGTTGAAGGCGGCGATGCCGACGATGGCGCCCGCACCGGTGGCCAGCGCCGTCTTCGAGATGGGCCAGTCGTCGTCGCCGCCCTGGCCCGCGCTTTCGGCGGCGGTGTAGCCGAGCAGGCCGCCGATCACCGCGCTGGTGCCGGCATAGACGCGGCTCATGGCCACCGACATCTCGGCGGGAACCAGGGCGCCGCTGACATAGGCCCAGCCGCCGGGCAGCGCGCCCAGCCCCAGGGCCGCGATGTTGAAGCCGATGATGCCCACGGCGGCACCCAGGCCGGCGGCGAACGGCGCGTAATCGAACGTGCCGGCGGGCTTGGCCGCCGCCTGCGGCGTGGTGGCCGACTCCAGTGGCACGGAGAGCGCCGGTGCCTTCGCGGCACCGCCGGGCGTCAGCACGCCTTGCGCGTGGACGGCCAGAGGTTGGCAGGCCAGCAGCGCCGCTACGGAAACACCCAGAACACGCCGCCCCGGAACACAACGCATCGACCCGCACCACAATCCGAATGAGGTAGGCCGATCGTGCCCAGGCACGGCGCTCCCGTCAACCGGGACGGCTGTGACCAGTGGCACTTATCCCAGTTCTGCGGCGCGCAGCCAGTCCCAGGCGCGGCTCAGCCCGTCCCGCCACTCCGTGCGCGGCTCCCAGCCCAGGTCGCGGCAGGCGCGGGCGATGTCCAGCACGCTGACCGGCACGTCGACCGGTCGCCCCTCGTGGAACACCGTCTCCAGCGGGCGGCCGACGACGGCGCCCAGGTCGTCGATGATCTCCGTCAGGCTGCGCCCGACGCCGCTGCCGATGTTGAACAGCCGTTCGGTCCCCTGGTGCACGGCGGCCTTCTCCAACGCCTCCACCACGTCGTCGACGTAGACGTAGTCGCGCACCACGTCCCCCCGGCCCCACACTTCCAGCGGCTGCCGGGCCAGAGCGCGGCGCAGGAAGGCGGCGATCACCCCCTGGCGCTTGTGCGCGGTCTGGTAGGGGCCGAAGGGGTTGGCGACGCGCAGGATGCGGTGGTCGAGCCCGTGCAGGTGCCGGTACAGCCCCAGGTACTTCTCCACCGCCAGCTTGCCGATGCCGTAGGAGGTGATGGGGTCGGTGGCCGCCGTCTCCGGCGTCGGCACCTGGGACGGGATGCCGTAGACGGTGCCGCCCGACGACACGAAGACCACCCGCCCCACCGTGCCGGCGCGGCACATCTCCAAAAGCGCCAGCGTGCCGGCGACGTTGACCTGCAGGTCGTGCACGGTGTCCAGGTTGGCGCTGGCCGGCGTGGTGGCGCTGATCAGGTGGAAGACGACGTCGCAGCCCTCCACGGCATAGGCCAGTTCCGTGGTGTCGGTGAAGGCGCCGTCGTACCACTCCACCCCCTTCAGCGCGTCCGGGAACGGCCGGCTGCGGCCGAAGGCGCGCAGTTCGCCCACGCGGCCGCGCAGGTGACGGCACAGGTTGGTGCCGATGAAGCCGCCGCCGCCGAGGACGACGCATTTGAGGTTCCGCATGGTCCTTGTCCCGCACACGGCCGGTCCGGCCGGAGCAATCCCCTCTACCAGTCCCGCCAGCGCCGGTCTATAAGAACGCGCCCCAAGCCCCCTCCCCCGCAGCCGAATCCCCGCCCCATGCTCGACACCCTGAAGCCGATCGTGCGCCGGCTCCTCGCCGGGATGCCCGGCGGCGCGTCGCTGGAACGGCCGCTGCGCCGCCTGTACCGCACGCTGGCGCACCCGGCCCCGGCCTCCCTGCCCGCCGTACCGGTGGATTCGGCGCTCCGCCCGCCCGCCATCGGCATCGTGTCGCCATCCGACGATCCCGGCCTGGGCGTGCGGCTCGCCGCGGCCGCGCCGGGCCTGCTGGTGGTGCTGCCGGCCATCGGCGGCGCGGCGACGGCCGGCTGCGCATACGTTTATGCCCCCCGCTCCGCCCGCGCGGCGTTGAGCGCCACCCATCTGCAGAACGTGCTGCTGGGTCTTGCGCAACTGCCGGCGGACTTCGCGCTGGTCACGCGTTCGCTGGAAGAGGCGCCGGCCCTCGCGCTGGCCGGCGAGTTGCGCGACCAGGCGGTGTTCGCCGCCGAGGCCGCCGCGGTGTTCCTCGACGGCGCCGCCCCGGCGCGTCCGCTGACCGGCCGGCTGCTGCGCCTGCTGCCCGCACCGGACGGCGTGCCGGTGGCCGTGACCACGCTGGACGCCGTCCTGGGCCACGCCGCCCCGCAGGCGGCGGATGCGTGGATCGGCCTGGGCGGCCCGCCGTCCGTGCCGGCGCCCCGCGCCGGGGCGGGGCAGCCGCTGCCCCTGCCGCGCCCGGAGGGCGACAAGCCCCTCGTGCTCGTGCTGCCGATCTTCCTCGCCGTGGGCGGCGTCGAGCGCAACACGATCGAGATCATGAAGGCGCTGAAGGACCGCTGGAACTTCCTGGTGGTCACCAGCGAGCGCCTTGCCGCCCGCCAGGGCAGCCTGCACCATCAGACCGCCGGGGTGGCGCCCATCTTCGATCTGGCCGAGCTGTCGGAAAACCCGCACCATCTGGCGCTGCTGGCGTCGCTGGCGCGCGGGGTGAAGCCGGACGTGGTGTGGATCTGCAACGGCTCGCCCTGGCTGGTGCAGCACGCGGCGGCGTTGCGCGACCTGTTCGACGGCGTGCCGATCATCGACCAGCAGGTCTACGACACCGAGGTGGGCTGGATCGAACACTACCCTGATCCCGGCATCCAGTCCTTCGATCGCTTCATCGCCATCAACCGCCGCATCCGCGACACGTTCACCGGCCGTCTGGGCATGGACCCGGCGCGCATCGACCTGATCTACTCCGCCATCGACGCACGCCGCTTCGACAAGCCGGAACCGGACGAGGCCGAACGCGCCCGCCTGTCGGCCCTGACCGGCATCCCCACGGACCGCCGCGCCTTCGCCTTCATTGGCCGCCTGACCGACCAGAAGGAGCCGCTGAACTTCCTGGACCTCGCCCGCCGCGCCAGGGCGGAAGGCTCGCCCGACCGCTACGTTCTGATCGGTGACGGCGAGCTGGCCGGGGCGTGCGAGGCGTTCATCGCCGAACACGGCCTGGACAACGTGCAGCGCATTCCCTTCTGTAACGACCTGACGCAGGTCTACCCGCTGTTGTCCGGCATGATCGTGTCGTCCAAGTTCGAGGGACTGCCGATCGCCATGCTGGAGGCGCTGGCCATGGGCGTGCCGGTATTGGCCACCGACACCGGCGACATCCGCGTGGTGCTGGAGGAATACGGCAGCGGCCTGGTGGTGGTGCCGTGCGACGTGGCGGCGCTGGCCGACGGCTGGACGCGCTGGCTGGCCGACCTTCCCGCCTATCGGGAGCGCGCCCGGACAGCGGCCCCGGCCGTGCGCACGCGCTTTTCCACCACCACCATCGCCGGCCAGTACGAGGAGTGCTGGCGCCGGGCCATGGCGGACCGCGGAACTTCGCGCTAGAGTCCGCCCCGCATTCCCAGACAGGACCGCCTGCCGTGCCGCACAAGGACGCCGAACCGCTCGCCGCCGCCTCCTTCGCCCTCAGCGCGTCGCTGCTGCGCCGGCTCGTTTCGACCGGCGTCCTGTCGCACGCCGACGCCCGTGCGACCGTCGAGTCCGCGTTGTTCCAACTCCGCCGGCTGTATGGCGTGAGCCCGGACGACGCGACCGCCCCGAACCTCGACGCCATCGACGTCGACGCGCTGCTCGAAGCCGCCCCCGAAGGCGATGCCGAGCGCGTGCTCCTGGACCTGCTGCGCACCCTCCCGCCCCCGCCGACGCAGGAATAGAGCCGGCACAGGAATAGACGCGGGCGGCGCCGGCCCGGCGGACGGGCATTAGGCGATCCTCAACCATTGCGCCGCTATGGCTTTCGCTGGATGCAGCGAGGGCACGGGGCGGGGCGATGGCTTACAAGGTTACGGTCACCTACGACGACACCGCGCTGCCCTATGGCACGCCGGTGATGACCGCCGGCATCACCGCCGCCGTCGACAGCATCGTCAAGCATTACAACACCTCCGCCAGCATCGACGTGCTGGTCAAGGTGGAGGACCTGGGCGAGACCGTTCTGGCGACCGGGGTCGCCGACGCGTCGGTGTACCTGCGCACCTACGTGCAGGGCGCGGAGATGCTGCTCAAGAACGCCGCGAGCACGCCGTACGCGTCCCTGCTGAAGCAGGCGCAGGGCGCGTCGTACCCGGTCCACCAGTCCGGCGCCGCGTTCGAGATCGTCACCGGCACCGACCCCAACGGCGACGCCCCGGACATAACCCTTTCCATCAGCCAGACGGCGCTGACCACCGGCAACCTGTTCTGGTTCGACCCGACGCCGCAGGACCCCACCCCGGCCTACACCCCGCTGGTGCCGGCCGACCAGTACGACTTCTACGACGTCGTCCGGCACGAGGTGGGGCACGCGCTGGGCATCGCCAGCACGCGCGACCTCGTGTACGGCGTGCCCGCCGGCGGCATCATGACGGGCTTCGACCGCTGGATGAGCTTCATCGGCGCCCAGCCCTCGCCGCTGCCCTACTTCTCCGGGCCCAGCACGCTGGCGGTGTACGGCAACCCGCTTCCCCTGGTCGACGGCGACTACACGCACTACTTCGCCGGCACCGGCCTGCGCGACGGCCTGTTCAGCAACACCGTGGAACTGGGCACGCGCGGCGCCTTCACGGCGCTGGACTTCGCGCTTCTGCGCGACGTCGGCCTGATCGACGCGGCCTCGATGACGACGGGCACGGAGGCCAACGATTCGCTGGCCGGCACGCCGCTGGAGGACGTCATTTCCGGGGCCGGTGGCAACGACACCCTCCTCGGCGGCGGCGGCAAGGACGTGCTGGCCGGCGGCCACGGCAACGACAGCCTGTCCGGCGACGCGGTCGGCCTGTCGGCCGCCGACGTGCTGGTCGGCGACGGCGGGCACGACCGCATCGACGGCGGTGGCGGCAACGACTGGATCGACGGCGGGCCCGACAACGACACCATCCTGGGCACGACGGGCGCGGACACGCTGTTCGGCGGCGCCGGCGCCGATTCCATCTACGGCGACTTCCTCGCCGACCGCACCAACACCATGAACACCGGCCTGCCGGCGGACGCCACGCACGTCGACGTCATCGACGGCGGGGCCGGCGACGACTGGATCAACGGCGGCGCCGGCGCCGACATGATCAGCGGCGGGACCGGCGCCGACATCTTCGCCTTCGCCGATCCCAGCGAAAGCAAGCCCACCGTCCGTGACGTCATCGCCGACTATCGCGGCGACCTGAAGGAGGTGTTCGCCGCCGACGGCACGCGCACCATCGAGTTCCTCTCGGTCGGCGGCGCCAAGGCGGTGCTGATTCCCGGCCAGGACATCGTCGATTTCCGCGGCACCAACGCGCACACCCAGCGCGACCGCATCGACCTGACGGAGATGGACGCCGACAGCCTGAAGATCGGCAAGCAAGCGTTCGTCTTCATCGATCAGGCCGCCTTCACCGCCGTGGGGCAGGTGCGCTGGTCGGTCGAGGGCGCCTCCATCATCGTGGAAGGCAACGTCAACACCGACCTCGCCGCCGACTTCGCCGTCGAGCTGCGGGGCATCGCCAGCACCTACACCATGACGGCGGCCGATTTCATCCTCGGCGTCGATTCCGCGCGGGGGGCGGCCCCGGTGATCGGCGTGAAGGCCGGTGGTGCTGCGGCGCCGGAGGGCATCGTGCTCGACCTTGCCGCCCGCACGGCGGCCGACGGCCGGGGTGCGGCGGTGGCGGTCCCCTACGCGCCGAACGCGGTCGGCACGTTTCACGGCGACCGCATGACGGGCGACGGCGCCGGCAACACGCTGTGGGGCGACGACGGCGACGACACCGTGTACGGCAACGAGGGCAACGACACCCTGTCCGGCGGCTACGGCCAGGACCAGCTGTCGGGCGGGATCGGCACCGACGTGCTGTACGGCAATGCCGATTCCGACCGGCTGTCCGGCAACCGCGGCAACGACACCGCCTTCGGCGGTTCGGGCCACGACATCCTGTACGGCAATTTCGACAGCGACGTGCTGTACGGCAACACCGGCCGCGACACGCTGTTCGGCGGATCGGGCGACGACGCGCTGTTCGGCGGGCTGGAGGCCGACCAGCTGTTCGGCGGGGCGGGCAGCGACACGCTGCACGGCAACCGTGGCAACGACACGCTGTGGGGCGGCGACGGGGCGGACCGCTTCGTCATCGGGTCCGGTGGCGGCGCCGACGTGATCGCGGATTTCAGTGCCGGCGGCGGCGACCGCATCGCCATCACGGCCGGCATGTCCTGGCAGCTGGGCCAGGATTCGTCGGGCAGCGCGGTGCTGACGCTGGCCAGCGGCCACACGGTCACGGTGCTCGGCGTCTCCGGCGCGCAGTTCAACGCCGGCTGGATTGTCGCGGCCTGAGAAAAGGGCTCGACGCGGCCCCGGGGTGCCGAAGCACCCCGGGTGGTCGCACGAACGATCAGACCGCCTGCAGGTAGGCCGGGTCGAGCTGGCCGTGGCGGAACGGGATCCAGTCCTTGTGGTCCGGCCGGTAGTACAGGCCGTACGGATTCTTGAAGAAGATCTTCTGCATCGGCTGGCCGCCCTCGCGCGCGGTGCGCTCGTGATCCACCAGCGGCGACGGGGCGAAGATCTTCTCCCAGAGCTCGGTGTTGTCCACCTCGCGCCCGGCGTTCTTGACGTAGTCGCGAGCGGCGTCGCTCAGCTGCCACGCCTCCTCGACCATCGCGTAGTAGTCCACGGTACCTTCTGCCATGATCTCGTTCCTCGAAAGATGGGCGTCACAGGTTTAGCGCGAAGACGCGCCGGAGCAAAGCGATTCGATGCCGGCGCCCGGCCTCAGCCCCGCAGCCCCCTGCCCCGGAGCAGCCGCATGGCCACGCGCACGGGTGCGGAGACCTTCCACGACGTCGAACGGTAGATCCCCTCGATGCGCGCGTGGAGCGCGTCGCGCTGCGCGGTGAGCGAGTGGACGTCGGCCATCGCCGCCATGTGATCGGCCCGCGCCCGGTCCCGCTCGGCCAACGTCTCGGCGTAGGCGCCCCGCGCGGCATCCGCCTCGGCGCGCGCCGCGGCCTGGTCGGCGCGGGCGGCAGCCTGTTCGGCGCGGGCGGCGTCGCGTTCGGCCGCGGCGGCCGTAAGCAGTGCCGTGATCTCCTCCGGCGCCAGCGCCCGCAGGTCGGCGGCCAGTTGGCCGCCGCCGCGCAGCGCGGCAAGGCGTTCGGCCGGCACCGGCAGCTCGATCCAGGCATGCCCGTCGACGTTCACCCACAGCGGCCGGCCGGCCGGGCCGGGCTGAAAGGACAGATTGCCGCGCGGCTGCGCGCGCAGCGCCGCCTCGCCGGCTTCCAGGCGCCACAGTTCGTGCCCCTGCGCGTCGAACAGGCGCAACGCCACCACGTCGAACGGCCCGACGCGCTCGCCGACGTCGAAACGCACGGCCTGTGGCGGTTCCGCCTGCGGCGGCAGTGCCAGTTCGACCCTTTGCGGCACCGGCGCCAGCGCCAGCGGCGCCACGGCCGCCGGTGGTTCGGCGTAGTGCGGCCCCAGGCGGACGTACGCCTTGATTCGGCCCATGGGTGCGGCCGGCAGGGCCACCCGCGCGTCGCGCGCGGCGTTCAGGGCCAGCGGAACCTCCCGCCCCTTCCCTTCCAGCATGGCTTCCAGCATGCGCCGCGCCGCCGGCAGCCCGGCCGGCATCACCCAGCCGTCGGCGCCCAGCGGAAAGGCGTTGGCCGGAAAGGCCGGCACGTCGACGAGGCGCGGCACCTTCAGCCCCTCGGCGATGGCGTAGGGCAGCGACGGCGCGCCGACGAAGGCCCGCGCCCCGGCGATCAGCCGCGCCAGTTCCATCCCATCCTTCGCCGTGATCAGTTCCCCGGCGATGCCGGCGTAGACGGCGGCATCCTCCGGCAGCCCGACCATGACCACGGGGCCGAGGCCCTTCAGCAGGGCCGCGAAGAACTCGCACGGCTGATGGCGGTAGCGCGGCGTCAGCGACAGCACGATGGGCGCGTCGGCGCGCCGCTCCACCGGTTCCGGCAGGTGCAGGAAGGGCTGCGCCCCGTTGACCCGCACGCCGGCGGCGCGCGCGTGCGCGTCCACGAGGTGCAGGCGGTCGAGCGGCTGCAGGCGGAAGCGGTCGAGCACGTGGTCGACGCCCAGTGCCCCGGCCGGGACGTGTTCCAGCGGCAAGCCCTCGCTCAGCACCACGCTGCGCGCCCGCGCGCCGAACCCGGGGGAGAGGCGCACCGGCACCTCCGCCACGTCCACCTGCCGCAGGCCGGGTTGCGCCAGCAGCAGCGGCACCAGGAACTCCGCCATGCCGGGGCCGAGCACGCGGCCGCCGACGCCGGGGTCGCGGCAGGCGTTCAGCACCAGGCGTTGCGTCCTCAAGGCGGCGAGCGTGGGCAGGGCATAGATGATGTCGCCCATGTTGCCGCTGTGCACGGCGCTTGGCACCCCGTCCGGGGCGGCGCCATGGCGGCTGCGCACGGTCAGCATGGCGCTCACAGCCCCCGCGCCTTCAGCGCGGCGTCCAGCGCCGCCAGCCATTCCGCCCGCTGCGCCCGCTTCCAGTTGATCAGGTCGGGCATGGTGCCGGCAAGGTTCAGGCCCGCCACCACGTCGTCCAGCGTCGCGATCTCCGCCGTGAAGACAAACGGCAGCGGTGCCGCCCCATCCAGCAGCACCGCCGGCTTCAGCAGCGCGTTGGCGAGCACCGCGGTCTCGGCGTCCGCCGTCACCACCAGATCGTGCTGCGCCATCAGGTCCAGCCACGCATCGTCGCCGGCCGCGGCGCGCACGGCGATGCCGTCCAGCGCCGGCCACGCGAGGAAGGTCGCCGCCGACCGCGTGCCCAGGGTGACGGCGGCGCGGCGGGCCAGCCCGCCGGCCAGCGCCACGACGGCGTCGGCGGTCAGCGTTCCACCGGGCTCCACCGCCACCAGGATGCGCTCCAGCGCCCGGCCCGGCGCCTCCGGCAGCGGACGAAAGAGGCGTGGTGGCGCCAGATCCGGGGCCAGGCGCAGAGTCTTTCCACCGGCACCTGCGCCGTTCAGGTTGGCGCCGTTCAGGTCGATCACCAGGTCGGCGCGGCGAATGGCCTCGTCCGTCGCCGTGCCGTCGCCGCGAATCACGTTCCAGGGGACCGACGGCCGGGCGTCGGCGGCCAGCGCTTCGATACCGGCGGCGTCCGCCGGATCCGCGGCGAGGACGAGGAGCGTGCGTGCGGGCGTCATGCGTCACCTAAGACCCTGGAGGCGCGGTCACCCGCCGAACGACGGGCGCCCACGCAGGATTTGCATCAGGCGGCCGATCCAGCCCCCTGGCGATGTTGCCGAAAACCGCGCGTGCAGGCGCTGCACGTGATCGGGCGCCTCGGCGCGGAACTGCGCGTCGTCGGCGGCGTTGTGGCGCAACGCCGGGGTGAGGAAGGCGTCGATCTCCGCCCCGTGCGCCGCCATGCCGCCCAGCAGCGCCGGGAAGTCCAGCGCCTTCAAGGCCCGCCCGACGGAGCCGCGCCAATCGGCCAGCAGCGCCTCGTAGCGCAGGAAGACGCGCGGATGCCCGCGGCTGTACAGCTCGGCCTCGGCCATGTGGCGGTACCACAGCTCGTAGGAGCGGTCCAGGGTCATGCCGTCGCGCTTGGCCAGCGACCGCGCCACCTCGTAGGGATGGCGGCTGGTCACGACGAAGACCGGGCGGGCCCCGACCTCGGCGAACAGCGGCAGCCACAGCGGCAGCAGCCGGCACATCCGCGGGTCCTTCATCCCCCAGTCGCCGGGCCGGTCGAAGTCGTGGCGCAGCACCTCGACGATCTCGCGCGCCAGCTCCCGCACCTCCGGCCGTTCGGTCCAGCCGACGGGCAGCGGGGCCGGGTCGCTCCAGTGCGAATCCAGCGCGCGCAGCGTGCGCTCGTGGATCGGCACGATGCTGTTGTGCTCCCAGAAGCCCATCTCGTTGGACCCCTCCTCCGGCGGCATCAGGTTGCTGCCGAAGTCGAGACCCAGCTTGTGGAAGGTGCCGGCCAGCGCCGACGTGCCGCTGCGGTGCATCCCCAGCACCACCAGGGCACGGTTGTTCACCGTGGAGGTCACGCGGCGGCGGCCGGAACCGTGCTGGCCGGCGGGTAGCCGAATCGGCGCAGCGCCTCGCCGCTCACCTCTTCCAGCTCGCGGACGGTGTCCTCGGTCAGGTGGCGCTGCCAGCGGTAGAGCGACGGCGGCTTCTCCAGGACGGACGCGGCGTCGGCCGCCCGCGCCGGATCGATGCCGAGGCGGCGCAGCAGGTCGGCCGTGGTCTCCACCGGGGTGGTGACGAGATCCTCCAAGCGCAGCCGGACGTAGCGCTCGCCCAGCACGCGCTCGCCCCATTCTGCCGCACCCAGGTTGGCGCGGCCCCACAGCGCGCACGAGGCGACGGGCACCTCCTCCTCGCTGGCCGTCTTGCCGAACATGGCGTGGTAGTGCTTCCTGAACTGCCACTGGTTGGTGGAGATCGCCATGTCGCGGCCGTCGCGCACGACGTGCACGAAGACCACCTCCGGGAACACCGCGTGGATCAGCGGCAGGATGTACATGGAGCGCGGGTTCTTCCAGCCCCACATCGTGCCGTCGCGCGGCCGGTCCTTCAGATAGACGCGGATCTGGTTCTTCAGCCGCGCGATGGCCGGCTCGCGCAGGCGCGGCGACAGGCGGCCGACGTCGTAGTCGAGCGAGTGCGTCTCGTCGAGGATCTGGTTGATCAGCTCGTCGAGCAGCGGTTCGTAGTCCATCGCGTCGCCGACGTTGTTGACGTTGGCGCCCATGAACACCCCGGCGCGCTCCAGCACGGCGCGCACGGCGCGCGTGCCGGACCCGCCGGTGGCGCCGATGACGATGGGGCGGCACAGCCGGTCGCGGCCGAGACGGTGGGCGACGGCCTGGCCGATCGCGGTGGGCAGCAGGAACGCGGACGGACGGATCACGATACGAAACCTGGAAATCGTAAAACGGTGGGGCGGCGCGGCTATTGATGCCAGAGCGTTGCCGCTCCTGGCAACGGCTTTGGCCGCGCCCCCGTGTATTCCCTCAGGTGTATTCCCTCAGGTTCCGGTGACGAACCAGTCGGACGTCACGGTCGCCCTGGCGACGCCGACCAGCGTCACCGATCCGCCGCCGGTGAACGAAACGACCGTCCCGGTGGTGATCGAACTGAGCGTGTACGTCAGGCCGGCGGTGATCTGGATGCGGTCGCCGTCGTTGAACGCGAAGTCGGTGATCACGTCGTCGCCCTGGCCGGCGCCGAAGGCGAAGCGGTCGCCATCGGCAAAGCCCGTCAGCGTATCGTTGCCGGCGTTGCCGAACAGCACGTCCGCGCCGACATCGCCGTACATCTGGTCGGCGCCCTGGCCGCCGTACAGCGTGTCGTTTCCGGACCCGCCGCGCAGGGTGTCGTCGCCGTTGTTGCCGAACACCAGGTCCTCGCCGTCGTCGCCGTGCACGGCGTCGTTGTCCTGGCCACCGAACAGGGTGTCGGCGCCGCCTTCGCCCAGCAGCTGGTCGGCGCCCTGGTTGCCGTACAGCACGTCGTTTCCTTCGCCCCCCGACAGGGTGTCGGCTTCCATCTCGCCGGTCAGCACGTCGTTGCCGCCCCCGCCGGAGAGCGCGTCGGTGCCCTGGCCGCCGAACAGCGTGTCGGCGCCCCCCTCGCCCGCCAGCGCGTCGGCGTCGGCGTGGCCGTACAGCAGGTCGTTGCCGTCGCCGCCCCACACCGCGTCGGCGTCCTGGCCGCCGAACAGCGTGTCGTTCCCCTCTCCGCCGTACAACAGGTCGGCACCGCGGTGGCCATAGAGTATGTCGGACCCGAGTCCGCCGGAGAGCGAATCGTTGCCCGCTCCGCCGAGGATCAGGTCGTTGTCCGCCCCGCCGTCCACGATGTCGTTGCCGGCCCCGGCGCCGCCGTCCAGGCTGTCGCGCCCGGCACCGCCGGCAAGGGTGTCGTCCGCCGGGCCGGCGATCAGGGTGTCGTCACCGGTGAAGGCGGTGGCGTTCAGCTTGATGTTCGTCGTGATGAAGGCGGCGGCGCTGACGGTGACGCCGATGGTGCTGTTGGCGGTCAGCGTGAAAGTGGACCCGGCGGTGCCGATGCCCGCCGGCAGAGTCACCACGTGCGCCGCGTTGGTGTTGATCTGCAGCGCCGCGTACCCGGTGATGGTGGTGAGCGACGCCGCGGTGAGGGCCCCGCCGGTGATCACCAGCGTGTCGGAGCCGGCACCGGACGTGATGCTGGTTGCCGTCGTGCTCACCGTCGCCATGCTGTCCGTCCTTCGCACCATCATCCCGACGGCCGCCGGACCTCCGGCGCCGCCCGCCATGGGCATTACCGCAAGTTGGTAAACAAGGGCTGAAAATACCCGGGCACCCCGCCCGCGCGTCCATGATTTCCCGGTGTCCGAGCCGCCGCCGGCGGGCCACTCGGTCAGATCGCCTCTCCTCTACGGCGACTCTCCGCCGCAAGCGTCACCACTTGCCGTGAATCTGTGAGCTTACGGCAACAAACCTGTCCGGTCGGACGATGAATTGCACGCCATTGGGGAATTCCCCTTTGCGGTGGGTGGTGTTTGAGGTACATAGGCGGAAAGTTTTTGCCGACCTAAAGGAGTTATCCCCATGGCCACTGTTGCCGGCGGTATCATTGACAGCAACAAGACCATTTCGCAGGTCCACAAGGACGTGATCTCGAACATTCTGGATCACATCAACGCGTCCGAGCAGGCCCTGCAGCGGGTGACGCTCCCCACCACCGCGGGCCAGACCACCGCCACGGTGACGCTGTCGACCTCGACCAACAGGGTCATCATCGACAACACCAGCAACGTTCCGGTTCAGGTCAGCGGCTCGACCGGCGGTGACCTCGTGATCGCCGGCGGCGGCAACGCGACGCTCGACGGCGGCGGCGGCAACGACTCGCAGTTCGGCGGCGGCGGTTCCGACTCGATCATCGGCGGCGAGGGTGACGACCTGAACTACGGCGGCGCCGGCAACGACGTGGTCGGCGGCGGCGTCGGCAACGACGTGCTGTTCGGCGAGTTGGGCAACGACACGGTGTCGAGCACGACCGGCAACGACACCATGTTCGGCGGCCAGGGCAACGACGTGGTCTTCGGCGGCCAGGACCAGGACGTCCTGTACGGCAACCTGCACAACGACGTGCTCTACGGCGAGGTCGGCAACGACGTCCTCTACGGCAACCAGGGCAGCGACGTTCTGTTCGGCGGCCAGGGTGCCGACTCGATCTTCGGCGGCCAGGGCGACGACGTGATCTACGGCGGCGCCGGCAACGACGTGCTGGGTGGTGGCCTGGGCAACGACACCTTCGTCATCTCCTCGACCGGCGGCCAGGACGTGGTGCTCGACTTTACCTCGGGTGACCGCATCCAGCTCGCCCGCAACATCAACGGCCTCACGCTCAACCAGGCGTCGGACGTCGTGTCGCACCTGTCGCAGGACCCGTCGGGCAACGTGGTCCTCAGCCTCGGCACCGGCAACTCGGTCACGCTGACGCTCAAGGGCCTGACGCTGGCGAACCTGCAGAGCGACCCGAGCCGGTACTTCATCGTCAGCTGATCACCGTTTTCGAACATGGGAGAGAGCCGTTCCTTGCTGTAAGGAAGCGGCTCTCTCCTTTTTTGTTGGCTACGATTCCGTGACGATGCCCGAATCCGCCTCCCCGTCCGAGGACGAAGCCGCCGCGCTGGGATCCGTGCGTGTCGTGCGCCTGTCCTCGGCCGTTGCCGCCATCATCGTCCAGGCCGCGCAGCCGATCACCGGCCCGCTCGCGCCGGTCCTCGACGGGCAGCCGCTCAAGCGCCCACACCTGATTTCCCGGTTCGACCGCGCAGCCGGCGGCGGACACCGGGCGCTCGTCATCGCGCGCGTCCCGGCGCTGTCGGGTGGCGGCGTGCTCGCGCTGACCGATACCGGCGGCGCGGTGGTGGCGCGGGCGACGATCACCCCATCCGGCGCGGACGGCGTTGCCCCCCTGGTGGAACTGCTGCGCGACCTCGACCCGCGCGACTTCGCGCGGACGCTCAAGTCGCTGCTCGACGGCGCCGCCGCGCTGTTCCAGCAGCAGGCCGATCCGGACTATGTGATGGCCTGCCGGGCCCTGCTCGACGCGCTCTTCCCCCCGCCCGGCACGCCGGCGGCCATGGTGGCGGCGGCGCCCGGCTATGTGCACTGCCGGGGGGCGCTGCCCCTCGGCATCGGCGCCATCGAGACGGCCGTCGTCCTCGGCACGGCACGGCTCTGGCGCAACCCGTTCGAACCGGCGGTGCGCGCCGGCGCTGCCGGGGCGTTGGCCTTCGACCTTCTGGTCGGCCTTGCCGAGTCCGGCCGCCCACCCGCCGCCCTGGTGCTGTTCGGCGAGGCCGGCGTGTGCTGCCGGCGCATTCCACCCGCGGCGCCACGCCGGCTCGTCGACTGGCTGTCCGACGGGCGGGCCGGCCCGTCCCGCGAGACGCGCCAGTACGTGCTGCGTGCGTTGGGCGCCGAAGCGGTGCGGAACCAGACCGCCGCCGCCGTGCTGCGCGAGGCGCAGCTCGGCGCGCCGGTGGCGCCGCGCGAGGTCCGCAACCCCGCCGACCCGGTCGGCGCCGGCATCGACCTGGCGCTCGGCCACGGCGCCGGGGGGCTGTTCGTCAAAGGCTGGCTGCGCGATCCCTACGGCGCGGTCGAGCGCATCGTGGCCGTGGCACCCGACGGCGCCCGCCGCACGCTGGACGCGCCTTTCGCGCGTTTCCCGCGGCCCGACGTGGAGCAGGCGTACGCCGGTAGCCCGCACCCGCTGAGCGACGCCAACATCGGATTCGCGACCTTCCTGCCCGGCGACGCGCCCGCCTATCCCGTGTTCCAGTACCGGTTCGAGGTGGTCTTGCGCTCCGGCCGGGTGCTGGACGTGGCTCCGCCGTTGCGGGCCGCGACGCCGCGCCAGGGGCGTGACGACGTGCTGGGCGCGGTGCCGCAGTCGCGGCTGACCCCGCACGTGATCGAGGAGACGCTGGCCACCCCGGTCGCGTCGCTGCAGCGCGCCGTTCTGGCGGAGAAGCGCGCGCCCGAGGTGATCGCCATCGGCACGCCCACCGACGGGCCGGCCGTGTCACTGGTCATCCCGCTGTACCGCAACCTGGACTACCTGCGTTTCCAGTTCGGGGCCTTCGCGCTCGACCCCGCCATGGCCGGGGCCGAGCTGATCTACGTGCTCGATTCGCCCGAGCAGCGCGATCAGGTTGAGCACATCCTGCGCATGCTCGTGCGCCTCTACGCCCTGCCCGCCACGCTGGTGGTGATGAGCGGCAACTTCGGCTTCTCCTCGGCCTGCAACGCCGGGGCCGCGGCGGCGCGGTCCGACGCGCTGCTGTTCGTGAATTCCGACGTGGTGCCGGTGGCGCCCGGCTGGATGGCGCCGCTGCAGGCCACGGTGGCGGCGCACAGCCACATCGCCATGGCCGGGCCGAAGCTGCTGTTCGACGACGATTCGCTCCAGCACGCCGGCCTCTACTTCGACCGCGACGTGCAGGGCCGCTGGTACAACCACCACTACCACAAGGGCTACCCGCGCGAATACCCGGCGGCCTGCGTCGCCCGTCTGGTGCCGGGCGTGACCGCCGCCACCATGCTGGTGCGGCGCGCGGTCTTCGAATCCCTCGGCGGCTTCGACGAGGAGTACGTGGTCGGCGACTTCGAGGATTCCGACCTGTGCCTCAAGGTGCGGGCGGCCGGGCACGAGATCGCCTACGTGCCGGAATCGGCGCTCTACCACTACGAACGCCAGTCGATCGAGCTGCACCCCGGCTACACGCAGACGGCGGCCAACCTCTACAACCAGTGGCGGCACGACCGCCGCTGGCGCGACCTGATGGGCGCGGTGATGGCGCGTCCCTACCCTGCCCTTGCCGAGCTTGCCGCCGACCTCGCCCCGTTGCCCGCCGAGTAAGCCCACCGCCATGCCCAAGCTGCGCGTCCTCTACATCGTCCACAACCACCCCGCCCTGCACCCCGGCGGCACGGAGATCGTGGCGCACGAGTTGTTCCGGGCGATGAAGGCGGACGGCGACGTCGATGCCATGTTCCTCGGCTGCGCCATGGCGCAGCAGCGCGATCCCAAGCCGGGAACGCGGTTCCAGACGGTGGGGCGCTCGGCCGACGAGATCCTTCTGTGGACCGGGCACGCCGACCGCTTCTTCCTGTCCCAGCTCGACCTCGGCGGCGTCGTGCCGGACCTGGAGGGGCTGCTGACCAGCTTCCGGCCGGACGTGGTCCACTTCCACCACGCGCTGATGATCGGCGTGGAGATGCTGTTCGTGGTGCGCCGGGTGCTGCCCAAGGCGAAGATCGTCTTCACGCTGCACGACTACTATCCGATCTGCCACCGCGACGGCACGATGCTGAAGGCGCCGGACGACACGCTGTGCCAGCGCGCCACGCACGACGCCTGCCACGGCTGCTTCCCGTCGGCCGACGCCTGGAAGTTCTCGCTGCGCGAGCGGCACATCAAGGGGATGCTGTCGCTGGTCGACCGCTTCGTGGCGCCCAGCCATTTCCTCAAGCAGCGCTACGTGGATTGGGGGCTGGAGGCCGAGCGCATCACGGTGCTGCCGAACGGGCGCGCCCCGGTGGAGCCGACTCCGGCGCGTCCATTGCCGCAGGGCGGGCGGCGCAACGTCTTCGGCTTCTTCGGGCACATCAACCTGTACAAGGGCGCCAACGTCCTGCTGGACGCGGCGGACGCGCTGGTGCGCGCCGGGCGGCGCGACTTCGCGGTGCACCTGCACGGCGGCATGCTGTTCCAGACCGACGACTTCAAGGAGCGATTCGAGGCGAAGCTGAAGGACTTGGCCGGCGTGGTGAGCTGGCACGGCCTCTACGACGCCGCCCGCGTGCCGGAGCTGATCCGCAAGGTCGACTGGGTGGTCATGCCGTCGATCTGGTGGGAAAACGCGCCCCTGGTGATCGAGGAGGCGTTCGCCCACAGGCGCCCCGTCATTTGTTCCGACATCGGCGGCATGGCCGAGCGCGTGGCGGACGGCGTGAACGGCCTGCACTTCACCGCCGGCTCGGCCCCTGCGCTCGCCGCCACGCTGGCCCGTGCGCTGGACGAGCCGGATCTGTGGGGCGAACTTCAGGCGCACATTCCCGCCACGGTCGGCGTTGCTGAGTCCGTCCGCCGTCATCAAGCGCTTTATGAGGGCGCTCTATGAGGGCGCTCTGCGAGGACAAGGCGTCAGCCAAGCACCAGGATGTCCTCCACCCCCGCCGCGTCGGCAAAGCCGCTGCGGCGGTCGAGTAGCCGCAGCCCCGCCTCGTCCAGCAGCGCAGCCAACTGCCCGTCCGTCATCCAGGCGTAGCGCAGCGTCTCCACGCTCCTGTGCAGCACGCGCCCGTCGGCGTGGAGCAGCGCGTACTCCACGTGCTGGGCGCAGACTTGCCGCTGCCGGTCGACTTCGCGGCCGGCGATGCGCACCTGCAGCATCGCGTCGTGCTCATCGAAACGGACGGTGGTCCGCTGATCCGCCAGCGTCGCCTCCGGGATGTCGGCGGACAGCACCGCGGCACCGGCGAGGTGCAGCACGATGCGCCCCCCATCCGCCCGGTGCGCGTTCAGGCGGGCCAGCCCCGCCCGCCGCTCCGCGTCGGTGTGCAGGTGGTTGAAGACGTAGAAGGGCGCGATCACCAGGTCGAACCGGCGACCGAAATCGAACGCCGTCAGTTCGCCCACCGCCAGCCGCGCGGCCAGCCCCGGCGGCCGGTTGCGTTCGGCGGCGGCCAGCATGTCCGGCGAGCGGTCGAACCCGGTGACCTCGTACCCCCGTTCGGCCAGCGCCCAGGCGACCCGTCCGGTGCCCACCCCCGCCTCCAGGATCGCACGCGGCGGCGAACCGGCGAGAGCGGCGTAGAACGCCACGTCGCCATCCAGGTGCCGGTGGCACACCGCGCTCATGACGTCGTAGAAGCCGATGCTGAGGCTTCCGGGCGCGTAGTAGTCGGTCATCGCCCTTTCTCGCCGCCTCCGCTCAGGCTTCGATCTCGTCGCCCCCGCGCGCCCGCTTCAGCACGGCGTAGAGGTCGTCCCACACGCGCTCCCCCTCCTCCGGTGCCCACGGTTTGACGACGCGCGGCTCCTCGGCCAGATGGAAGGGATGGCTGAGCGACAGGTTGGGGTTGTAGAACGGGTCCTCCAGCAGCGTGCGCCCCCACTTGGCCCACAGCCGGTCGCCTTCGGTTTCCAGCAGCATCTTCTTGTGCGGCGTCAGATAGATGCCGCGCGAGGCGGATTCATAGTGGTGCAGCTCGGCGTGTGGGTTCATCAGCACGCGGTACCCGGCCGCGTTGATCTTCAGGCACAGGTCGACGTCGTTGAAGTTCACGTGGAAGTTCTCGGCGTCGAAGCCGCCCACCGCATCGAACACCGCCCGCCGCATCACCAGGCAGGCGCCGGTCACGGCGGCTGCCGCGTGGATGGCGCGGGCGCGGGCGTAATAGCCGGGATCGTCGCGCGTCAGGCCCAGGTGGTGGTGCCCGGCGATGCCGCCCAGGCCGGTCACCACGCCGGTGTGCTGCACCGTGCCGTCGCGGTAGTACAGCTTGGCACCGACCGCACCGATTTCCGGCCGCACCGCCTGCACCACCATCTCGCTCAGCCAGTCGCGCTCCAGCGGTTCGGTGTCGTTGTTGAGGAAGCACAGGATCGTGCCGGTGGTCAGCCGCACCGCGTCGTTGTTGAGCGCCGCGTAGTTGAACGGCCCCGGCGCCCGCTGCACGCGCGCGCGCGCCGTGCGCTCCAGCATCTCCATGTAGGCCAGCGTGTCGGGATCGGTGCTGCCGTTGTCGACGATCAGCACCTCGATCTCGCCCGGGTAGTCGGTGCCGGTCAGCACGCCCTCGATGCAGGGCTTCAGGAAGTCCAGCCGGTCCTTGGTCGGCACGATGACGCTGACGCGGGGTGCGGGATCCGGCAGCGGCCGGCGCACGCGGTAGCCGGCCGTCGTTTCCTCCACGCCGGCTTTCACGCCGATGCGCTCGAAATGGTCGCGCAGCGCGCGCAGCGCCGCGACGGTGCTGTAGGGCTTGGCGTTCGGGTCGGCGGCGGTGGAGCCGGCGATGGCACGCCAGTGGTACAGGATGAAGGGAACGCGGTGGATGTGCCGCGGCTCGATCTGCTCGATCACGCGCAGGGTCAGGTCCCAATCCTGGCTGCCGTGCGTGCCCAGGCGGAAGCCGCCGACCGCCCGCACCCGGTCCAGCCGGTAGACGGCGAGGTGGCAGACGTAGTTGTGCACGTAGAACAGGTCGAGGTCCCAGCCGCCTTTGAAATACGGGTTGTGGCGGGTGCCGAACTCGTCGACGAGGTCGTGGTCGCTGTAGACCAACTCGGCGTCGGGATGCTCGTTCAGCGCCTCGGCCATCACGTACAGCGCGTGCTCGCTGAACAGGTCGTCGTGGTCGAGGAAGCCGACGTGGGTGCCGGTGGCGATCTCCAGCCCGCTGTTGCTGGCGGCGGCGATGTGGCCGTTTTCGGCGCGGAACACCGCCTTGATGCGCGGCTCCTCCGCCATGTGCCGTTCGATCAGCGTGCGCACCGCCGGGTCGGTGGAGGCGTCGTCGGCGATGCACAGCTCCCAGTGCGGGTAGATCTGGTCGCGCACCGAACGGATGGCGGCATCCAGGAACTCCAGCGCCGGGTTGTAGACCGGCAGCACCACGGAAAAGCGCGGGTGCACGGCCATGCCGGCGATGCGCGCGACGATGGCCGGGCGGTCCTCCTCGTCCAGCTCGTGGTGCTCGTCCAGCCACAGCTGGTAGGTGGAGGGGAATGTCCTTGCCAACTCCATGTATTCCGCGCGCCGGCCCAGATCGATCGCCAACTTGCGCAGGGCGGCCAGCGCCTCTTCCCGCACCGCGCGGTCGGCGGCGGCGGCGGCGAAGTGCGCGAACGCCTCCTCCGTCTCGCCGCGGTCGCGCACGATCTGGCCCAGGCGATGGCGCACCCGGCCGTCCTCCGGCGCGATGGCGAGGATGCGGCGCAGCAGCTTCTCCTCGGGCGCGGTCTCGCCGGCCATGGTGCTGGCGCGCGCCAGATAGCGCAGCGCCTCCGCATGGTCGGGCTCCAGCGCGTGCGCGCGCTTGAGGATCGCCACGGCGTCCGCCGCGCGCCCCTGCGTGATCAGCAGGCGGCCCAGCTGATAGGTGCCGCCGACGTTCTGCGGGTCCAGTTCCAGGATACGCTCGAAACACTCCAGCGCCTCCGCCTCGCGGCGCAGCGGCGGCAGCGTGACGCCCAGGTTGTACAGCGTGTCCAGGTCGTCGGGGCGCAGCCGCAGCACGGCGCGGAACTGCTCCGCCGCCTCGTCCAGGCGGTGCGTCTTGTGCAGCGCCACGGCCAGCGCATAACGCTTGGGGGCGTCGTCGGGTTTCAGTTCCACCGCGCGGTGCAGGTGGTAGCGCGCGTCGTCGTCCTCGCCTAGGCGGGTCAGCAGGGTGGCGAGGTTGGCGTGGCTGTCGGCGTGGTGGGGTGCGCGCCTCAACACCCCGCGAAAGCATTCCGCCGCCTCGCGGTCGCGGCGCTGCATGCCGAGAAGCGCGCCCAGCGTGAAGCGCGCCGTCGCGTGCTCGGGGTCGCGCGTCAGCGCCTCGCGCAGCCAGCGCTCGGCCGTCGCCGGATCCTTGCCCTGGTGCAGCAGGCCCAGGCTGAAGGCGGGGCGCGGATCCTTCGGCTTGAGCGACGCGACGCGGACGAACAAGCCGACCGCCTCGTCCGCCCGCTGCGCGCGGGCCAGCGCCACCGCCTGCTGGAACAGCGCGTCGGGGTCTTCCGTGGCGACCGCGATGCTACCGTCCGGTTGCGCAGCCTGCGTCATAACAACCTCTGCATGAACAAACTCTTGTGTGCGGCGCACGCGTCGCCGACAACATGCGGGTAGTCGCAGGATACACGGATCCCTGTCAACTCCGGCCTTCGTCATGGGATAGAGGATACCGCTTTCGGTCGTGACGAAGGCCGGCGCCGGATGCTATCTCCTGGCACGAGCGGGGTCGGCGGGGCGCAGCGGATGGGACGAATTCTCTATTATTGCGAGCAGGGGCGGATCACCGGCGGCATCAAGGTGTCGTACCGCCACGTCGATACGCTGCGCCGCAACGGTTTCGACGCGGCGATCGTGCACAAGCACGTGGAGCGGCCCGACTGGTTCGCCGCCCCCGACGTGCCAATCCTGTCGGCGGACGAGGTGGTGCTGTCCCCCCGCGACGTGGTGGTGATCGGCGAGGACAGCCGCTTCACCCTGCGCGGCGTCGCCAACACCCCGGCGCGCAAGGTGCTGCTCTGCCAGAACCATTATTACGTCGCCTTCGGCCTCCACGGGGCCCGCGACTTCTCCGGCTTCGGGATCGAGGCGGCGCTGTCCACCGGCGACGTCGTCACCGCCTTCCTGCGCCGCCGCTTCCCCGGCCTGCCCGTCGCCACCGCGCACCTGGCCATCGATCCGGCGCTGTACCGGCCCCGGCCCAAGCAGCTGCGCATCGCCGCGATCCCGCGCAAGCGGCCGCACGAGATGGAATACATCCGCGACCTGCTGCGCGCCGAGCACCCGGAGCACGCCGGCGTCCGCTGGGCCATCCTGAAGGACGCGGCCGAAGGGCTGGTGGCCCGGGTGATGGGAGAGTCGGCCGTCTTCCTGTCGCTGGCACGGCTGGAGGGCATCGGGCTGACCGGGCTGGAGGCGATGGCCAGCGGCTGCGCCGTCACCGGCTTCCTGGGCGACGGCGGGCGCGAGTACGCCAGCGCCGAGAACGGCTGGTGGGCGGATGGGGAAGACCTCGACAGCGCCGTCCGCCAGCTCGCCGCGTGCCTGACGGCGGTGCGCGGCGGCACCGCCGAGACGCGCATCGCCGCCGGCCGCGCCACCGCCGCGCGCTACACGCTTGAACGCGAGGAGCGGGAACTGGTCGCCTTCTGGCGGAACTTCCTTACCTGACAGGCGTGTGCCCGGTCATTCCGGGCGGAGCCACATTGTGCTTGCATGGACCTAACCAATTCCTACATGCTCGCGTCAGGCATTATTTTGAGCGGGAATGGCTTCTTGAGCGAGCGCGGGTACTCGGTTCTCACCCCTTACCTCGTTCCGCTAGGTGCGCCAAAGCGAGTCAACGTTGGCGATGGATTCATCCTTGATTCCGCGATCCAGTTGATCGGCTTTCCTCCACGTCACCAGTTCTCGTCACGGGTAACGGTGGGGGGGCAGCACATCGAACGAATCAACGAGACGCGGTGTCTTGTCGTCGCGGGTGCGAACAGTCTGAAGGATGATCTTACATTTGCACCCGGCTTCGATAGGACGACTCTCGAAAAAATTCGGGTGCCGGTTATCGCACTCGGTCTGGGCCTGCACGAGGATCATACCCTGACGCGCGGACTGACCTCCGAATCCGCGCGCTTCGTCAGTGCAATGCTGGAGCGTTTCCCCCTCTTCTCCGTCAGGTGCGCCATGTCGGCGGACTATCTGAGGGCCGGTCTTGCCGATCGTGCCGAGGCGGTCGTTATGACCGGTTGTCCGGTGGCCTTCCCTGTTGACGATGTGGATCGCGGCTTCCAGCGCAAAGCCGTGTACGGTCTGGTGGTGGTAACGGTCACCGACCGTGATGTCGGTCGCCTGCAGGAACAGGTCAACATCATGCACGCCGCGCGTCGCCTGTTGCCAGCGCGACGGTACGTGCTGGCATTGCACCAGAGCCCGTGCGACGAGACATTGATTGCGGAAGCCGCTCGTCTGGGAATCGATGTTTTCGATAGCGCAGACTATTCCTCCTATCTCAGCCTTTATGCGGCGGCCGACGCGCATTTCGGGAATCGCGTGCACGCCCATCTCAAATGCCTGTCCATGGGAATCCCCAGCTTCCTTGTGCCTTATGACCGCCGGCACGAGGGATTTGCTCACACCTTCGATTTTCCTTTGATCGACGCCGATGCCGAGAGTCAGATCGCACATTACGATTTTGCACGCTTCGAAGGCCGAATGCACACATACAGGCCGATGATGAGCGACTATATCGCCCGTATCCGTACCATCATTGGCAAGGACGGTCGCGCGTGAAGCCGGCGGTCGCTCGGTCGATCGCGCATGTGCGCGACCGCGCCCTCACCTTCTGTGCGGGTAATCGGAAACTGGAACAGTTGGTCCATGCCGTGGAAATCATCGAGCAGGACCGTGTGCCGGGCATCATCGTCGAGGCGGGCGTGGCCATGGGAGGCTCCGCCATCGTAATCGGCCATGCAAAGACACTTGGCCGGCCACTTCGTCTGTATGATGTGTTTGCCATGATGCCGGCGCCGGGAGCCGACGACGGTCCCCACGCCAATGAGGTTTACCGGCGCTTCGTTGCCCGCCAGTCTTCATCCCCAACGGACAGAAACTATCTGGATCGCGTCGACGATCTGGCCCCGTTCGTTGTCGACAACCTGCGTGATGCCGGCTTGGATCTGAAACGCGATTCCATCTGCCTCTTGAAGGGCGATTTCCGCGAAACACTGCATGGCGATGAGGCGGTAGCGCTCGCGCACATCGATTGCGACTGGGTGGAATCGATCCGCGTTTGCCTTGAACGTCTGACAGGCCGCATTCCGCCGGGCGGCATCATCGTATTCGACGACTACGGATCGTTCGAGGGTTGCCGGCGCTTTCTCGATGCCTGGATTGATGACCACCCCGAATTCCAGGTTCTTAGCGCCGAATGGTCGCTCGTCGTTCGTCGTTACGCCGACCAACAGAAGGCAGGCGCCGCGCGCTGGCAAAGTTCGGCCAGCGTCCAGGGACGCTGGGTCGCGCGCGCCCGGTTGGCTGCAATGCTCGTCCCAAGCGGCAATTCCGTGCTGGATCTCGGTGCCGGAGGCATGGCCGTCGGGAATTACCTGCTGCCATCGTGCCGATACACGCCAAGCGACGTGGTTAAGCGCCGTGAAGACTGTCTTGTCGTGAACCTTGACGACATGACAACTTTTCCGGAGGACCGCTTCGATACCGTGCTGATGCTCGGCGTCATGGAGTATCTGAGGAATCCGGCCGAAGTGCTCGCCCGAATCGCCAAGACAGCGCCGCGCCTCGTGATGAGCTACTGCATCGGAACCGACGAGGCGCTGGCCTACCGCCGCGCACATGGCTGGATCAACGACTTCGACGAGGTCGGACTGCGCGCACTTCTTCAACGTGCCGGGTGGACGGTCGAGCGATGGCTCGCTATCGGCATTGCTGACCGCCATATGGAAGTTCTTATTGCTTGCAATCGCAGCAACCTGGGAAGCCCGTCATGATCTTTGCCTTCTTTCACACCGCGAGGGGCGGAGAGGTAGAGAAGGGCGACCGGGAGATGATTGCCCTTGCGGTCGACGGCATCCGCACCGCACACCCTGATTGCCGTGTCGTGATGTTGACCGACGAGCAGACAAGCTTCGACGGCTCGCTCGAACTGGATGCGGTGGTGCGCCACCCGGCTACCTTCGACACCGTCATGTACGATCGCATGGTGGCCCAGGCCGCGTTCGTCGACGGGCTTGCCGATGATGAAATGGTGGTTTTTCTCGACACGGACGTTTTGGTCGTCCGCCCGGTGACCTTCGCACGCCCGTTCGACGTCGGCGTCACTGTCCGCCCGACCGCGGAAATCGGCTTTCGTGTTGCAGAGGGCGCACCGCCGATGCCCTTCCAGGGAGGAGTGCTGGTGGCGCGCGGCGGTGCGGCGGCGCGTCGGCTCTTCCGCAAGGCGGTGGGCACTTACGATCGGATCGACCTGTCCCCGAAACTGCGCGCCTTTCATCCGGACGGCGTCAAAGGTTGGTATGGCGATCAATACGTCCTCTCTTCCATGCTGGGCCCCTACCTCGTGGAGGGGCGTCCCAGCCAGGTGACGTACGATGATGCCGTCGTTTCATTCTTGCCGTGCGACCGGTACAATCACAGTTTCGTGCCCGGCCAGAAAATTCACGTTTGGGATCTTCTGGGCCGCACAATGGTGCACTTCAAGGGCGAGAGCAAAGTCCTGATGCCCGTCGTGGCCGACGCCCTCCGCCAGTTGAAGGAGGTGTCGGCGGGTTATATGGCCGCGCAGGAGCACGAGCGAGCCGCAGCGCCGCCTTGCGGCGACGCATAGCCTCAATAGTCGCCGCCGCCGCCGCCGCCGCCGACGATGCCGACGCCGCCACTGAGTTCCTCACCCTCTGCCGCCGAGACGTAGCTCTTGGCGAATTTCTCGGGCCTGCCCTTGGCCAGCGCCGCCATGTCGGTCCACACGAAACCGTCCTTGCGCGGCTCGTAGCAGCGCTCGGGCGCGCCGCGGACGATCGCGGCGATGGTGTCGGCGTCGTGGCCGGTCACCTTGCGGAAGACGCCGTCGAAATAGCCGCCCTGGTCGTCGCGCAGCGCGGTGGAGGGAAGCAGCTCCCAGCCTGCCGGGCCTTCGGCCGGCTGCGGCGGCAGGCCGGCCTCCCAGGCGGCGGCCTCTTCCTCGGTCTTGAACAGGACGTAGACGGCGTAAAAGCTCTGGCGCGCCACGGCGAGGCTCCCTTCCGGCGACTGTGCGGCGCCGACCATATAGCGTGACTGCGCACCGGATGTCACCGCCGAAGGGATGCGCCCTACACCGCCCCGTCCGCCACCTTGCGCTCCCACGCCAGCGCGCTGCGGACGATGAGGTCGAGGTCCTCGTGGCGCGGCCGCCAGCCGAGCGTCGCGCGGATGCGGTCCGCCCCCGCCACCAGCGCCGGCGGATCGCCGGCCCGGCGCGGCCCCACGTGCACCGGCAGCGGCCGGCCGGTGGCACGCTCGACCGCCGCCAGAACCTCGCGCACCGAATAGCCGCGGCCGTAGCCGCAGTTCAGCGTCACGCTGTCGCCGCCACCCGCCAGATGCTGGATCAGGCGGACATGCGCGTCGGCGAGGTCGCTGACGTGGATGTAGTCGCGCACGCAGGTGCCGTCCGGGGTGTCGTAGTCGTCGCCGTGGATGGTCATGTCCGGCCGCTGGCCGGTCACCACCTGGGCGGCGATCTTGATGAGGTGGGTGGCCGCCTTGCCGCACTGCCCCGACCGCCCCTCCGGGTCGGCGCCGGCCACGTTGAAATAGCGCAGGATGCCGTAGCGCAGGCCGTGCGCGGCGCCGGTGTCGCGCAGCATCGTCTCCGTCATCAGCTTGGAGGCGCCGTAGGGGTTGATCGGCCGCGCCGGCGAATCCTCCGCGATCGGCAGGGTGTCCGGCATGCCGTAGACGGCGGCGGTGGAGGAGAAGACGAAGCGCTCCACCCCGCTGCGCACCGCCGTCTCGATCAGCGCGTGGCTGTTGACCGTGTTGTTGCGGTAGTAGGCGAGCGGCTTCTCCACCGATTCCGGGACGACGATGGAGCCGGCGAAGTGCATGACGGCGTCCACGCCGTGCCGCGCGATCGTGTCGGCCACCAGCTCCGCATCGCCGGCACTGCCCTGCACGAAGGGCACGCCGTCGGGAACGGCGGCGCGCCGGCCGGTGGAGAGGTCGTCCAGCACGACCACGCCGACGCCCGCCGCCTTCAGCGCGAGCACGGCATGGCTGCCGATGTAGCCGGCCCCACCGGTGACCAGAACGACGTTGCGTGGGCTCATGGGTGACTTTCCCGCGTTCGTGTCCGTGCGATGGCGAAGAACATAAGATCCGCCCCCGCCGCCGCCCATGCGCCTTCGGGGTAGGGCCCGATCATTGCAGGGTGACCCGCCGCGTCAGATCCACCACCGTGCCGCCGGCTCGCGTCAGGGTGAAGCGGCCGGTGTAGGTGCCGGCCGGCCAGCCGCCCGGCGGCCGTTTGCGCCCGGCGAAGGAGAACCACGCCACCCGGCTGTCCTTCACCGGCGTGCGCTGGTCGAACACGGTGCCGCCCGGCCCGTCGATGACGACGCGCGTCTCGTCCCCGGCCAGCACGCCCATAACGTCGGCCCAGAACACCAGCGCCTCGGCGTCACGCGGCAGCGTGGCGGCGGCGTAGGCGCCGTCGCGCGCCCGCTCGGTCTCCACGGGGCCGGGGGCGAAGCCGGCGGCAAGCCCGGCGGTCGGGCGGTAGGCGAGGACCGGCTCCACCTCGGCCGCCCACATGGGCGCGCGCGGGCCGCCGCAGCGCGGCGCCTCCGCCGGGCCGACGAAGGGGTCGACCGTCTTCCCCTGGTGCCGCACCTCGAAATGGACGTGCGGGAACTCCGTGTTGCCGGACAGCCCGACAAGGCCGAGTTTCTGCCCCGCCTCCACGCGGTCGCCGGCCTTCACGGCGACGCTGCCGCGCTTCAGGTGGGCGTACTGGGTTTCCCAACCGTCGCCATGCACCACCGCCACGCTGTTGCCGGCGTCGCGGCCCTGCAGCGCCTCGCGGCCGATCTTGCGGATGTTGACGTCGTCCATGCCGTCGCGCACCGCCCGCACCACGCCGGGGGCGGCGGCCAGCACCGGCACGCCGCGCTCCACCGCCGGCATGTCGGGCAGGCGGAAGTCGGTCCCCTTGTGCCCGTCGTAGCTCAGCCGGCCGCAGGTGTAGTCGGCGCGCTCCGGCCCCGGATCGGCGTCGACGTAGTTCTGCACCCAGCAGTCGGTCCCCGGCGAACAGGCGATGGGCAGGCGGAACGTCGGTGCCGCGCCGGCCGTCTGCGCCCGCGCCTGATGCCACAGCAGCAGCGTCACGCCGCCCGCCAGCAGGAAGGCGGCCGTCCAGGAAAGTCGCTTCACAGATCCTCTCCGCGTCGTTGCCCGTCGGCGTCCGACCCTGGCGGCAAAGATGGGCGCTTTTGCGGCGCGGGGAAGCCCCCCGTCAGGATGCGGCCCAGGCGCGCAGGTCCCGTGCCAGCCGCTCGATCACCGGCGTCCAGTTCCCCGGCTCCTCCTGCCGGTACAGGCGCAGGGTCGGGTACCACGGGCTGTCGTCCCGGTCGGTCAGCCAGCGCCAGCAGCCGTCGAAACGGGACAGCACCCACACCGGCCGGCCGAGGCCGCCAGCCAGATGGATCACCGAGGTGTCGACCCCGATCACGAGGTCGAGCCGGCCGACCAGCGCCGCCGTATCGGCGAAGTCGCCCACCTGGTCCATCGGGTCGGCCACCTCCAGCCCCGGCGGCGGGCGGCGCAGCTGGGCCGCCGCGTCGTCGCCCTTCTGCAGGCTGTAGAACCGCACACCCGGCGTGCCGGCCAGCGGCGCCAGCTGGTCGAGCGCGATGGAGCGGCGGCGGTCCACGGCGTTGGCGCCGGGCACCTCCTTGCGCGGGTTGCCGGCCCACACCAGCCCCACCTTGCGCGGCCCGCCGTCCGGCAGCCGTTCCCGCCACGCCGCCGCGTCGCGCGGATCGGGGTGCAGGTAGGGGACGTCCGCCGGGATCGTCTCCAGCCGCGTTCCGAAGGCCAGCGGCAGGCTGAGCAGCGGGCAGTGCACGTCGAAGTCGGGCAGCGACTCGCCCTTGGCGATGATCCGCGCGACGCCCTGCCCCGTCAGCGGCGCGAACAGCCGGACCAGCGGCGGCTGCACCTCCAGGATCACGCGCGCGCCGCGCGCCGCCACCAGTGGGGCGTAGCGCACGAAGTGCAGCGTGTCGCCCAGCCCCTGCTCGGCGTGCAGCAGGATGGTGCGGCCCGCGATGTCCTCGCCGGCCCACTGCGGCTGCGCGAAGTCGCGCGGCGGCGTGTTCTTGTTGCGCCAGCGCCACTCGTAGCGTCGCCAGCCGTCCTCGAAGTCGCCGCGGGTGAGCTGCGCCAGCGACAGGTTCCAGTGCGCGTCCACGTACTCCGCGTCGCGCTCCACCGCCTGACGGAAGCTGGCGATGGCGCGGTCCAGGTCGCCCCGCGCCTGGAAGGCGTTGCCCATGTTGTAATAGGCATAGGGCGGTGCCGCGCCCGGTTCTATGGCGCGGCGGTAATGCTCCATGGCCTCGTCGATGTGGCCCTGCGCCTTCAGCGCCACGCCCAGGTTGATGTGCCCTTCCGGGAAGTCGGGGCGGACGGACAGCGCGTGGCGGAAGCTGCGCACCGACTCGTCCAGGCGTTCCTGCTCCTTCAGCGCGGCGCCCAGGTTGTTGAACGCCTCGGCGTAGTCCGGCCGCACCGCCAGCGTGCGCTTCAGCGCCGTCTCCGCCGCCTCCGGCAACCCCAGCCCGGTCAGCGCGAGGCCCAGGTTGTTGCGCGCCTCCAGGTGTTCCGGGGCGAGGGCGAGCGCGCGGTCGAAGAACGGCAGGGCGTCGCCGGCCCGTTCATCCTCGCGCAGGATGTTGGCCTGGGTGAACCACGCCTCGGCGTGCTCCGGCCGCAGCGCGGCACAGCGCCGCAGCGCGTGCAGCGCCTCCGCCGCGCGGCCTTGTCCCTTGAGCGCCACCGCCAGATTGTAGCGCAGGTCGTGCCGGTCCGGGCGCAGCCGAACGGCGCGCGCGAAGCTCGCGGTGGCCGCGGCGCCCCGGTCGCCGTCGGTGAGGGCGAGGCCCAGGTTGCTGTGCGCCTCCGGGTGGTCGGGCTGCAGGGCGAGCGCCTGGCGGAAGCCGACGGCGGCCCGCTCCCGCTCGCCCATCTCGCGCAGCGTGATGCCCAGGTTGTTGAACGCCTCGGCGTTGTCCGGCCGGTGCTGGGCGGCGGCGCGGAAGCAGGCGGCCGCCTCGCGCCTCCGCCCGGCGGCGCGCAGCGCGTTGCCCAGGTTGTAGTGCACGCCGCCGTTGCCGGGGTCGATGATCAGCGCCGAACGGTA
The DNA here is from genome assembly GCF_035627195.1 of Azospirillum sp. GTDB lineage: Bacteria > Pseudomonadota > Alphaproteobacteria > Azospirillales > Azospirillaceae > Azospirillum. The sequence goes on from NZ_DASPMG010000319.1 coordinate 31,959, forward strand.
CCAGGCGATCGCCTCGTCCAGCCGGCCCAGCGCCCGCAGCGCCACGCCCAGGTTGGCGCGGGCGCCGGAATGGCCGGGAAAGCGGGACAGGTAGCGGCGGTAGAGGGCCACCGCCTCCGCCAGCCGGCCGGCCTGATGGTGCTGCACGGCCAGCGGCAGACAGCGTTCGGGCGGTTCCGCGCTCTGCTGCGCCACCGACATGTGCCAAGGCTCTCCGTGCTGGTGTGACCGCTGTGCGCCCCCGTTTAGCACACGCCATGCGGGCTCTTAAAGTCTCGCTCTCCGCATGGCATTCGAGTAAAACGGCGCGTCGCCAGCCCGCCTCAGGACACCATGAGCCAGCCAGACGCTTCCACTCCCGCCACGCGCCGCGCGACGGCCGCCCTCTTTTACCATCCCGAGGGTTTCAACGCCGCCCGCGCCCAGGTCAAGGGTCGCCACGCGGCTGGCGCAGGCTTCCTCAAGGGCTTCGTCGAGAGCATCGGGGTCGAGCCGTTCCACTGCTTCACGAACAACCGCGCCCATTACGACGATTTCCGGCAGCGCACCGCGGCGCTGAAGGGCGCCCCGTGCGAGACGCGCTGGCACAACGCAGGCAATCTCGGCTCGTTGGCCGAGCCCGGCTGCCTGTACCTGCCGGGCCCCGGCCTCGCCGAGGCCGCGTGGCACCGCCGCGTGGTGGACGAGCGGGCGTACAGCCTGTGCGGCGTCACACACACCGTCTCCTCCGAACGCGCGATGGAGGCGATCGGTGCCTTCCTGACGGCGCCGGTGCAGGAATGGGACGCGCTGATCTGCACCACCAACAGCGTGCGCGCCGCCGTCGAGGAGTTGCTCGACGGCTACGCCGGCTATCTGGAGGAGCGCGTCGGCGCCAAGCCGAAGCGCAACGCGCAACTTCCCGTCATCCCGCTCGGGGTCGACTGCGACGGGTTCACGCGCGGCCCGGCCGAGGACGAGGCGGGGCGTGCCCTGCGCGCCCGCCTGGGCATGGCGGACGGCGACGTGGCCGGGCTGTTCCTGGGCCGTCTGGTGTTCCACGCCAAGGCGCACCCGGTGCCCATGTTCATGGCCTTCGAGCGCGCCCAGGCGCGCCTGGGTCCGGGGCGCAAGCTGCACCTGATGCTGGTCGGCCAGTTCCCGAACTCCGGCATCGAGCGTGAGTTCCACGACGCGGTGCCGCGCTTTTGCCCGTCCGTGGCCGTGCACATCCTGGACGGCGCCGATCCCGCGCTGGCGCGCGCCTCCTGGTTCGCCGCCGATCTGTTCTGCTCGCTGTCCGACAACATCCAGGAGAGCTTCGGCCTGACGCCGGTGGAGGCGATGGCCGCCGGGCTGCCCTGCGTGGTCAGCGACTGGGACGGCTACCGGGAGACGGTGGTCGACGGCGAGACCGGCTTCACCATACCGACGGTGGCGCCGCCGCCGCTCGCCGGCGGGGACCTGTCCGACCGCTTCCTGCTGGAACTGGACAACTACGACCATTTCATCGGCGCCGCCTGCCTGGCGACGGCGGTCGACATCGACGCCTGCGCCGACGCGGTCGCCCGACTCGCCGCCGACGACGGCTTGCGGCGCCGCATGGGGGCCGCGGGCCGGCGGCGGGCGCTCGACGTCTTCGACTGGCGGCACGTCATCGGCGCCTACCAGCAGCTGTGGGCCGAACTGGCGGAGCGCCGCCACGCCGCGCCCCAGACCGCGCCCCGGCGTGCGGGCGAACCCGCGTCGCCCCTGCGCGCCGATCCCTTCACCATGTTCCGCCGCCACCCCACGCGCCTGATCGGCGGCGAGGACGTGATGCGCCTTGCCGGGGCGGACGCGGCCAAACGGCTGGAGACGGTGCTGACCGGCACGCTGAACCGCTTCGGCGGCGCCACGACGGTGCCGCCGGAAGGCATCCGCGCGCTGATCGCCGAACTGGCCGCGGGTCCGAAGCGCGTCGGGGAACTGCTGAGCAATCATCCCCTGCCCGTGCGCCGTCGTCTGATACGCACCTTCGCCTGGTTGAAGAAGTATGGCCTTGTCGATTTCTGATCCACCCGCCGGCACGGCGCCGGCCTCCGATTCCGCGTCGCCCGGTTACGCCTCCGCCTGGGCGGTGTGCGCGTACGTGGACCGTCTGTCGGCGCCGCAGCGCCAGACGGAAGGGCGTCCGATGCTGGAGAAGGCGCTGGTCCAGTTCCCGGACGATCCCGGGCTGGCCGTCCGCCTCGCCGAACTGGAATGGAAGGGCGGCAGCCCCGGCGCCGCCGATGCGCGCGTCGCGGCGCTGCTGGCCTCCGGCCGGCCGCAGCCCGCGCCGGTGCACGTGCTGGCCGTGCGGCTGGCGCAGGCGACGAAGGACCGGCCGCTGTTCGAGGCGCGGCTGCGCGCCGCTCTGGCGCAGGCCCCCAATTCGGCCGAGCTGCACCTCATCGCCGGAAGCGATCTGGCCGACGCGCGCCGGTACGGCCCCGCCGTGAAGCACCTGGAGGCGGCGGTCAACCTGCAGGCGTTCAACGCCCCGGCCCTGTCCACCCTGGGCCGCACGCTGGAGGCGGCGGGCGAGCTGGAGCGCGCGGCGCGGGTGCTCGACGTCGCGGTCAAGGTCGATGCGGACAACGCCAACACCCTGCTCTCCTACGCCAACGTGATGCAGCGCCTGGACCGGTGGGAGGAAAGCCTGCACGGGTACCGGCAGTACGCCGCGCGGGCCGGCCGTCCGGCGTTCCTGTTCACGAACCTGGGCGCGCTCTACCGGCGGATGGGACGGCTGGAGGACGCGCGCGCCTCCTACGCCCGCGGGCTGGCGCTGGAGCCGGCCAGTTCGGGCATGCTCTACAACCTGTCGAACCTGCTCAAGGAGATGGGCGACCTCGGCGGTACGCTCCGGGCGCTGCGCCGCGCCCTGGCCCTGGAGCCGGAGAACGCGCAGTTCCATTGGAACTATTCGCTGGCCCTGCTGGCCGACGGGCAGATGGGCGAGGGCTTCGCCGAGTACGAGTGGCGCTGGCGCTATGACGGCTTCCCCTCGCGTCGGCGCGATTTCACGCAGCCGATGTGGGACGGCCGGCCGTTCGCCGGCAAGACGCTGCTCATCCACACCGAGCAGGGCATGGGCGACGTCTTCCAGTTCCTGCGCTACCTGCCGCAGATCCGCGCGCGGGGCGGGCGCATCGTGCTGGAAAGCCACGAGCCGCTGATCCCCTTGCTGGAGGGGACGCCGGAGATCGACGCCATCATCCCCCGCTTCGCGCCGCCGCCGCCGTTCGACCTGCACCTGCCGCTCCTGTCGGCGCCGCTGGTGCTCGGCCACGCGACGCTGGACGACATCCCGCGCGCCGTGCCCTACGTCCGCGTGCCGCCGCAGGCGCGGTTCGACATTCCGGAGGCGGACCCGGACCGGTTCAAGGTCGGCATCGTCTGGGGCGGCAACCCGCAGTTCAGCGGCGACCGCGCCCGTTCGTCGCGGCTCAGGCATTTCCTGCCGCTCCTCGCGGTCGACGGCGTGCAGGTGTTCAGCCTGCAAAAGGGCCCGCGCGAGGAGGACCTCGCCGACGCCCCGCCCGAACTGGTGCGGCTCAGCGACCGCATCGGCGATTTCCGCGACACCGCGGCGGCCATGCGCCAGCTCGACCTCGTGATCTCGACCTGCACGTCGACCGCACACCTCGCCGGTGCGCTGGGCTGCCCGGTGTGGGTCGCCCTGCACCACGCCCCCGACTGGCGCTGGATGGTCGGGCGCGGCGACAGCCCCTGGTACCCGACGGCGCGCCTGTTCCGGCAGCGCCGCGCCGGCGACTGGGACGGCGTCGTGGCGGAGATGGCCGCGGCGCTGGGCGAACAGGTGGCGGCCCGCCGGGCCGTCGCGCAGACGGAGGCACGGTGATGGCGCGGGTCCTGCTGGCCTGGGAACTGGGGGACGGCTTCGGCCACATCACCCGCCTGCTGCCGATCGCCCGGCGCCTGCGCGAGGCCGGGCACGACTGCGTCTTCGCGGTGCGTTCGCTGGAGAACTCCCACGTCGTCCTGGCGCCGGAAGGCTTCACCTTCGTGCAGGCGCCGTTCGCCATTCCCGCCGCGCCGCCGGGCCAGGAGAAGGAGCCGATGAGCACCTTCGGCGACATCCTGGCCACCGTCGGCTTCACCGACGTCAACCGCCTGCTGCCGATGGTGACGGCGTGGCAGGGGCTGATCGACGTGGTCGACCCGGCGCTGATCGTCACCGACTACGCCCCCGGCGTGTGCCTGGCGGCCTACGGCGCGCGGCCGGTGGTCAACATCGGCGACGGCTTCATCCTGCCGCCGCCGGAACTGGACCGCTTCCCGCCGTTCCGCGACGCGCCGCCCCGCACCGACGAGGCGAAGATCCTGGCCACCGTGCAGGAGGTGCAGCGCCGCCGCGGCCGGCCGCTGCCGCCGACGGTGCCCTCCATCCTGGCCGGCAGCGGCGTGTTCGTCATCACCCTGCCGGAACTGGACTTCTACGGCCGGCACCGCCGGAAGCCGGCGATCGGCACGCTGACCCAGCTGCCCCCGCCGCTGGAGGAAGAGCCGGCGGAGGACTACTTCGGCTACCTGTCGCTGTCCTACCCGCACACGGCCAAGGTGCTGGAAGGGCTGGCGCAGAGCGGCCGGTCCGGGCGCATCTACCTGCGCGACGCACCGCCCCAGGCCATGCAGACGTGGCGCGACCGCGGCCTGCTCATCCACGACCGGCCGCAACCCATGCGCGAGGCGGTGGGGCGTGCGCGGGTGGTCGTGCACCACGGCGGCGTCGGCACGGTCGAGACCGTCCTGGCGCTGGGCCGGCCGCAGCTCGTCGTGCCGCGCCACCAGGAGCAGCGCGGCAACGCCAACGCGCTGGGCGGCATGCGCGTCGCCGTCTCCATGCGTTCGGCCGGGGCGTTCGAGCCGACGCATGTGACGCAGGCGCTGACCCATCTTCTGGGGACGGAGCACTTCCGGCAAAACGCGCGGGCAATCGCGCAGAGGCTGGCGGAGCGCGGCTCGGACAGCGTGCTCGACGTCATCATGGCGCATTGCCTGTCGTTCTGCGGCTGATGGCCGGGCCGCGTGCCGGAAACCCTGCCCTGCGTCCATTCCCGCCCCATTTCCGTTGAACCGCCGCAAGGCTCCTGCCACTCTGCCGCCGCCATCGGCCCGTTCTGCAACCCGGAGCATCCCATGCTGAGCCGCTACCTCGACGAGTCCATTGCCGTTTTGCAGCGGACCCAGGAGGCGCTGGACGCCACCGTCGTCGACACGGCCGTGACGCGCATCGCCGACGCGCTGGGCGCCGGCAGGCCGCTGCTGGTGTGCGGCAACGGCGGCTCGGCTTCGGATGCGCAGCACATCACCGGCGAACTGGTCGGCCGCTTCCTCAAGGAGCGGCGCGGGCTCAACGCCATCTGCCTGTCCTCGAACCCGGCGGTGCTGACCGCCTGGGCCAACGACTATTCCTACGAGACGGTGTTCTCGCGGCAGGTCGAGGCGTACGGGCAGGACGGCGGCGTCCTCCTGGGCCTGTCCACCAGCGGCAACTCGCCGAACGTGGTCGCGGCCTTCGAGGCGGCGCGCGCCTTGGGCATGACCACGGTGGCGATGACCGGCGAAGGCGGCGGCCGGCTGCGCGCGCTCAGCGACCTGCTGATCGACGTGCCGTCGCGGCACACCCCGCTCATCCAGCAGGCGCACATCTGCCTGTACCACTATATCTGCGAGCAGGTGGAAGCCCGCCTCGCGGGCTGATCCGGCGGCCGGCGCCGCCTCCCCCCTCGTCTCCGGTGGAACTGTCTCCGGTGAAACTTTATTCGGCTCTGCGTGGCATTGCTGGACAGGACTCCGCGCCGCGGATATAAGCCTCTCCAGTGTAATGTTCACCGTCGGAGTCCGTCATGGCGAAGCTTTCCGTAACGCCGCTCAGTCAGAACCACGTGAGCAATCTTTCGACGGACAACATCAATCCATCAAACTATTCAGTTATTCTTTTCTCGCCCGACAAGGTTGTGCTCAAGGAAACCATCGACGGCCGAGAAAGTATTCAGGCATATTACGGGACTTTCACCGGCACTTCCGCCGTCGGCGGGGTCTCCGGAACAATTAACAAAATTGAGTATGATTATTCCAACAATTTGCCGATCTCGACGCTGTCGGATGTCACGGCGGCATGGCGCGACGTGTTCTCGGGCACGTACAAGGAAAGCAATCTCTACAGCGGCAACGACCTTCTGTACGGCTGGTACTACGGCGATTCGCTGGCCGGCTTCACCGGCAACGACACGCTGTACGGCGGCGCGCTCGAAGACGTGATGTACGGCAACCAGGACCAGGACCTGATGTACGGCGAGTCCGGCGCGGACACGCTGTTCGGCGGCCAGGCGGGCGATTCGGTCTTCGGTGGCGACAACGAGGACCTGATCTATGGCAACCTGGGCGACGACTTCATCAACGGCGACGTCAGCAACGACACCATCTTCGGCGGCCAGGGGGCCGACACCATCTACGGCGGCGACGGCAACGACTGGTTGACCGGCAACCGGGACAACGACCTGCTGTTCGGCGGTTCCGGTTCGGACGTCTTCTCGTTCCGCCCCGGCACCGGCAACGACACGGTGAGCGATTTCAGCTTCGTGGCCGGCGACCGGATCGAACTGCTGGCCAGCGTCACCTACACCAGGACGTCGGCGCTCAACGGCGATGCCGTGATCCGCCTCAGCAGCGGCGAGGAGCTGACGCTGAAGGGCCTCGCGGCCAGCCAGATCACCAACGACTGGATCACCCTCGTCTGACCGCGTGAGCACAGGCACCGCCCTGCCCGATCCGGCCGCGCTCGTCGCGCAGGCCCTGTCGGCTCACCGCGCCGGGCGTCCGGCGGAAGCCGGGGCCTTCTACCGAAAGGCGCTCGCCCTCAATCCCGGCTATGGGGACGCCCTGCACCTGCTCGGGCTGGCGTCTCTGCAGCGCGGCGACGCCGCGGCGGCGGGGCGACTCGTCGGCCGCGCGCTGCGGGTCAACGGCGAGGCGGCAATCTACCACAACACGAACGCCGAAGTCGGGCGGACGCGCGGCGACCTCGGCTGTGCCGCCGCCGCCGCGCGGCGGGCGGTCGCGCTGAATCCCGCCTACGCCGAGCCGCACGTCAATCTCGCCAAGCTCCACCGCCAGCAGGGACATCCGGCCCGCGCGCTGGACTGCGGGCTCCGGGCCGTGCGCCTGGCGCCGGACCGTCTGGACGCGGCGCAGGCCGTCGCCGCCGCCATCTTCGACCAGCGGCGCTACGCAGCGGCGCTCGCGGCGTGGCGGCGTGTCCTGGCGCTGAAGCCCGACGACGCTGAAGGCGTCGAGCATCTGGCGCGAACGGCGCTGGCACGGGGCGACGCGGTGGCCGCGACCGCCGTCGCGGCGCGCGACGTGCGGCTGCGCCCGGCCGACGCGGAGGCGTGGCGCCGGCTCGGCGACACGCTCATCAAGCGGCAGGACGCCGGACGGGCCGATGCCGCCTACCGGCGGGCCCTGGCCTTGCGTCCCGATTTCGCCGAGGCCTTCAACAACCTGGGCAGCGCCCTGATCGCCGCGCGCCGCTTCACCGACGCGAAGGTGCCCTACCGGCGCGCGCTGGCGCTGCGGCCGGGCTATCCGGACCCGTGGAACAACCTGGGCAGCGCGCTCTGGGAGGTCGGCGAGGGCGCGCCGGCCCGCGAGTCCTACCAGCGCGCGGTGGCGCTCCAGCCCGACCACCCCGACGCTTACGCCAACCTCGGCTATGCCCGGCGCAGCGACGCGCGCGGCGCCGCCGACTACGCCGCGGCGGAGGTGGCCTGCCGGCGGGCGCTGGCGCTGGCGCCGGACCACATTTCGGCGCGCAACAACCTGGGAATCACGCACCTCGACCTCGGCCGGCTGGCGGAGGCGGAGGAGGATTTCCGCGGCGTCCTCACGCGCAGCCCGGAGAACGCCGACGGCCACTTCAACCTGTCCCTGGCGTTGCTGAAGGCCGGGCGCTGGGCGGACGGATGGGCGGAGTACGAGTGGCGCTGGCGCACCGGCCAGCTGCCGGTTCCCAACCTCCGCCACCCGCTGTGGGGCGGCGAGGACCTCGCCGGCCGGTCGATCCTCCTGCACGCCGAACAGGGGCACGGCGACACGCTGCACTTCGTGCGCTACGCGCCCCTGGTCGCAGCGCGCGGCGGGCGCGTGATCCTGGCCGTGCAGAAGGCGCTGAAGCGGCTGGTGGCCGCCATGCCCGGCGTCGCCGCCGTGTACGAACTGCACGAGCCGATCCCCGACTTCGACCTGCACTGCCCCCTGCTCAGCCTGCCCCGCGCCTTCGCCACCCACGAGGCGACGATCCCGGCGAACGTCCCCTACCTGCACGCGGACCCCGCCGACGTGTCGGCGTGGCGCGCGCGCCTGCCGCACGGCGGCGGCCGTCCCAGGGTTGGGCTGGTGTGGTCGGGCGATCCGCGCCGGCACGCGCCGCGCGCCAACGCCACCGACCGCCGGCGCAGCCTGACGCTGGCCGCCTTCGCCCCCCTGGCGGCGGCGCGCGATGCCGTCACCTTCTACAATCTGCAAATGGGCGAGCCGGCGGAGCAGCTCCGCACGCCGCCGGCCGGGCTCGACCTCATCGACCTCACGGGTGGCGTGGGCGACTTCGCGGACACCGCCGCGCTGATCATGAACCTCGACCTGGTGATCACGGTCGACACGTCGGTGGCGCATCTGGCCGGCGCGCTCGGCAAGCCAGTGTGGGTGCTGTCCCGCTTCGACGGCTGCTGGCGCTGGCTGACCGGCCGCGACGACTCCCCCTGGTACCCCACGCTGCGCCTGTTCCGCCAGCCGAGCCCCGGTGAATGGGGGAGCGCCATTCACAACGTAGCCGAGCAGTTGCTGACCTTCGCAACGCCGGCCCGCTGATCGTCCGACCACCGGTCGTCTTCCAACGCCCCCTCTCCATCAACCTGTGCGCGGCGTTTTTATACCGCAACTTGATGAAGGGGCGCTCCACTCGCGTTTCCGGTTGTGCTCTATGCCCTCGGCGTCGCTTCCGTACGACGCAAATTGCAGCATTCCGTCGCCGATTGTCACAAACGGAGCACCGCAAGCGGTTGTATCGTGCTGGCATTTCTTAAAAAGTTTAGATAAAACTTATTGTGCAGAGTCATTGCTGATCATCTGCGAGTAAAGTGGTGCAAGTTTATGCGTCGCTACTGGCAGTTGGTGGATGTTCGGCAACACGGCTCTGCAAAACCCGCGCGCTGTAGTGAACATTTCTGAAAAGTACTTGAGGGCGATATGAGTGTTTCGGACGCCGTGGAACTTTCTTCCAATCTGTCGGCCTTCGGCGCACCGCCCGATGCCCTCCGGGAACTGATTTTCATCGACGAACGCGTCGCCGACGTCGGCTTCCTGGCCGCCGCCGCGCGCCCGGGCTGCGCGGTGCTGCGCGTCGCCGCCGGCCGGGACGGCCTGTCGCAGATGGCCGAGGCCCTGGCCGGTCACGGCGGCCTCGCCGCCATCCACGTCCTGTCGCACGGCGAGCCGGGCAGCCTCGCGCTGGGCGACCGGCCGGTCGACACCGAACGCCTGCTCGACGCGGCCGGCGCGCTGCGCCGCATCGGCGCGGCGCTGGCCGACGGCGGCGACCTGCTGGTGTACGGCTGCCACGTGGCGCAGGGCGATGCCGGTGCCGCGTTCCTGCGCGCGCTGGCGGCGCTGACCGGCGCCAACGTCGCCGCCTCCTTCGGCGCCACCGGCGGCACGGCGGCCGGCGGCACCTGGGACCTCGCCGCCCATGCCGGGCGCGTGACCGCGCCGGTGTTCGGCGACCCGACCCGCCTCGCCGCCTACGGCCACACGCTTGCCACCATCAGCCTGGGCGGCAACACCGGCTGGACGGCGGTTCTGCAGGGCGCCAAGTTCGACATCGCCAACGACCCGCAGGCCGGCGCCGCCAGCCTCGACCTCGTCGGCGACGCCAACCACGCAGTCCTCTACACCAGCTTCGACGACAAGGGCACGGCCGCCACCGGCGACGACGAGCTGGCCTTCCGCTTCCGCATCTCCGATGGCGGCGGCACGGCGTTCGGCGCGGTGGCGCTGGTCGGCATCGACGCCAACCTCGACGGCAAGATCGACGCCTTCGTCAGCTACGACGGCAAGACCGGCCGCGGCGTGTCGCTGTGGGATCCCGGCACCGGCGCCAACAACTCGCCCAGCACCACCAGCATCACCAGCACCAGCTACACCTACACCTCGACGGCAGGCGTCAACTACAGCTTCAACGCGGTCGGCTCGACCACCGATCCCGACTGGGCGACGACCGGCAGCGCCACGAATTTCGGCGATTCCGAAGGCGACACCTTCGTCAGCTTCAAGGTGCCGTTCGCCGACGTGGCGTCCCTGCTCGCCACCGCCGCCAACGGCCGCACCAGCCCGATCTACGGCATCACCAAGGATTCCGCCCTGCGCTACGTCGTCGTCACGATGACGCAGCTCAACAGCATCAACGGCGACATCGGCGGCATCAACAAGTCGGAAGCCAGCAGCAGCACCCCCTACACGCAGCTGGGCGCCTACTCCCCGGTGCTCACCGCGGCGGCGCTGCTGCCCACCGACACCACGGCCCCGACGCTCAGCGGCAAGGCGCCGTCGACCGGCGCCACCGGCATTCCGGTGAACGCCAACATCACCCTCACCTTCTCCGAGGTGGTGCAGGCCGGCAGCAGCGGCACCATCCTCATCAAGAAGGTGTCGGACAACTCGGTGGTCGCGACCATCCAGGCGACCGACACCACGCAGCTGACCTACTCCGGCACCCAGCTCATCATCAACCCGACGTCGAACCTCGCGACGAACACCGCCTACTACGTGGAGGTCGCCAGCGGCGCCGTCACCGACAGCTCTGGCAACGCGTTCGCCGGGTTCACCGGCAGCAGCACGCTGTCCTTCACCACCAGCGCCTCCGCCACCGCCGACGGCACGGCGCCGACGCTCACACTCGGCTCCTCCTCGCCCACGGACGAGGCGACGGGCGTGGCGCTCAACGCCAACATCACGCTGGCCTTCAGCGAAACGGTGCAGGCCGGCAACGGCACCATCCGCCTCTACACGGCGGGCGGCACGCTGGTGGAATCCTTCAACCCGGCGACCAGCACGCGGGTGACCTTCTCCGGCACCCAGGTGACGATCGACCCGATGGCGGACCTCACGGCCTCCACCGGCCACTACATCCTGATCGACAGCGGCGCCATCACCGACCTCGCCGGCAACGCCTACGCCGGCATCAGCGCCACCACGACGCTGAACTTCACCAGCGGCACCTCGGCCGCCGCGACCGCCGCCCCCACCGGGCTGGACCTGACCACGGCGTCGGACACCGGCACCCAGGGCGACCGCAAGACGAAGGCGACCGCGCCCGCCATCAGCGGCACCGCCGTAGCCGGGGCGACGGTGGTGCTGTACGACGGCGGCACCACGGCCATCGGCACCGCCACCGCGAACGCCACCACCGGCGCCTGGACCATCACGTCGGGCGCGTCGCTGGCCGACGGCGCCCACACCCTGACCGCCAAGGCGACCTCCAGCGGCTCGACGTCCGACGCCTCGACCGCGCTGACCGTGACCATCGACGCCACTGCACCCGGCGCCCCCTCGGCACCGGCGCTCACCGGCGGCTCCGACAGCGGCACGGCGGGCGACGACCGCACCACCGCCGGCACACCCGCCGTGCAAGGCACGGCCGAGGCGAGCAGCACCGTCGTCCTCTACGACGGCGGCACCACGGCGGTCGGCACCGCCACGGCGGACGGCTCGGGCAACTGGACGATCACGTCCTCGTCGCTCTCGACCGGCGGCCACACGCTCACCGCCAAGGCGACGGACGCCGCCGGCAACACCTCCACCGCCTCGGGCTCCCTCACGCTGACCATCGACGCCGCCCCGTCGGCGCCCAGCGCCCTTGGCCTCACCACCGCCTCCGACACCGGCGCCACCAGCGACGACAAGACCAAGCTCAGCGGCCCGGCCATCGAAGGCTCCGCCCCGGCCAACAGCACGGTCGTGCTGTACGACGGCGCCACGGCGGTGGGCACCGCCACCGCCAACGGTTCCGGCGCCTGGACGGTGACCTCCACCTCCTCGCTCGGCGACGGCGCGCACACGCTCACCGCCAAGGCCACGGACGCCTACGGCAACACCTCCACCGCTTCCGCCGGCCTGACGGTCACGGTGGACACCACCGCGCCGACCCTGTCGTCGAGCACGCCCACCAACGGCGGCACCAACGTCACGACGAACGCCGACGTGGTGCTGACCTTCGCCGAGGCCATGCGGTCGGGCGGCGGCAGCGTCACGCTGAAAAAGGCCAGCGACGACAGCACCGTCAGCGCGCAGGTCACCGTCTCCGGCACCCAGGTCACCATCAACCCGGACAGCAACCTGACGGCCGGCGCCAGCTATTACCTGCTGGTGGACGGCACGGCGCTGACCGACGCGGCCGGCAACGCCTACGCCGGCATCAGCGGCACGTCCGGCTTCACCTTCACCGTCGCCAGCGCCGCCGACACCACCGCCCCCTCGGTGTCGACGATCGAGCGGACGGGTGCGGCCGGCACGCTGACCAACGCCGCGAGCGTCTCCTACACGGTGACGTTCAGCGAGCCGGTGAGCAACGTCGACGCCGCCGACTTCACGGTCACCCAGACCGGCACCGCCACCGGCACGGTGGGCACGGTCAGCGCGGTCAGCGGCTCGGTCTACACGGTCACCGTCACCGGCGTGACGGGCGCCGGCACGCTGCGCCTCGACCTCAACGCCAGCGGCACCGGCATCGTCGACGGGGCGAACCTCGCCATCGGCGGCGGCTACACCGGCGGCCAGACCTACACCGTGGACCGGGTGGCGCCGAACGCCCCGGCGGTGTCGGCCATCAGCGGCGACACCGGCCGCTCCGGCACCGACGGCATCACCAGCGACACGACGCTGACCATCACCGGCACGGCCGAGGTGAACAGCACCGTCGTCCTTTACAAGGACGGCGGCGCCATCGGCACGGTGACGGCCAACGGCTCCGGCAACTGGACGCTGGACCACGGCGCCACCGCCACGCTGGGCGCCGGCAGCTTCACGCTGACCGCCAAGGCCACCGACGCCGCCGGCAACACGTCGGACGCCTCCTCCGCCTTCGCCGTCACCATCGACACCACGGCGCCGAACGCGCCGGCCACCCCGGCGCTCGCCACCGCCTCCGACACCGGCACGGCAAGCGACGGCCACACCACCGCCGCCACGCCCGCCGTGCAGGGCACGGCGGAGGCGGGCAGCGTGGTGGTGCTGTACGACGGCGGCACGACGCCCCTCGGCACCGTCACGGCGGACGGTTTGGGCAACTGGACGATCACCTCCTCGTCGCTCTCCACCGGCGCGCACACGCTGACCGCCAAGGCGACGGACACGGCCGGCAACACTTCCGGCGCGTCGGGCAACTTCGTCCTGACCATCGACACGGCCCCGTCGGCGCCCAGCGCCCTTGGCCTGACCACCGCCTCGGACACCGGCACCACCGGCGACCACAAGACCAAGCTCAGCGGCCCGGCCATCGAGGGTTCGGCCCCGGCCAACAGCACGGTCGTGCTGTACGAGGGCGGCACGGCGGTCGGCACCGCCACCGCCAACGGCTCCGGCGCCTGGACGGTGACCTCCACCTCCTCGCTCAGCGACGGCGCGCACACGCTCACCGCCAAGGCCACGGACGCCTACGGCAACACCTCGTCGGCCTCGTCCTCCTACACCGTCACCATCGACGCCACGGCGCCGAACGCGCCGGCCGTCCAGGGGCTGACCACCGCGTCGGACACCGGCACGGCGGGCGACAACCGCACCAAGGCGACCACCCCGGCCCTGTCCGGCACGGCCGAAGCCAACAGCGTCGTCATCCTCTACGACGGCGGCACGACGGCGGTCGGCACGGCGACGGCCAACGGCTCCGGCCAGTGGACGATCACCGCGGGCGCCTCCATGGCCGACGGCGCCCACACGCTGACCGCCACCGCGACGGACGCCGCCGGCAACACCTCGGGCCATTCCTCCCCGGCGCTGACGGTCACCATCGACGCGACCGCACCCGGCAACCCGTCGGCACCGGCGCTCACCACCGCCTCCGACACCGGCACGGCGGGCGACAACCGCACCACCGCCGATACCCCCGCCCTGTCCGGCACGGCCGAGGCGAACAGCGTCGTCGTGCTGTACGACGGCGGGACCACCGCCGTGGGCACCGCGACCGCCAATGGCTCGGGCAACTGGACGATCACGTCCTCCACGCTGTCGGTGGGCGCCCACACGCTGACGGCCAAGGCCGCCGACGCGGCCGGCAACACCTCCGGCGCGTCGGGCAGCCTGACGCTGACCATCGACGCCGGGCCGGCGGCGCCCAGCGCCCTGGGCTTGACCACCGCCTCCGACACCGGCACGACCAACGACAACAGGACGAAGCTCAGCGGCCCGGCGATCAGCGGCTCGGCTCCCGCCAACAGCACCGTCGTCCTTTATGAAGGCGCCACCGCGGTGGGTACCGCCACCGCCAACGGGCTTGGCGCCTGGACCGTCACCGCCACGTCGTCGCTGGCCGACGGCGCGCACACGCTGACCGCGCGGGCGACCGACACCACCGGCAACGTCTCCGCCGCCTCGACCGCGTTCACCGTCACCATCGACGCGACGGCGCCGACGGCCCCCGGCACGCCGGATCTGACGGCCGCGAGCGACACCGGCGCCCTGAGCACCGACGACCGCACCCGCACCACCGCCCCCACCCTCACCGGCACGGCCGAGGCCGGCAGCACCGTCGTGCTGTACGACGGCGGCGCTACGGCGATCGGCACGGCGACGGCCGACGGCACCACCGGCGCCTGGACCATCACGTCGGGCGCGTCGCTGGCCGACGGCGCCCACACGCTGACCGCCAGGGCGACGGACGCCGCCGGCAACACCTCCACCGCCTCGGCGGCGCTGACGGTGACCATCGACACGGGCGCCCCGACGGTGTCCTCCACGACGCCGGCCGACGACACCACCGCCGCGGCGGTGGGCGCCAACCTGGTGCTGACCTTCGCCGAGGACGTGCGGGCCGGCACCACCACGCCGACGGCGACGCTCTACCGCACCGGCGGCGTGGTGGTGGAGACCTTCGACCTGTCGGCGGGAACCGGCAGCGCCGGCGGCACGGCCACGGTGACCGGCGGCACGGTCACGCTCAATCCCTTCGCCGACCTCGCCTACTCCACCGGCTACTACGTGCAGGTGTCGGGCACGGCGCTGGCCGACGTGGCCGGCAACGCCTTCGCCGGCATCGCCGACGCCACCACGTTCAACTTCGCCACCAGCGCGGCGCCGCAGACCTCCGGCGACAATGGCGGCGGCGGCGGCGGGGGCGGCGGCACGCCCACGCCGGTGGTGACCACGCCCACCACGCCCACCACGACGACCGGCCTCGTGCAACTGACGCCGACCATCACCGTGCAGGACCTGCCGGCGCCGACGGCCGCGCTGCCCACCGTCCCGGTGGAGGTGGTGGAGACGACGACGTCCACGTCCGCCTCCGGCAACCGCGTGGTGCGCACCTATTCGCGCATCGACGGCATGATGGTCGGAACCGAGATCGTCTTCGCGACCACGGGCGACAACACCAGCACCACCTCCATCTCGGCGGTGCAGCCCACCCGCGTCGACGATCCGGCCACGCCCAACCGCGTGCTGGCCGACATCCCGATCGTGCGCGATTCCGGCAACACGCCGGTGCTGCTGGCCAGCCTGCCGACGGGTGCCGGCCTGTCCTCCGTCGGCGACCTGGACGCCACCACCGGCACGCAGACCCAGCAGGCGCTGATCGCCTCCATCGAGGCGCGCACCACGGCACCCGCCGCCACCGCCACGCGGACGGAGATGACCAGCACCGCCGGCACCTTCCTCAACACGCTCTCGACGACGGCGCCGGTGTTCGTCCGCACGGTGACGCTGGAATCGGTGCCGGGCGTGACGCTGAACGGGCCCATCGTGCTCAACGCCCCGGCGCAGACCGGTTCGCTGTACCAGGCCGTGGTGCTCGACGCACAGAGCGTGCCGGCGCAGACCAACGTGCAGATCAACAACGTCAACTTCATCGCCGTGTTCGGCGCGGCCTGGGTCAGCGGCGGGGCCGGCTCGCAGACCGCCGTGGGCGACGACGCCGCGCAGGTCATGGTGCTGGGCGAGGACGACGACACGCTGTACGGCGGCGGCGGCGACGATTTCATCGGCTCGCGCGCGGGTGCCGACGTGCTGTACGGCGACGCCGGCAACGACACTGTCACCGGCGGCTCCGGCGCGGACACGCTGTGGGGCGGTGTGGGCGGCGACGTCTTCTACGGCAACCAGCAGAACGACGTGGTCTACGGCAACCAGGGCGCCGACACCGTGTTCGGCGGCCAGGACCTGGACGTCGTGTTCGGCGGCCAGGACGGCGACCTGCTGTGGGGCCAGTACGGGACCGACGTGCTGTACGGCCAGATCGGCGCCGACGTGCTGTACGGCAACCACGACGACGACACGCTGTTCGGCGGCCAGGAATCCGACACCGTCTTCGGCGGCCAGGACCAGGACCACCTCTACGGCAACATGGCCGGCGACATGCTGTACGGCAACCGCGGCCGCGACACGCTGTACGGCCAGTTCGGCGACGACACGCTGTTCGGTGGCCAGGACGGCGACCACCTGCTGGGCGGCGAGGGCAACGACGTCCTCTACGGCAACCTCGGCATCGACACCATGGAGGGCGGTGCCGGCGCCGACGTCTTCGCCTACGTGCGCTTCGACGAGATGGGCGACACCATCCTCGACTTCGAGACGGGGTTGGACAAGCTGGCCTTCTATAGCCCCAGCTTCGGCCACATGACGACGGGCACGCTGTCGTCGGCGCACTTCGCGCTCGACAACCCGCTGGACGCCGACGACCGCTTCGTCTTCAACACGCGCACCGGCGTGCTGTCGTTCGACGCGGACGGCAGCGGGGCCGGGGCGGCGGTGACCATCGCCACGCTGAACGTCCGCACGCTCAGCGCCACCGACATCCTGCTGCTGGGGCCATCGGGGTCGTAGGCGCTCAGGGCGCTCAGATCCGCTCGACCAGCGTCGCAAGGCCCAGGCCGCCGCCGATGCCCAGCGTGGCCAGACCGCGTCGGGCGACGGCGGCCGGACCGGTCATTTCGCTGAACAGGCGGGTGACCAGGATCGCCCCCGAGGCGCCGTAGGGATGGCCCAGCGCCAGCGCCCCGCCGCCGACGCTCACCTTTTCCCCGGCAATGCCCAGCGTGTCGAGGCAGGCCAGCACCTGCGCGGCGAACGCCTCGTTGAACTCGACGACGTCGACGTCGTCCAGGCGCAGGCCCGGGTTGCGGTCCAGCAGGCGGCGCACCGCCGGCACCGGGCCGGTGCCCAGCAGCGCTGGGTCGACACCGGCCGCCGTGGAATCCACCACAACCAACCCACCCGCCAGCCCGAGCCGGCGGAACCGCCGCTCCGACACCACGGCGACGACGGCCGCACCGTCGTTGACCGGGCAGGCGTTGCCGGCGGTGACCGTGCCGCCCTCCACGAACACCGCCTTCAGCCTGCCGAGCTTTTCCAGCGAGGTGTCGGCGCGCGGGCACTCGTCGCGCTCCGCCACGCCGCCGCCGGGCAGGTCCAGCGGCACGATCTCCCGCGCGAAGCGGCATGCTGCCTGCGCCGCCACCGCCTTGCGGTGGCTGTTCAGGGCATACAGGTCCTGCCGCTCGCGCGTGATGCCGTACGCCCGCGCCACGTTCTCCGCCGCGACACCCATTTCCGGGTCGCCAACATCGTCGGGCGCCATGCGGGCGCGGTCGTAGAAGCGCGGCGTGCGGTAGACGCTGGCGGGCTTGGCGATACGCCAGGGGGCGGTGCTGGTGCTCTCGACGCCGCCGGCCAGATAGACCTCCCCCGCCCCGGCCTCGATCAGCCGCGCGGCCTGGTTGATCGCTTCCAGGCCGGAACCGCACTGGCGGTCCACCGTCACGCCCGGCACATGCACCGGCAGCCCCGCCGTCAGCGCCGACAGCCGCGCCACGTTGCCGCCCGGCCCGACCGCGTTGCCGAGGATGACGTCGTCCACCTCCCCCGGCTCCAGCCCGGCGTCGGCCAGCACGGCGCGGATCACCGGGGCGGCGAGCTGCTCCACGCTCAACGCGCGCAGGACGCCGCCGATGCGCCCCACGGGCGTGCGGCGTGCGGCGACGATGACGGCGCGCTCACGGCTCATGCGATCTCCTCCAGGGCGGCGCTGCCGGTCAGGGCCCAGGCGCGCACCTGCGCGCGGGCGATCTTGCCGCTGCCGGTCAGCGGCACGTCGCGCGCGGTGAAGGCCCGGCGCGGGCATTTGTAGCCCTCCAGCCGGGCGTGGCACCACGCCCGCAGTTCGGCCAGCGTCGCCCGCTCCGCCCCGCGCCACCACAGCACGGCGGTGACGGCGTCGCCCCAATAGGCGTCGGGCAGGCCCAGCACCACGGCTTCCGCGACCAGCGGGTGTTCGCGCAGCACCGCCTCCACCTCCGCCGGGTAGACGTTGAGGCCGCCGGAGATCAGCATGTCGCCTTCCCGGCCGATCAGCCGCAGCCAGCCGTGTTCGTCGATCCAGCCCTGGTCGCCGACGGTGGCCCAGCCGCCCTCCTCGCGGAAACCCACGCCGTCCGCCGGGCCGATGTAGCCGTCGCTCAGCATGGCGCTGCGCACCCACACCGTGCCGGCCTCGCCGCGCGGCGCGGGGCGGCCGTCGGCGGTGCGGACCTGCACCTCGACGCCGTGGAAGGCGCGGCCGACGCTGTCGAACGGCACGCCGTCCCGCGACGGCGCCACGCTGACGAAGCTGAGTTCGGAGGCGCCGTAGTACTCGAACACCCCGGCTTCCGGAAAGGCGGAGGCCAGCCGCTCGTGCACCACCGGGGCCAGCTTGGCGCCCGACGCGATGACGCGGCGCACGGACGGCAGCCGAACGCCGCGCCGCCCGGCCTCCTCCAGCAGCGCCACCAGCATGGTCGGCACGGCGACCAGCGTGGTCAGGCCGTGCGCGTCCAGCGTCTCCAGCGCCGCACCGGCGTCGAAGCGGGGCAGCACGTGCACCGTGGCCCCCGCCGCCAGCCCCTCGACCGCCGCGTACAGGCCAAGCCCGTGCACCAGCGGCCCCGGCACCAGGATGCCGTCGCCCACCCCGATGGCGAACTCCACGCGGCTGGCGTCCAGCGTCGCCACCCAGGAGGCTTGCGAGCGGATGAAGGCCTTCGGCCGCCCCGTGGTGCCGGAGGTGAAGCCGATCAGGAACGGCGTCGCCGGGGCGACTTCGGCGAACGGTCGATCGGCCGGCTGAGCGTCGCGCCACGCGCGGTAGGCGCCGGGATCGTCGAACAGAACGGCGGGCCGGACGAGATCCAGCGCCGCCTGCCGCTGCGCCGCACTCCATTTCGGGTCGAGCAGCGCCACGATGCCGCCGCCCAGCACCGTGCCCAGAACGATCTCCAGGAACTCCGCCCGGTTGTCCATCTGGACGGCAACGCGCGGCGGCGCTTCGCCGGACAGCGCCGCCACACCCGCCGCCACGCGCCGCGCCGCGCCGAGCAGCGCGCCGTAGCTCAAGGCCTTCGCGCCGACGTGAAGCGCAAGCTTGTCCGGGCGCGCCAGCGCCGCCGCCACGAAGGGGGCGGCGAGCGGCGCCGGGCCGGTCATCCGCGCACCGCGATGGCCGGGTAGGCGCGGCGCACCGTGGCGGCGACGAAGGCGGCGATGCCGGCCTTGATCAGGTCGCCCGGCACGAACGCCATGGAGGCCATGGCCGCCTTCTCGATCGGCATGCCGGCCACCACCGACAGCCACGGGATGCCGCAGGCGTAGATCACGCCGATGCCGCCCAGCATGCAGGCGGCGAACTGGCCCAGCACGCCGCCGCGGCCGTGCAGTCGCTCCGTCAGCAGGCCGACGACGAAGGCGCCGGGAATGAAGCCGAGCGCGAAGCCGCCGGTCGGCCCCAGGATAGCGCCCATGCCGCCGCGCCCGCCGGCCAGCAGCGGCAGGCCGGCCGCCACCAGCAGCACGAACAGCACCAGCGCCAGCCCGCCGCGCTTCGCCCCCAGCAGCGCGCCGGCCAGCATGACGCCCAGCGTCTGCGCCGTGATCGGCACCGGGATGAAGCCGAGCGGGATCGGCGGCAGCAATCCCAGCGCCGCGGTGACGGCGGCGAACAGGGCGCAGTGGACGAGGTCGCGGGTGCTCAGCATGGAACGATGCTCTCCAGTGGAAAAGGATCAGCCGGTCAGCACGATCTTGCCGCTCCGGCCGGACGCCTCGGCAGCGCGCACGGCATCCGCCACCTCGGCGAGGTCGTACGCGCCCCCGGCCGGCAGCGCAAGCGTGCCGGCGACGACGCGCTCGATGATCGCGCCGAAGGCCGCATGCCACTCAGTGGGCGTGCAGCGTTCCGTCCACGGCCGCAGCCAGAAGCTGCGCACCGCGACGCCGCGCGCCCGGGCGGCCGGCAGGTCGACGGGCAGCAGCGCCCCCGACAGCAGGCCATAGGACACCAGCGTGCCGCCCGGCTCGATCAGTTCCACCAGCGCCTCGCCGGCCGCGCCGCCGATGGCGTCCAGCGCCGCCCGCGCGCCGCGCCCGCCGGTCAGCCGCCGCACGGCGGCGGACACGTCCTCGCGGGCACCGTTCACCACGGCCGCCGCACCCAGCGCCGTCAGTTCGTCGGTGTAGGCGTCGCTGTGCGTCACCGCCAGCAGCCGCAGCCCCAGTTCGCGCGCCAGTTGCGCGGCGATCCGCCCGCAGGCCGAGCCGGCGGCGTTGGCCACCACCACGTCGCCGGGCTGCAGGTCCAGCTCCACGGTCAGCATGCGCAGGACGGAGATCGGGTTGATGTACAGCTGCGTCGCCACCGCGTCGGGCACGGCGTCCGGCACCTCGACCGCCCACGCGGCCGGCGCGGTCACGACCTCCTGCCACGTGCCCGCCCCCTTCAGCGGCAGCACCCGGCGCCCGACCATGCCGGCCGGCACGCCGTCGCCCACCGCCACGACGGTACCGACCGCCTCGAACCCCGGCACCAGCGGCAGCCGGGTGTGGCGCGCGTAGACGCCGCGAACGGTGAGCAGGTCGGAGGGGTTGATGGAACGCGCCACGGCGCGCACCAGCACCTCGCCGGGGCCGGGCCGCGGCGCCTCCGCGTCGCGCAGCCGCAGCACCGCCGCCGGCTCGCCGAACTCCTCGCAGACCACCGCCCGCATCGCCGCCCGCCTCCGTTCGTGCACGGCCCTTTCATGGCCAGAGTTGGAGGGAGCATGTCAAGAGCCGCGGGCCAGGGCAAACGCTTAAGAGCCCCTCCCCCCTGGCGGGGGAGGGGTTGGGGAGAGGGGGATTACGGCCGGATGGCCGGAAGGGAGTCATGTTCCGCCTGCCGGCTCTCAGCGTATGCCAGAGGCATCCGCCTGACGCCGTCAGCGCTGGCTGAAGGCCAGCGCGAGAGGCGGCTCTCCCCCTCTCCCCAACCCCTCTCCCGCGAGGGGAGAGGGGCTACACAGCAATCCCAGGCCCTTCAACCGATTGCCTTGGCGCATGGCCTTGCACCCTTCGGCCATGACGCCTATAACCGGTTACAGGAGGTGCGCCATGGCCACGCCCGGCAACATCCGTCGCAACGTGCAGAATTACCGCACCCGCCTGCGGGCCCAGGGCCTGCGCCCGAAGACGGTATGGGTGCCGGATACCCGCGCGGCGGGCTTTGCCGAACGCGTCCGGCGGGACTCCCTCGCGGTTCGCGACCTGCCCTCCGAACGCGCGGCGCTGGATTGGATCGAGGACGCCATGGACGATGAGGATCCGGCGTGAAGCGCGGCGACATCGTCCTCGCCGCCGCCAAGGGTGATTTCGGGAAAGTCCGGCCTAACCTCGTCGTCCAGTCCGACCTGCTCAATCCGACGCACGCCAGCGTGCTCGTCTGCCTCCTGGAATCCGGTCATCTGACCGGCGGCAACACCTTTCGCATCCCGGTGCCGCCGACCGCCGGGAACGGGCTCGACCGGCCGTCCGAGGTGATGGTCGACAAGGTTGCCGCGATCCGAACCGATCGGGTGCGGCAGGTGATCGGCCGGATCGACGACGATACGATGAAGGCCGTCGACCGCGCGTTGCTCGTGGTGCTCGGCCTGGCATGACGCCGCGCGCGGCGGTTGATCACGGCCGCCGCACACATACTTGACAGCGTCAAACAACTGATTGACGATAGCAACCAACTTTCGTCCGGTTGGGAGGTCGGCGGTCATGTCGGATCAGGAGTCTCTGCAAAGGATCGAGGCGGTGCGCCGCTTCAGCCGGTTCTACACGCGCACGGTCGGCGTGCTGCACGAAGGGCTGCTGGGCAGCCCCTTCTCGCTCGCCGAGGCGCGCGTGGTCTACGAACTGGCGCATCACGAGCGCACCACCGCGAACGAGTTGAGCGAGGAACTGGGCCTCGACCCCGGCTATCTCAGCCGCATCCTGCGCGGGTTCGAGCAGCGCGGGCTGATCACCCGGCAGCCGTCGGAGGCCGACGCGCGGCAGAACATCCTGTCGCTGACGGCGGAGGGCTGGGAGGCCTTCGCCGACCTCAACGCCCGCTCCCGGCAGGAGATCGGCGCCATGCTCGCCCGCCTGGGCACGGCCGACCAGGACCGCCTCGTCGCCGCGATGCGCACCATCGAGGAGCTGATGGGCGACCCGCCGCCGCGCCGCGCGCCCTACATCCTGCGCCCGCCGCGGCCGGGCGACATCGGCTGGGTGATCCAGCGGCACGGCGTGTTGTACGCCGAGGACTACGGCTGGGGCGCCGATTTCGAGGCGCTGGTCGCCGACGTGGCGGCGGAGTTCCTGCGCACCTACGACCCGGCGCGGGAGCGCTGCTGGATCGCCGAGATGGACGGGCAGAACGTCGGCTGCGTCTTCGTGGTGCGCAAGACGGACGAGATCGCCAAGCTGCGCCTGCTGATCGTCGAACCCTCGGCGCGCGGCCACGGCATCGGCGCGCGGCTGGTGGACGAATGCCTGCGCTTCGCCAGGCAGGCCGGCTACCGCCGCATGACGCTGTGGACCAACAGCATCCTGCTTCCTGCCCGGCGGATCTACGAGAAGGCCGGCTTCCAGCTGGTGGCGTCGGAGCCGCACGACCACTTCGGCAAGGACCTGATCGGCGAGACCTGGGAACGCGACCTGTGAGCGCGGCGCCGCCGCTGGCGGTGCTCGCCGCCGCCGCGGTGGGCGTGCAGGTGGGCGCCGCCATCGTCGCCAGCCGCTTCGTGCTGGACCAGACCGGCCCGGCGTCGCTGGCGCTGCTGCGCTACGCCATCGGCTTCCTGTGCCTGCTGCCGGCGGTGGCCGCCACGGGCGTGCCGCGCATCGACCGGCGCGACCTGCTGCCCATCGCGTTCTTGGGCACCGTGCAGTTCGGCGTGGTGATCGCGCTGCTGAACGTGGCGTTGCTGACGGTGCCGTCGGCGCGGGTGGCGCTGCTGTTCGCCACCTTCCCGCTGATGACCATGCTGCTGGCCGCCGCGCTGGGGCGGGAGGCGCTGTCCGTGCGCCGCACTGCCGGAGTCGCCCTCACCGTGGCCGGCGTCGCCCTGGCGGTGGGCGAAAAGGCGTTGGCGGCCAGTTCGGATCCGGCCGAATGGCTGGGCACGGCCGCCGTCCTGGCCGCCGCCTTCAGCGGGGCGCTGTGCAGCGTCCTCTACCGCCCGTACCTGCGCAAGTACGAGACGCTGCCGGTCAGCGCCTTCGCCATGCTCGCCTCGGTCGGCGGGCTGGCCGTGCTGGCGGCCGGCGAGGGCTTCTTCACCACAGTACCCCGCTTCACCGGCACCGGCTGGGCGGTGGTGGCCTTCATCGGCGCCAGCAGCGGGGCCGGCTATTTCCTGTGGCTCTGGGCGCTGCGCCACGCGTCGCCGACGCGGGTGACGGTCTTCCTGGGCCTCAGCCCGGTCACCGCCGCGGCACTCGGCGCCACCCTGCTGGGCGAGCCGGTGACCTGGAGCCTCGCCGCCGCCATCGCCGTGCTGGCCGCCGGCCTGTGGCTGGCGTTGCGCGAGTCCTGAATCCAGAGCGCTGAATCCAGGCCCGGCGCCACACCCTGACGAATTGCCATTTGACACCAGCGGGCGGCCCACCCCATTGTTTTATCAACGGATAAGACCGCACGAGCCCTCTCAGAAGAACGGGGCCGGCGACAGGGACAGGGATATCGGGTTGGACAAGGCGTCACGGGACGTGATCGCCCGGCTCGTGGGATTCGACACGGTGTCGCGGCGCTCCAACATGGCCCTCATCGACTGGGTGAGGGACTATCTGGCCGGGCACGGCGTCGAGGGGCGCATCGTCCCCAACGCCGACGGCAGCAAGGCGAACCTGTTCGCCACCATCGGCCCGATGGCGGAGGGCGGCGTCGTCCTGTCCGGCCACACCGACGTGGTGCCGGTGGACGGGCAGGCCTGGGACACCGATCCCTTCACCCTGGTCGAGCGCGACGGCCGCCTGTACGGCCGCGGCACCGCCGACATGAAGAGCTTCTCCGCCATCGCCCTGGCCCTGGTGCCGGAAATGCTGGCTGCCGGGCTGAAGCGGCCGGTGCATCTGGCGCTGTCCTATGACGAGGAGATCGGCTGCCTGGGCGCCCCGGCGATGATCCGGCGCATCGCCGCCGAACTGCCGCGCCCCGGCGCCGTCATCGTCGGCGAGCCGACCTCCATGCGCGTGGTGGTGGCGCACAAGGGCTGCTACGTGCTGCGCACCACGGTGACCGGGCACGAGGTCCACTCCGCCCACATGGACCGCGGCGTCAGCGCGGTGATGACGGCGGCGCGGCTGGTCAACTTCATCGCCGACATGGGCGTGCAGGCGGCGGCCGGCGCCGATCCCTCCTCCCCCTTCGACCCGCCCTGCACCACGATGAACGTCGGCATCATCCAGGGCGGCACGGCGCAGAACATCACCGCGCGCCATTGCGAGTTCATGTGGGACATCCGCCCGGTCCCCGGCGACGACTGGAAGGGCTATCACGACCGCTTCCAGGAGTTTTCGGATAGGCTGCGGGCGGAAATGCGGCGCGTCTCCCCGGCCTGCGACATCCACACCGACGTGCTGGCCGGCGCGCCGGGACTGGCGCCGGAACCGGCCGGGGCGGCGGCGCAGCTCTGCCACGCGCTGACCGGGCGCAACGACACCGGCGTCGTCTCCTACGGCGCCGAGGCCGGCCAGTTCCAGGAGGCCGGGCTGTCCACCGTGATGTGCGGCCCCGGCTCCATCGACCAGGCGCACCAGCCCAACGAGTACATCGACATCGCCCAGGTCACCGCGTGCGAGCGCTTCCTGCGCGACCTCACGCGGCGCCTCGCGGCGTGAGCGAGCGCTTCCAAATCAACGAAGGCCCACCAGGGCCCAAACAGGGAGTCAGGGAAACATGAAGATCGGGTCGCTCCTTCTCCATTCCGTGGCCGCCGCCGCCCTCGCGGCTCCCCTCCTGGCATCCCCGGCGTCGGCCAAGACGCTGCGCTGGTCCTACCAGGGCGACGCGACGACCATGGACCCGCACGGCCTGAACGAGACGTTCACGCTGGGCTTCCAGGGCAACATCTACGAACCGCTGGTCGGCTACGACGAGAAGCTGCAGCTCGCCCCCATGCTGGCCGAGAAGTGGGAAAACCCGGAGCCGACCAAGTGGGTCTTCCACCTGCGCAAGGGCGTCAAGTTCCACAACGGCAACCCCTTCACCGCCGAGGACGTGATCTTCTCCTGGAAGCGCGCGGCGACCGAAGGGTCCGACATGAAGGGCTACAGCGCCAAGGCCAAGGAGGTCCGCAAGATCGACGACCACACGGTGGAGGTCATCACCCCCACCCCCAACCCGATCCTGCCGCGCGAATGGGTCTTCCTCTACATCATGGACGAGGAGTGGTCGAAGCAGAACAACACGACCGAGGCGACGAACGTCAAGGGCTCCAACCAGGGCAACCACGCCAACCTGCACGCCAACGGCACCGGCCCCTTCGTCCTGACCGAGCGGCAGCCAGACACCAAGACGGTCCTGAAGCGCTTCCCCGACTACTGGGACAAGGGCATCAAGACCAACGTGGACGAGGTGATGTTCACCCCCGTGGCGCAGCCCGCCACCCGCGTGGCGGCCCTGCTGTCGGGTGAGCTGGACGTCATCCAGCCCGTGCCCGTGCAGGACTGGGACCGCCTGGACCAGGCGCCGGGCGTCAGCCCGCTCACGGGGGCCGAGGCGCGCGCCATCTTCGTCGGCATGGACCAGGACCGCGACGAGCTGAAGTACTCCAACATCAAGGGCAAGAACCCCTTCAAGGACAAGCGCGTGCGCGAGGCGGTGGTGTCCGCCGTCAACCTCGACGCCATCAACAAGCAGATCATGCGCGGCTCCGCCGTGCCGCTGGGCTCCCTGATCGCGCCGGAGATCAACGGCTACGACAAGGCCTTCGGCGAGCCGTACAAGTACGACCCCGAGAAGTCGAAGAAGCTGCTGGCCGAGGCCGGCTACCCCAACGGCTTTGAAGTGACGATGGACTGCCCCAACGACCGCTACGTCAACGACGAGAAGGTCTGCCAGGCGGTGGCCGGCATGCTGGCCCGCGTCGGCATCAAGGTGAACCTGCTGGCGCAGACCAAGGGCAAGTACTTCGGCAAGGTGCTGGCCCAGGCCGGCTACGACACCAGCTTCTACATGCTGGGCTGGACGCCGAGTTCCATCGACAGCCACAACTCGCTCCTCAACCTCGCCGGCTGCCGCAACAAGGAGACGCAGTCCGGCCTGTTCAACCTGGGCGGCTACTGCAACCCGAAGGTGGACGAGCTGACCGCCAAGGTCGGCGCCGAGACCGATCAGGCCAAGCGCAACGCCATGATCAAGGAGGCCTGGGCCATCGTGCGCGCCGACTTCGGCTACCTGCCGCTGCACGCGCAGCCGATGTCGTGGGGCGTCAAGGACGGCGTGAAGGTCGTGCAGCGCGCCGACGACGTGCTCGACCTGCGCTCGGCCGTGATGCCGTAAGGACCAACCCTCTCCCGCCCCGGGAGAGGGTGGCCGCCGCAGGCGGCCGGGTGAGGGTAAAGGCAAGGATCCTTGGTTTTACCCTCACCCTCCCGCCCTTCGGGCGGGCCCCTCCCTCTCCCGGGACGGGAGAGGGGTTGAAGACGAGGCCGCATGCTCACCTTCATCCTCCACCGCCTGCTGCAATCGGTGCTGGTGATCCTCGCCGTGGCTCTGATCGCGTTCGCGCTGTTCCGCTACGTCGGCGATCCCGTCAACGCCATGACCGGCCAGGACACCACGCTCCAGCAGCGCGAGAGCTGCGCGAGCGGCTCGGCCTCAACGACCCGTTCCTGGTGCAGTACGCGCGCTTCGTCGGCAACGCCGCGACGGGCGAGTTCGGCATCTCCTACCGCCACCGCCGCCCGGTCAGCGAGCTGCTGGCCGAACGGCTGCCGGCGACGCTGGAGCTGTCCATCGTCTCCATGCTGCTGGCGCTGGTGCTGGGCATCCCCATGGGCGTCTACACCGCCTTGCGGCCAAGGGGGGTGCTGTCGCGCGCCTTCATGTCGCTGTCGCTGGTGGGGGTGTCGCTGCCGACCTTCCTGATCGGCATCCTTTTGATCCTGCTGTTCGGCGTCATCCTGCGCTGGCTGCCGACCTTCGGGCGGGGCGAGGTGGTGAACCTGGGCGGCTGGACCACCGGGCTGCTCACCAAGTCCGGCCTGCAGTCGCTGATCCTGCCGGCGATCACCCTGGCGCTGTTCCAGATGACGCTGATCATGCGCCTCGTGCGGTCCGAGATGCTGGAGGTGCTGCGCACCGACTTCGTCAAGTTCTGCCACGCCCGCGGCCTGCCGAACCGCTTCATCCACTTCCGCCACGCGCTGAAGAACACGCTGGTGCCGGTCATCACCATCACCGGGCTGCAGCTGGGCTCCATCATCGCCTTCGCCATCATCACGGAAAGCGTGTTCCAGTGGCCGGGCATGGGCCTGCTGTTCATCCAGGCCATCCACACGGTGGATATCCCGGTCATGGCAGCCTACCTGTGCCTCGTCTCCTTCTTCTTCGTGGTCATCAACCTCGCGGTCGACCTGCTGTACTTCGCGGTCGATCCCCGCCTGCGCGTGCGGAGGGCCGGGGCATGACGGCCGTGAAAGCCTTCTGGCAATCGCTGGACGACAGCGACGTCTGGCACAGCTTCAAGCGCTCCCCCACGGCGATGGTCTCGGCGCTGCTGACGCTCATCCTGATCGCGGGCGCGCTGTCGGCCCCGCTGATCGCGCCGCACAACCCCTTCGACCTCGCCTCGCTGGACATCATGAGCGCCAATTTGCCCCCCGTGTGGATGGCGGGCGGCGAGGCGCCCTTCCCGCTGGGCACCGACGACCAGGGGCGCGACATCCTGTCGGCCATCCTGTATGGCGCGCGGATTTCGCTGCTGGTGGGCTTCGCCTCGGTCCTGCTGGCGGTGCTGATCGGCGTGTCGCTGGGGCTGGTCAGCGGCTATGCCGGCGGCCGGCTCGACGCGGCCATCATGCGCGTGGCCGACGTGCAGCTCTCCTTCCCGGCCATCCTCATCGCTTT
The DNA here is from genome assembly GCF_035627195.1 of Azospirillum sp. Taxonomy (GTDB): domain Bacteria; phylum Pseudomonadota; class Alphaproteobacteria; order Azospirillales; family Azospirillaceae; genus Azospirillum. The sequence continues at coordinate 60,640 of NZ_DASPMG010000319.1, forward strand.
GCTGGTGGACGGCGTCGCGCGCGGCGTGCTGCCGCGCGAGGCGCAGGAGAACATGGCGGTCTACGTGCTGGTCTTCGCCATCGGCATCTCCAACTGGGTGCAGTACGCGCGCACCGTGCGCGGCGCCACCATGGTGGAGAGCCGCAAGGAATACGTGCAGGCCGCCCGCATCATCGGCATCGGCCCGGCCGCCATCCTGCGCCGCCACATCCTGCCGAACGTGCTGGGGCCGGTGCTGGTCATCGCCACCATCAACCTGGCGCTGGCCATCATCACCGAGGCGACCTTGAGCTTCCTCGGCGTCGGCGTGCCGCCGACCACGCCGTCGCTCGGCACGCTCATCCGCATCGGCAACGACTACTTGTTCTCCGGGCAATGGTGGATCTCGATCTTCCCCGGCATCGTGCTGGTCCTGCTGGTGCTGTCGGTCAACCTGCTGGGCGACTGGCTGCGCGACGCCCTCAATCCCAAGCTGAGATAAGGTGAGGGCATGGCGCTCCTCGACGTCGAGAACCTGACGGTCGAATTCCCCAGCCGCCGGGGCACCCACGTGGCGGTGAACGGTGTCACGCTCAGCGTCGGCCCCGGCGAGATCCTTGGCGTGGTCGGTGAATCCGGTGCCGGCAAGTCCACCATCGGCAACGCCGTCATCGGCCTCTTGGAGCCGCCCGGCCGCGTCGGCGCCGGTGCCATCCGCCTGAAGGGCCAGCGCATCGACGACCTGGACGAGGCGGAGAAGCGCAAGATGCGCGGCCGGCGCATCGGCATGATCTTCCAGGATCCCCTCACCTCGCTCGACCCGCTGCAGACGGTGGAGCAGCAGCTCGTCGAGACGATCCAGCTTCACCTGCACGTGGACGCCGCCGCCGCCCGCCGCCGCGCCGCCGACCTGCTGCGCCAGGTGGGCATCCCGGAGCCGGAGCTGCGCCTCAAGCACTACCCGCACCAGTTCTCCGGCGGCATGCGCCAGCGCGTCGTCATCGCGCTGGCGCTGTGCGCCGAGCCCGAGGTGGTGGTGGCGGACGAGCCGACCACCGCCCTCGACGTCTCCATCCAGGCGCAGATCCTGGAACTGCTGCGCCGCCTGTGCCGCGACCGCAAGGTCGGCATGATCATCATCACCCACGACATGGGCGTGATCGCCGAGATCACCGACCGCGTCGCCGTCATGTACCGCGGCCGGGTGGTGGAGGAAGGGCCGACGGCCAAGATCCTCGGCGACCCCGACCACCCCTACACCCGCGCGCTGATCGGCGCCGTGCCGCGCCCGGACGTGCGGCTACACCGCTTCCCCTACGTCGACTACATCGAGGGCATCGCCACCAAGCCGCCGGCCATCAGCCTGAAGGAGCACTGGCTGGGCAAGTCGCGCGACTTCAAGCGCGCGCACGACGGGCCGCTGTTGGAGGTGCGCGGGCTCGGCATCCGCTTCCCGCTCAACACCGCGTGGCTGCCGCGCAACCGCCGTTACCTGGACGCGGTGAAGGACGTCGGCTTCACCATCGCCGAGGGCGAGACCTTCGGGCTGGTGGGCGAGAGCGGCAGCGGCAAGTCCACCGTGACGCGGCTGGTCACCGGCCTCTACCGCCCCTCGTCCGGGCAGATCCTGTTCGACGGCACCGACCTGACGGCGCTGAAGCGCGACCGCGACCTGAACCCGTTCCGCCGGCAGATCCAGATGGTCTTCCAGGACCCGTACTCGTCGCTGAACCCGCGCATGCGCGTGCTGGACATCGTGGCCGAGCCGATCCGCTTCCACAAGCTGGCCGGCAGCCGGGCGGAGGTGGAGAGGATCGTCCGCGACCTGCTGGACCACGTCGGCCTGGGGGCGAAGGCGGCCGAGAAGTACCCGCACGAGTTCTCCGGCGGCCAGCGCCAGCGCATCTGCATCGCACGCGCCCTTGCCACCCGCCCGCGCTTCCTGATCTGCGACGAGCCGACCTCGGCGCTCGACGTCTCCATCCAGGCGCAGATCCTCAACCTGCTCAAGGACCTGCAGGCGGAGTTGCGGCTGACCATGCTGTTCATCAGCCACGACCTGCCGGTGATCCGCCAGATGTGCGACCGCGTCGGCGTCATGCGGAACGGCGCGCTGCTGGAGGTGGCGGAGACGGAGACGCTGTTCAGCGCCCCGCAACACCCCTACACGCGCGAGCTGTTGTCGCTGATGCCCAGCTATTCCGGCCTGACCCACAAGGGCCTGGACGTGGAAGAGGACCGGGCGGCCGGCTGACGGGCCACACAGGAGAATTCGACATGCTGTTCCGCGGGGGACTGGTCTTCGACGGGCGCGGCGCGCTGCTGGAAAACCATGCCGTGCTGCTGGACGGCGCCCGGATCAGGCGCGTGGCGCCGCTGGCGGAGTTCGCCGGCTGGACCGGTCCGGTCGTCGACACCTCCGGCTGCACGCTGATGCCCGGCCTGATCGATTGCCACATCCACCTCTGCTACACCGGCAGCCCCGACCCGCGCGGCACCATGCAGAAGATGTCGCCGGCCCAGCTCGTCCTCACCATCCTGGCGAACGCCCAGATCAGCCTGCGCAGCGGCGTGGTGGCGGTGCGCGACTGCGGCGGCAAGGACCATCTGGAATTCGCCGTGCGCGACGCCATCGAAATGGGCGTCTTCCCCGGCGCCACCATCCGCGCGGCGGGCCGGATGATCTGCATGACCGGCGGCCACGGCAACCACATCGCCCGCGTCGCCGACGGCGTGGACGATGTGGTCAAGGCGGTGCGCGAGCAGGTGCACGCCGGCTGCGACCTCGTGAAGCTGATGGCGACCGGCGGCGTCATGACCCCCGGCGTCGACCCGCAGGACGCCCACTACACCGCCGAGGAGATGAATGCGGGCGTGCACGAGGCCAAGCGCTTCCGCCGCAAGACCGCCAGCCACGCCCAGGGCACCCAGGGCATCCTCAACGCCGTGCGCGCGGGCATCGACAGCATCGAGCACGGCATCTTCATGGACGAGCGATGCCTGGAGGAGATGCTGGCGGCCGGCACCTTCCTGGTCCCCACCATCGCCGCCGTGAAGAACATCCTGGATCACGCCGACCAGGGCATCCCCGCCTACGTCGTCGACAAGGCGCGCAGCGTCGCCGAGCGGCACCAGGCGTCCTTCCGCATGTACCAGAAGGCCGGCGGCCGCATCGCGCTGGGCACCGACGCCGGCACGCCCTTCAACACCCACGGCGCCAACGCGCGCGAGCTGGCCTACATGGTGGATTGGGGCATGACGCCGACGGAGGCGCTGGTCGCCGGCACCAGCCAGGGGGCGGACCTGATGGGCCTCGACCACCGCATCGGCACGATCGCGGAGGGCCTGATGGCTGACCTGCTGCTGGTGCGCGGCAACCCCGCGGCCGATATCGAGGCCGCCGCCGACCGCACCAACCATGTGGAGGTCTACAAGGCCGGCCTGCCGATGATGGAGAGGCTGCGGGCGTAAGGCGCCGCCCCCTTAGGGGTGCTGGAACACCTCCAGCCCCGCCGGGATGTGCTTGGGCGTGCGGCCCTGCATCAGCTCCTCGATGGCGTGCATGCCGCTCAGCATCGTGTTCTCCGACATGGGCTTGGGCATGTAGCCCAGCGCCACGTCGCGCCCCAGCTGCGCCTTGTCGGCATCCCCGCTGATGAACACCACGGGAATGCCGTAGCGCTTGAACAGCACGCGCGCGCAATCCAGGCCCGAAGCGTTCCCCTTCAGGTCGATGTTCATCAGCACCAGGTCCGGAATGCCCCCCTGCAGGGCCTTGAAGACGTCGGATGGGCAGGAAAACGGGCCGATTATCTCGTGGCCGTGGAAGCGAAGGATCGTTTCAAACGACAGCGCCGCGACGGCGTCGTCTTCGACAATCATGATCTGCATGCCTGACTCCCGCATCTCCGACGATATGGGGGTATGGCATGGGAACACGCCCGAACCGCGGATCGTTCCACGCCCGCGCCGGATCCGCGAAGTCAATAGTAGGCGATCAACCGCCCGGCGGTGGCGGCGGCGAACCAGATCGCCAGCGACAGCGCCGCCTGCGCCCGCCCGGCGACCGGCGCGGCGTCGTCCCAGCCCGCCAGCCGCTCCCGCCACAGCCACCGGAACAGCAGCGCGTTGGCGATGCCCAGCGCGATCAGCGCCCATTTGGCTTGCAGCAGCCTGTTGCCGGCCAGCGGCCCGGCGTCCGCCGCGAACATGGCGAAGCCGCTGCCCAGCAGCAGCACCAGCCCGCCCGCCGCCACCGGCGTCAGGAAACGCGACAGCGCCGCCGCCGGCACCGCCGCCGCCACGCCCAGCAGCCGCAGGTCCAGCGCCACCATCGACCCCACCAGCAGCACCAGCCCCAGCAGGTGCAGCAGGTTGGCCGTGGGGTACAGCCACGTGGAATGCCGCATCGCCTCGCCCAGGCCCGACGCCTCCAGCGCCACGGCCCATTCGGGCGCCAGGCCGGGCGCCGCGCCATGCTCCATCAGCGCGGCTCCATCAGCGCAGCTCTATGGTCCGGCCGTTGACGATGATGCGTTCGGCGCGCATTTCGCCGTCGTGCACGCGGCTGGGATAGCCCTCGACGCGCACCACCTTGCCCACCGCGATGTCCTCGCGCGGCAGGCCGCGCCGCTCCATGCGCGACGGCGGCGCCAGCACGACGGTCCAGCGCTTGCCCTTCCCCTCGACCTGCACCTCGCCGTGCGGGTTCTCGTAGCTGGACGACAGCACGGGGGACTCCACCACGACGACGTTGCCGGCGTCGTAGGAACTCCAGCCGTGGTGCGCCGCCGCCGGCAGGGCCAGCGCAACGCCCAGGCCGGCGGTGATGATGAGGGTTCTCTTCCGCATGGCGTCCTCCCTGCACACCCGTGGACCGTAGGTTGGGTTGAGTTCCCACCGGCGCTGGCGCACCGACCCGCGGTGGGATGAAACTAGGACAAAGCCCCTATCCCCTCGCGGGAGAGGGGTTGGGGAGAGGGGGATAGCCGCCGGCAGGCGGAACATGACTCTCTTCCGCCCTGCCGGGCGTAACCACCCTCTCCCCGACCCCTCCCCCGTCAAGGGGGAGGGGCTATGAGGAGCACCTGCCCCTTGTTTCTTTCTAGCGCCAGCGAAAACCCAACCTACGGCGCTCCCCGTAGCGATATGGACGGCCGCCGCGGAATCGCCATGCCCGCGCTTACTTCACTTCCTGGCTGCTGAGGTCCGACGGGTTGGCGGAGCGGGACGGCTCCTTCGGGTCGTCCGGCTCGCTGGCCATCGGGTTCGGGCGCGGCACCGGGGTGCCCTGCAGGTCGGGCGGGGCGCGGCGGACGGCGGCCAGTGCGTCCTGCAGCTCGCTGGTCTGGGTGGCAGCGCTGGTCTCGTTGCCCGGCGTGCGGGTGCCCTGCGGCGTGGGCTCCGGCTGCTGGCTCCGCTGGACGTTCGGGTCGTTCGTCAGTCCCTGCTTCTGCGTCTCCTGGGCAAGGGCGGGGGCCGCCCAAACCAGCGCGGCGAGGGTCAACGGCAGGATGGCGCGCACGGGAAGGCTCCTTCCGGACAGGGTATTCGGTCCTTGAACAACAGCCGAGGGCACCAAGTCTCCCCGAACGCGTTGTTTCGCCATGGACACCACGGAACGCATGAGCGTCGGCGTGGTGGTGGAGCGCCGGCGCATCGACCACCCCTGGCAGCCGGAGCGCTGGACGGCCGTCGCCGCCCTGCCCGGCGCGCCGCCCCTGCCGCCCTGGACCGTGCTGGAGGAGGGCGACGGCTGGACCCGCTACCTCGCCGGCACGGTGGAGGTGGAGCTGTTCCGCAGCGAGACCGACAACTACAAGCACAACCTGGAAGGCCCGCAGCCCGCCCTCTACGTCGTCCTGCGCCGCACCGGCGAGGCGCCGGGCCTGCGCCTGCTGGGCGCCACCGTCGACACCGGCGAGATCGACGCCCATTCCGATTCCGGCGACGACCTGATCGAGGCGCTGCCCCTGCCCGCCCCCGTCGCCGCCTGGATACGGGACTTCGTGGCGCGGCACCACGTCGAGCGCCCCTTCCACAAGCGCCAGCGCGATCGCGCCGACCCGGAGGCCCTGGCCCGCCGCCGCGCGCCGCACCTGGAGGGCGACGATGGCTAAACCCGACGCGACTGATCCCGAAGGCTTCCTCGCCCGCTGGTCCCGCCGCAAGCGGGAAGCGATCCTCGAAGAGGAACCCGCCGCCACACCCGCGCCGCAAGAGCCGGAACAGCCGGGACAACCGGAAGACCCGCCCCCCCTGCCGCCCATCGACAGCCTGGGCGCCGACAGCGACTACACCCGCTTCCTCGCGGCCGGCGTGCCGGAGGAGGTGAAGCGGCTGGCCTTGCGCAAGGCCTGGGTCAGCGACCCGAAGATCGCGGAATTCCGCGGTTTCGGCGAATACGACTGGGACTTCAACGCCCCGGGCTACGGCCAGCTTCTGCCCACCGACGACGTGCGCAAGCTGGTCGAGGCGGTGTTCCGCGACACCCCCGACCCGCCCCCCGCGAATGAGTCGGAACCGCCCGTCGCCGCAGCCGACCCCACAAAGGCAGCCGACCCCGTAGAGGCGGCCGAACCCACGGAAACAGAAGAATTTTCACCCGATCGGGAACGAAACGGCACTTCCGACGCTTAGGGCTGTTCTAAGGACAAAATATGGAACGGGCGCAGAACACATGACGTCCGGGACGCCCGGGGAGGGATCATGGCGGCTCTGACCGCACCGGTGGAGACGGACGACGCCGACCGCCTGCGCGCGCAGGCGTACACGCTGCTGGCGCAGTTCCTGGCACGCCCGCCGTCCAGCACCCTGCTGGACGCCGCCGCCGGCCTGCATGGCGACGCCACGCCGGTCGGACAGGCGCTGGACGCCCTGGCCGCCGCCGCCCGCTGCACATCCGAGGATGAGGCCGAGCGCGAGTACAACGCGCTGTTCATCGGCGTCGTGCGCGGCGAGCTGGTCCCCTACGCCTCCTACTACCTCACCGGCGCCCTGAACGACCGCCCGCTGGCGCGCGTGCGCCAGGACCTGCGCGAACTCGGCGTCGAGCCCGCCCCCGGCGTGGCCGAGCCGGAGGACCACGTCGCCACCTTGTGCGAGGTGATGGCGGCGCTGATCGGCGGCACGCTGGGCGTGCCCGACCTGGAGCGGCAGAAGCGGTTCTTCGAGCGCCATCTGGCTCCCTGGGCCCGGCACTTCTTCTCGGACCTGGAGCACGCCGGCGCGGCGCGCCTGTACCGGCCGGTCGGCGCCATCGGCCGGCTGTTCACGGACATTGAAACCGACGCATTCGCCATGGTGGCGCGGGAGGGCCTGGAGTCATGAGCCGCAACGACGACAAAGCCGGAATCGCCAGGAGCGGCATCGAACGCCGCGACCTGCTGAAGGGCCTCGGCCTGGGCACCATCGGCGCCGCCGCAGCCGCAACCGCCGTGCCCGGCGCAGCCGACGCCGCCGAATCCCCGCAGGAACAGGTCAAGCAGCGCTACCAGGAGACCGAGCACGTGAAGCGCTTCTACGCCCTGAACCGGCTGTAAGGCGCTGGAGGGTCCGCCCATGTTGATCAAACGCAGCTCCACCCCGCGCACGTCCACCCAGGCGTCCCGCGGCTCGCTGGCCCGCACGCTCACCACCGGCGACGGCGTCAGCCGCCGTTCCTTCCTCCAGCGCTCCGGCCTCGCGGCCGGCGGCATGGCGGCGCTGGGGGCACTCCCCGCCACCATGATCCGCAAGGCGGAGGCCGCCGGCCCCATGCCGGGCGTGGAGACGGTGACGCGCAAGAACATCTGCACCCACTGCTCCGTCGGCTGCACGGTGATCGCCGAGATCCAGAACGGCGTGTGGACCGGGCAGGAACCGGGGTGGGAGAGCCCGATCAGCCAGGGCACCCACTGCGCCAAGGGGGCCTCGGTGCGCGAACTCACCACCGGCGAGCGGCGCGTGAAGTACCCGCTGAAGCTGGAAAGCGGCGAGTGGAAGCGCATCAGCTGGGATCAGGCGATCGACGAGATCGGAAACAAGCTGATGGAGATCCGCCAGAAATCCGGCCCTGATTCGGTCTTCTGGCTGGGCTCCGCCAAGTTCTCCAACGAAGGGTCGTATCTCTACCGCAAGCTGGCAGCGTTCTGGGGCACCAACAACGTCGACCATCAGGCGCGCATCTGCCATTCCACCACGGTCGCCGGTGTCGCGAACACGTGGGGCTACGGCGCCATGACCAACAGCTACAACGACATCCAGAACTCCAAGGCGCTGCTCATCATCGGCGGCAACCCGGCCGAGGCGCACCCGGTGTCGATGCAGCACATGCTGCGCGGGAAGGAGAAGAACCGCGCCCCCTTCATCGTCATCGACCCGCGCTTCACCCGCACCGCCGCCCACGCCACGGAGTACGTCCGCATACGGCCGGGCACCGACATCCCGGTGGTCTGGGGCATCCTCTGGCACATCCTGGAAAACGGGTGGGAGGACAAGGACTACATCGCCAAGCGCGTCTACGGCTTCGACCAGGTCCGCGCCGAGGTGAAGAAGTGGACCCCGCAGGAGGTGGAGCGCGTCTCCGGCGTCCCCGGCGAGCAACTGAAGCGCGTCGCCGAACAGTTCGCCAAGAACCGCCCCAGCACGCTGATCTGGTGCATGGGGGCGACGCAGAAGACGGTGGGCACCGCCAACGTGCGCGCCTTCTCCATCCTGCAGCTCGCACTCGGCAACATCGGCGTGGAGGGCGGCGGGGCCAACATCTATCGCGGCCACTGCAACGTGCAGGGGGCGACCGACTTCGGCCTCGACGTCTCCACCCTGCCCGGCTACTACGGGCTGGCGGAGGGGGCGTGGAAGCACTTTTGCCGCGCCTGGGACGTGGATTACGAGTGGATGAAGTCCCGCTTCGCCTCCAAGGAGCTGATGGAGGCCAAAGGCATCCCCACCACCCGCTGGTTCGACGCGGTGCTGTCCGACAAGAAGGACGTGGAGCAGCCCGACCTGCTGCGCGCCATGGTCTGCTTCGGCCACGGCGGCAACACCGTGACCCGCATGCCCGACATGGTGAAGGGGCTGGAGAAGCTGGACCTGCTGGTCATCGCCGACCCGCACCCCACCACCTTCGCCGCGATCAGCAACCGCAAGAACGGCAGCTACATCCTGCCCGCCTGCACCCAGTTCGAGACGGACGGCTCGCGCACCTGCTCCAACCGCTCCATGCAGTGGGGCGAGCGGATCGTGAAGCCGATCTTCGAATCCAAGGACGACTACGAGATCATGTACCTCCTGGCCCGCAAGCTGGGCTTCGAGAAGGAGATGTTCAAGCACATCACGGTGGAGGGCACCCGCCCCGTGCCGGAGGACATCCTGCGCGAGATCAACCGCAGTTGCCTGTCCATCGGCGCCACCGGCCAGTCGCCCGAACGCCTGAAGCTGCACATGAAGCACCAGGCCGACTTCGACAAGATCACCATGCGCGCTGACAAGGGGCCGTGCGCCGGCGACTACTACGGCCTGCCCTGGCCGTGCTGGGGCCATCCGGAGCTGAAGCACCCCGGCTCCGCCGTCCTCTACGACACCTCCAAGCACGTGATGGACGGCGGCGGCACCTTCCGCGCCCGCTTCGGCGTGGAGCGCGAGGGCGTCTCGCTGCTGGCCGAGGGCTCCTCCTCCGTGGGTGCGGAGATCCAGGACGGGTATCCCGAGTTCACCATGGCCGTGCTGAAGAAGCTGGGCTGGGACAAGGACCTGACGCCGGACGAGACGCGCGTCATCCAGGCCATCGGCGGCGCCAAGGTGGACGAGGTCAGCTGGCAGACCGACCTGTCCATGGGCATCATCCGCGTGGCGCTCAAGCACGGCTGCCTGCCCTACGGCAACGCCAAGGCGCGCGCCCTGGCCTGGAACCTGCCGGACCCCGTGCCGATCCACCGCGAGCCGATCTACACGCCGCGCAAGGACCTCGTCTCCCAGTACCCGGCGATCCAGGACCGCCGCGACTTCCGCCTGCCGCACCTCAACCGCGCGGTGCAGACGGCCGCCATCGAGAAGGACATCGCCGCCAAGTTCCCCTTCGTCCTCACCTCGGGCCGTCTGGTCGAGTACGAGGGCGGCGGCGAGGAGACCCGCTCCAACCGCTGGCTGGCCGAGCTGCAGCAGAGCATGTTCGCCGAGATCAACACGCGCGACGCCGAACGTCTGGGCATCCGCGACAACGCCTGGGTCTGGGTCTACGGGCCGGAGGGCAACTCCAAGGCCAAGGTCCGCGCGCTGGTCACCAACCGCGTCGGCCCCGGCACCGTGTTCATGCCCTTCCACTTCTCCGGCTACTGGCAGGGCGAAAGCCAGCGCAAGAACTACCCGCCCGGCACCGATCCCATCGTGCTGGGCGAGCCGGTGAACGCCGTGACCACCTACGGCTACGACCCGGTGACGTTCATGCAGGAAACCAAGGTCACGCTCTGCCGCGTCGAGCCGGCGTGACAGGAGGACGCAAGATGGCACGCATGAAGTTCCTGTGCGACGCCGAGCGCTGCATCGAATGCAACGCCTGCGTCACCGCCTGCAAGAACGAGCACGAGGTCCCCTGGGGCATCAACCGCCGCCGCGTCGTCACGCTGAACGACGGCAATCCGGGCGAACGCTCCATCTCCATGGCCTGCATGCACTGCAACGACCCACCCTGCGCCGCCGTTTGCCCGGTCGACTGCTTCTACCAGACGTCGGACGGCGTGGTGCTGCATTCCAAGGACCTGTGCATCGGCTGCGGCTACTGCTTCTACGCCTGCCCCTTCGGGGCGCCGCAGTTCCCGCAGGCCACCAACTACGGCGGGCGCGGCAAGATGGACAAGTGCACCTTCTGCGCCGGCGGCCCGGAGGCCGACGGCACGCCGGAGGAGTTCCAGAAGTACGGCAAGAACCGCCTGTCCGAAGGCAAGCTGCCGCTGTGCGCCGAGATGTGCTCGACCCGCGCGCTGATGGCCGGCGACGGCGACGTGCTGGCCGACATCTACAAGGAGCGCACGGTGCGCCGCGGCTACGGCTCCGGCGCCTGGGGCTGGGCCACCGCCTACGGCCGCGGCGACCGCGGCAGCCCGTTCGCCCCCGGCCAGACCGGCACCGGCGGCAGCTGAGCCGAGGAGGACACACCATGAAGACGCTCCACCGCCTGCTGCTCGCCGCCGCCCTGCTGCTGGCCCTGCCGTTGATTGGGCCGGCCGTCTCCCAGGCCCAGCTCTACCAGCAGCCGGGCCAGAACTCCCCCACCTCCAAGGACCAGGTCGAGCTGTACAACCCCGCGCAGGACCAGATCGTTGGCCGCGTCAGCATCCCCGACGCCAAACTCGGCGTGCTGGTCCAGCCGGAGGGGCGCGAGTGGCGGGAATTCCGCACCTTCTGGCTGCGCATCGTCGCCGGCATCCTCATCGTCGGCATGGTGGCGTTGCTGGCGCTCTTCTACCTCGTGCGCGGGACGATCCGCATCGACCACGGGCGGTCGGGCCGCACCGTGCCGCGCTTCGGCTGGATCGACCGCTTCGCGCACTGGACCACGGCCACCAGCTTCATCGTGCTGGCGCTGACCGGTCTCGCCGTAACCTTCGGCCGGCCGCTGCTGATCCCGCTGTTCGGGCACCAGGCCTTCTCGACGCTGGCCGAGGGCAGCAAGATCGTCCACAACTTCTTCAGCCTACCCTTCGTCATCGGCGTGCTGCTGATGCTGGTGCTGTGGATCCGCGACAACATCCCGGAACGCGCCGACCTCGTCTGGCTGAAGTCCATGGGCGGCCTGCTGTCCAAGTCCGGCGAGCATCCGGAATGCGGGCGCTTCAACGCCGGGCAGAAGGGCATCTTCTGGGCGGTGATCCTGGGCGGCGGCGCGCTGGCGGTGACCGGCTTCCTCCTGATGACGCCCTTCGCCGTCACCGGCATCGGCGGCATGCAGATCCTGCACGTGGTGCACGCCGTCCTGGCCGCGCTGATGATCGCCATCATCCTGGCGCACATCTACATCGGCTCGCTCGGCATGGAAGGCGCCTTCGACGCCATGGGCTCCGGCCAGGTGGACGAGAACTGGGCCAAGGACCACCACCGCCGCTGGTACGAACAGCAGCTGAAGAAAGCCCGCGCCAACGACGCCACCCGCCGCACCGGCCCGCGCGCGGCGGAGTAGGAAGCAGTGGAGTGAGGGGCGGCGGCGCCGTCACTGCCCGGAGAACTTCCGGGTCTCGATGGCGCCGCCTTCGCCCACGCGCGCGCTCGACGTGGCGAAGGCGTCGTCGGCTTGCTCGCTGAAGACGCGGTCCAGCGCCACCCCGGCCACCACGGCCAGGATCAGCACGAACACGACGGCGGATAGAAAGGCCTTCATGGCGGTCCTCGATCGGGGGTTTCGTTTCCTCTTCCCCCGACAACGCGCAACCGCCGTCCTGGTTGCATCCGCTACCGGCTGGCGCCCGCCAGCACGCCGCCGATGCCCACGAACATCGATCCGGTGATCCGGTTGAACCAGCGCCCGTGCCGCGACAGCCAGGGTGCTATGCGCTGCGCCATGCCGGCCAGCACCAGCTCGTAAACGAACTCGACCGCTGCGAAGGTGCCGCCCAGCACGGCGAACTGCACCCAGAACGACACGCCCGGCACCATGAACTGTGGCAGGAACGCCGCGAAGAAGATCAGCGCCTTCGGGTTCGTCGCCGCCACCAGGAAGCCCTGCGTGAACAGCCGGCCCGCCCCGGCATCGCGCACCGTGCCATCGGCACCCGCCGTGCTCACCGCCGGCGCCGGCGCCTTCCACAGCCGCACGCCCAGGTACACGAGGTACGCGGCCCCGACCCACTTGGCGATGGTGAACGCCGCCTCCGACGCCGCCAGCAGCGCCCCCAGCCCGGCCAGCGACGCCGCGACCAGCACCAGGAAGCCGCACACCCCGCCCAGCACGGTGAACACCGTTCGCGCCGCACCGAAGCGCACGCCGTGCGTCAGCGACAACAGCCCGTTCGGCCCCGGCGTCAACGACAGGCCAACCGCCGCCACCGCGTAGATCATCCAAAGCTCGAACGTCACGCCATCCTCCCCGTGCTGCGGTGGGGAGCGTAGCACAATGGATGAGCGTCCGCCACGCGGCCCCCTCCCGGCCTCCGCTTGCGCTCGGCCACCCTCCCCCGCTTCGCGGTGGAGGGTCTTGTGCCGAAACGGCGGCAGTCCCCTCCACAGCCTTGCGGGGGAGGGTTAGGGAGGGGGCAAAACGTCGCCGATGAAGCGCCCTCTCAAACCGCCCCCTTCAACCCCAGCAGCCGCGCCGCGTTCTCCTTCAGGATCAGCGGCCGCACGTCCTCCTTGATCGGCAGCTTGTCGAAGTCGGCGATCCAGCGGTCCGGCGTGATCAGCGGGAAGTCCGAACCGAACAGCACCTTGTGCTTCAGCAGCGTGTTGGCGTACTGCACCAGGATCTGCGGGAAGTACTTGGGCGACCAGCCGGACAGGTCGATGTAGACGTTCGGCTTGTGCGTCGCCACAGCCAACGCCTCCTCCTGCCAGGGGAAGGAGGGGTGCGCCAGGATGATCGGCATGTCGGGGAAGTCCGCCGCCACGTCGTCCAGGTGCATGGGGTTCGAATACTTCAGCCGCAGCCCCGCCCCGCCCGGCATGCCCGCGCCGATGCCCGTCTGCCCGGTGTGGAACAGCGCCGGCAGCTTGTATTCGGCGATCACCTCGTACAGCGGATAGGCCATGCGGTCGTTGGGGAAGAAGCCCTGCATGGTCGGGTGGAACTTGAAGCCCCGCACCCCGTACTCCTCGATCAGCCGCCGCGCCTCGCGGATGCCCAGCTTGCCGCGCGCCGGGTCGATGCTGGCGAAGGGGATCATCACGTCGCGGTTCTGCGCCACCAGCTCCGCCACCTCGTCGTTCGGCACCCGCGGCAGGCCGGTGCAGCACTCGGCGTCCACCGGGAAGATCACCGCGGCCATCTTGCGCTGGCGGTAGTACTCGGCGATTTCCGGGATGCCCGGCTGGCCCAGGTCGTTCTTGAAGTACTTGGCCTTCGCCTCCTCCATCGCCAGCGCCTCCTCCACCAGGGGCGCGCGGCAGGACTTCTCGGCGTGGGTGTGGATGTCGATGGCGACCAGTTCGTCGACGTTCATCGTGCTGTCTCCGGTGTGCAGAAAGTCGTTCAAGCAGCGGTCTAGCCCCTCTCCCTTTACGGGAGAGGGGTTGGGGAGAGGGTCGTTACGGCGAAGCCGGAAGAGAGCCGGGCCCCGGCATTAGCCGGCGTTTCCCCCTCTCCCCAACCCCTCCCCCGCCAGGGGGGAGGGGCTTTCTAGGCAAAGGCATCCACGCCCGCGCGCAGCGTGGCGCCGCCCTCCATCGTCGTCTGGGCAAGGCCCGGCGCGGCGGTGAGAAGATCCTCGGCGTAGAATCGCGCCGTCGCGATGCGCCCGCGCAGCGCCGGGTCGTCCTGCCCCGCCCGCAGCAGCCCCAGCGCCGCCACCGCCCCCTTGGCGAGCAGCACGCCGCCCGCCGTCAGGCCGAACAGCCGCATGTAGGGCGTGGCGGCGGCCAGCGTCTCCTCGACGTCGCGCCCTCCCGCCAGCAGCCAGCCCGTCGCCCGCTCCACCGCGTCCAGCGCTTCCGTCAGGCGTGGCGCCATGGCGCCGAACGCCGACGCGTCCGCCGCCGCCACATCGGCCGCAACATCGGCCACGATGGCGCGCCAGCCGGCCAGCATCGCCCGCACCGGCTCGCCCCCCTTGCGCGGCAGCTTGCGCGTCACGAGGTCGATGGCCTGGATGCCGTTGGTCCCTTCGTAGATCGAGGTGATGCGCACGTCGCGCAGCAGCTGCGCCGCCCCCGTCTCCTCGACGAAGCCCATGCCGCCGTGCACCTGGATGCCCAGCGACGCCACCTCGATGCCGGCGTCCGTGCAGAACGCCTTGGTGACCGGCGTCAGCAGGTCCGCCCGCTCCTGCGCCGCCGCGTCGCCGCCGCGCTCGGCCCGGTCGATGGCCTCGGCGGTGGTGTAGGCGATGGCGCGCCCGGCCGCCGTCAGCGCGCGCATGGTCAGCAGCATGCGCCGCACGTCCGGGTGATCGACGATGGGGCTGGTGCCCGCCGCCCCCGGCGCGCGTCCCTGCCGGCGCTCCTGCGCGAAGGCCAGCGCCTGCTGGTAGGCGCGGTCGCCGATCGACACGCCCTGCAGCCCCGTGGCCAGCCGCGCGCGGTTCATCATGGTGAACATGCACGCCAGCCCCCGGTTCTCCTCCCCCACCAGCCAGCCGACCGCCCCGCCCCCAAGGGAGCCGTCTTCGCCGAACACCATGGTGCAGGTCGGGCTGCCGTGCAGGCCCAGCTTGTGCTCCACCCCGGCGCAGCGCACGTCGTTCAGCGCGCCGGGCGAGCCGTCCTCGTCGAGCAGCCGCTTGGGCACCAGGAACAGGCTGATCCCCTTGGTACCGGCCGGCGCGTCCGGCAAACGTGCCAGCACGAGGTGGACGATGTTGTCGGACAGGTCGTGCTCGCCACAGGTGATGAAGATCTTCTGCCCCGTGATGCGGTACGTCCCGTCCCCCGCCGGCACCGCGCGCGTGCGCAGCAGGCCCAGGTCGGATCCCGCCTGCGGCTCCGTCAGGTTCATGGTGGCGGTCCATTCGCCCGACACCAGCTTGGGCAGCCAGCGCGCCTTCAACGCCTCGCTCGCGTGCGCGATCAGCGCGTCGGACGCCCCCTGCGTCAGCACCGGCCCCATGCCGAAGGCCATGCAGGCGGCGGTGTGCATCTCCATGACAGCGGTGTTCAGCATCACCGGCAGGCCGGCGCCGCCCCATTCCTCCGGCAGCGCCACGCCGTTCCAGCCGGCATCCGCCCACCGCCGGTAGGCGTCGCGGAATCCCGTGGGCGTGCGCACGGCGCCGTCCGCGAACCGCACGCCCTCCACGTCGCCCGTGCGGTTCAGCGGCGCAAGCACCCCTTCGGCGAAGGACCCGGCCTGGTCCAGCAGGGCGCGCACGAGGTCGTCGTCCAGGCCGCCGAACAGCCCGTCGCGCACCGCGACGCCCAGCCCCGCCACGTGTTCCAGCGTGAAAAGGATCTCACCCAACGGTGCCCTGTACGTCATGCCGCTTCCTCCCGATGCCCTTTTCATGATTGTAATGCATCATAACATTAATAGCGATACCATATGCACCGCCCGTCTGCTAGAATCCAGGCCATTCCAATGCGTTTGCCCAACCCGAGCAGCAGCATCATGACCGACGTTCCCCCGAAGCGGCCGCGCGCCCCGCGCCGGAAGGCGCCCTCGGCGCCCGCCTCGACCCCGGCCCCCGAAACCGACGGCGCGGTCGACCTCGGGTTGATCGGGGAGTCGATGGGCTTCCTGCTGAAGCGGGCGCAGATGGCGGTCTTCCACGACTTCATCCGCACCTTCGCCGCCGCCGACATCCGCCCGGCGCAGTTCTCCGTGCTCTCGGTGATCGAGCGCAATCCGGGCCTGAAGCAGTCGCAGGTCAGCACGGCGCTCAGCATCAAGCGCACCAACTTCGTGCCGCTGCTGGACGGGCTGGAGGCGCGCGGGCTGGTGAAGCGCAAGCCGGCGGCGACCGACCGCCGCTCCCACGCGTTGCACCTCACCGCCAAGGGTGTGACGCTGATGGAGCAGCTGAACGCCCTGTGGCGGGAGCACGAGCAGCGCGTGCGCGACCGCATCGGCCCGGACGGCCGCGTCTGGCTGCTCGACCTGCTGCCGCGCCTGACCGACCTGGGCGACCCGTCCATGGCCGACGACCCCGACGCGCCCGAGGCCCCGGCGGCGAAGCCCCGGGCGGCGCGCCCCCGCGCCCCCAAGGCCACCGCCGCCAAGGCCCCGGCCAAAACCCCGACCGCCATCAGCGCGGCGGAAGCCGCAAAGCCCCGTCGAGCCGGATCACCTCGCCGTTGAGCGCGCGGTTCTCCGCGCAGGTCAGGACGAGGTCGGCGAACTCCTCCGGCTTGCCCAGGCGCCGGGGGAAGGGGACGGAGGCGCCCAGGCTCGCCTGCACCTCTTCCGGCAAGCCCTGCATCATCGGCGTGAAGAACAGCCCCGGTGCGATCGCCATGACGCGGATGCCGAACTGCGCCAGCTCGCGCGCCGCCGGCAGCGTCAGCCCGACGATGCCCGCCTTCGACGCCGAATAGGCCGCCTGCCCGACCTGCCCCTCGTACGCCGCGACCGACGCGGTGGAGACGACCAGCCCCCGCTCCCCGTCCTCCAGCGGCTCCAGCGTGCTCATGTCCGCCACCGCGAGGCGCAGCATGTTGAAGCTGCCCACCAGGTTGACGCGGATCACCCGCTCAAAGTCGCCCAGCGCCTGCGGCCCCTCGCGCCCCAGGATGCGCTTGGCGACACCGATGCCCGCGCAGTTGACCAGCAGCCGCGCCGCCCCGTGCGCCGCCCGCGCCTCGGCCAGCGCCGCGGCCGCCGCGTCGGCGTCGCTGACGTCGCAGCGCACGGCGATGCCGCCGACCTCGCTCGCCACGCCCTGTGCCGCGTCCATGTTGACGTCCAGCACCGCCACCCTGGCCCCGGCCGCAGCCAGCCGCCGCGCCGTCGCCGCCCCCAACCCCGATCCGCCGCCCGTGACGACGGCCGCGTGTCCCCGAATGTCCATGTCGCTCTCCTTGATTATCGCTTCGCCACCAGAACCTCCGGCCCCGGCGTGGCCGCGTACAGCGCCTCCACCAGCGCCGCGCGGCGGGTCAGGACGGCGCGCTGGTTCAGCGAGCCCTTGTCGGTGATCTCCCCGGCGTCCAGCGACGGCCGGTCCTCCAGCACGACGGCGCGCTCCACGCGGTTGGAGCTGCCGGTGCCCATGCGCGCGAACTCGTCCAGCAGCGCCTGGAAGCGTTCCCGCACCTCCGGCCGGCGCAGCACCTCGGCGTCCGGCAGGGTGCGGGCGAAGTCCGGGCAGAAGTCGCGGCAGGCCGGCACGTCCGGCACGATCAGCATCGCCACGTCGTCGCGGTCGTGCCCGGCGATCACCACGTCGCTGACCAGTGGTGCGAAGTGCCGCAGCACCGCCCCCCGCAGCGTGCTGACACTGACCCACGTGCCGGTCGCCAGCTTGAAGTCCTCGGAAATCCGCCCGTCGAACAGGAAGCCCAGTTCCGGCTTCTCCGGATCGACGAAGCGCAGCGCGTCGCCCATCCTGTAGAAGCCCTCCTCGTCGAAGGCCTTGGCCGTCAGCTCGTCCTGGCGCCAGTAGCCGGGCATGATGTTCGGCCCGCGCAGGCGCAGCTCCAGCTTCTCGGCGGTGGGCACCAGCTTCACCTCCACGCCCGGTGCCGGGATGCCGACCACGCCCGGCTGCTCCACCCGGCGGTTGCAGATCAGCGCGGCCGGCGCGGTCTCGGTGGAGCCCAGGCTGGTGACGAACACCACCCGCTGCCCGCACGCCTCCACCGCCAGCTCCTCCAGGCTGTCCCAGATGAAGGGCGACAGCCCGGCCCCGGCGTAGAACAGCGCCTTCAGGCGGCTGAAGAAGCGCTTGCGCAACTCCGGCTCGGCGCGCAGGTGCGGCACCAGCGCCTCGTAGCCTTTCGGCACGTTCAGGTACATGGTGGGGGCGATCTCGCGCAGGTTGGCGACCGTCGGCAGCACGCCGTCGGCCACCGGCCGCCCCTCGTCGATCACGTAGGTGCCGCCGTTGTACAGCACCATGTTGAAGTTGTGGTTGCCGCCGAAGGTGTGGTTCCACGGCAGCCAGTCCACCAGCACCGGCGGCTCGTCGGCCAGGAAGGCGAAGACCTGCCGCAGCATCTGCTGGTTGGCGCACAGCATGCGCTGGGTGTTGATCACCCCCTTCGGCATGCCGGTGGAGCCCGAGGTGAACAGCAGCTTCGCCACCGTGTCCGGCCCCACGGCCGCGTGCGCCGCGTCCACCGCCGCCGTCGGCTCCGTCGCCGCCAGATCGGCGAACGCCAAGCCGCCCGGCCCGCGCGTCAGCACCACCTCCACCCCCTCCGGCACCGCCGCGCGCAGCGCCGGCCCGTAGCGCTCCCCGTCGGCGGCGAAGACCAGCCCCGGCGTGGCGAGGCCCAGCACGTGGCGCAGCTTGCCGAAGTCGGTGCTGACCAGCGAGTACGCCGTCGACACCGGCGCGTAGGGCACGCCCGCGTACTGCGCCGCCAGCCCAAGCAGCGCGTGCTCCACGTCGTTGCCCGACAGGATGGCGACCCCGCGCTCCCGCGTCAGCCCCCGGTCGATCAGCGCCTGCGCCAGCCGCCGCACCGTGTCCAGCGCCTGGGCATAAGTCACCTCGCGCCAGCCGCCGTCCGCTGCCCGCTGCATCAGGAACACGCGGTCCGGCGCCTCGGCCGCCCAGCGTTCCAGGCACAGGGTCAGCTTGTCGGGATAGGGTTCCAGCGCGCCCTCGGCGCGCACCAGCATGCTGCCGTCCGGACGGCGCACGACCGTAACGTCCGCCTCGCCGAGACGGACCTCGCGCATCAACTCTATCATGGCGTTCCTCCCGAGAACGCGCCGGGGGCTTTCCCCCGGCCTATCGGCGTGGTCGTTGGTCCGCCGCGGGGCGTTGTTCCCCCGTTCGGCGGCTGTTCTTCAGAACTCGGTGACCTTCTTGGCGCGCTTTTCCAGGAAGGCGCGCAGGCGTTCCTTGGCGTCGTCGCTGCCCTGGGCGACGGCGGCCATCAGCGCCTCCATCATGAAGCCCTGGCGCGGGTCGGCCTCGGCGATGCGCGGCAGCGCGTGGATGACCGCGAAGTTGGTGATCGGCGCGTTGGACGCGATGCGCGCCCCCAGATCCAGCGCCTTGGTGAAGCCCTCGCCCGGCTCCACCAGGTACTGCGACAGACCCAGCGCGTAGCCGGCCTCGGCGTCGTGCACGCGCCCCGTCAGCATCATGTCGGCCATGCGCGCCGCCCCGATCAGCCGCGGCACCCGCACCGACGCACCCCCGCCCACGAAGATGCCGCGCTGCCCCTCCGGCAGGGCATAATAGGCGCTGCGCTCCGCCACGCGGATGTGCGCGGCGCAGGCCAGTTCCAGCCCGCCGCCGACCACCGCGCCCTTCAGCACCGCCACCACCGGCACCCGCCCGAACTCGATCCGCTCGAACGCGCGGTGCCACATCATGGAGTGCGACACGCCCTCCACCGTCGACCGCTCGGTGATCTCCGACAGGTCCAGCCCGGCCGAGAAGTTCTCCCCCTCCGCCGCGATCACCACCGCCTTGGCCTCGGCCGGCAGGGACAGGAAGAACGCCTCAATGCCCAGGATGGTTTCGTCGTTCAGCGCGTTGCGCTTCTCCGGCCGCGACAGGGTCAGGACGGCGACCGCCTCGCGCATCTCCGCGCGCAGCGAGGACGGCAGGACGCCTTCCAGAATTCTCTCACCCGCCATAATTTTTTCGCCCAGGCGCATCGGAACTCCCTTCTATCACGTGCGCATAATTGTTATGAACCATAACAGATCTCACCACACCGTCAAGCGGCGCACTCGGCGAAACCCAGGTAGCTTTCGATGACGCGCGGGTCGTTCGCCAGCGTCGCCGCCGGCCCGTGCAGCGTCACCGCCCCCGTCTCCATGACGTAGCCATAGTCGGCGATGCGCAGCGCCGCGCGGGCGTTCTGCTCGACCAGCAGGATCGCCACGCCGGTGGTGCGCAGCTCGGCCACCAGATGCAGGATCTCCTTCACGATGCGCGGGGCGAGGCCCAGGCTGGGTTCGTCCAGCATCAGTACCTTGGGCTTGGCCATCAGCGCGCGGCCCATGGCCAGCATCTGCCGCTCGCCGCCCGACAGGGTGCCGGCCGCCTGACGGCGCCGTTCCTTCAGGCGCGGGAACAGGGTGTAGACCTGCTCCAGCGCATCCTTCGTCCGCTCGCCGCGCGGGCGGGTGTAGGCGCCCAGGCGCAGGTTGTCCTCCACCGGCATGGTGGCGAACAGCTCGCGCTTCTCGGCCACCAGGCTGATGCCGTCCGCCACCCGCTCCTCGATGGATTCCGTACGCAGCGAGCGGCCCTCGAACAGGATCTCCCCCGTGCACGGCAGGATGCCCATGGCGGCGTTCAGCAGCGTCGTCTTGCCGGCCCCGTTGGCGCCGATCACCGTGACGATGCTGCCCGCCGCGATCTCCAGCGACACCCGGCGCACCGCCTCGATCTTGCCGTAGGCGACGCTGACGTCGCGCAGCGCGAATACCGGTCCCGTCATTCGATCCCCCCGAGATAGGCTTCCAGCACGGCCGGGTTGCTGCGGATCTGCGCCGGCAGCCCCTCGGCGATCTTGGCGCCGAACTCCATGACCACCAGCCGGTCGACCAGCCCCATGACGAAGTCCATGTCGTGCTCGACCAGCAGCACCGTGGTGCCCTCGTCGCGCAGGCGGCGCAGCAGGTCGCCCAGCGCCTGCTTCTCCGCGTGGCGCAGTCCCGCCGCCGGCTCGTCCAGCAGCAGCAGCATGGGGTCCAGGCAGAGTGCGCGCGCGATCTCCACGATGCGGCTCTGCCCCAGCGCCAGCGTGCCCGCCGGCCGGTGCAGGCTGTCGCCCAGGCCGCAGCGCTCCAGCTGCCGCACGGCCTCGGCGCGCAGCCGGTCCTCCTCCGCGCGGTCCAGGCGCAGCACCGCCTGCGCCACCCCCGCCCGGCCGCGCAGGTGCGCGCCCAGCATGACGTTGTCCAGCACGCTCATGGTGGGCAGCAGTTTCACGTGCTGGAAGGTGCGCGCCACGCCGCGCCGCGCGATGGCGCGCGACGGCAGGCCGCCGATGCGCTCGCCCAGCAACCGGATGTCGCCGCCCGACGGGCGCAGCACGCCGGTGACGAGGTTGAAGGTCGTGCTCTTCCCCGCCCCGTTCGGCCCGATCAGCCCGATGATCTCCCCGGCCCGGATCGAGAATCCGATGTCGCGCACCGCCACGAGGCCACCGAAGGTCTTCTGCAGCGCGTCCACGTCCAGCAGCGGCCGACCCGGTTCCGGGAACGGCCGGCGCGGCAGTTCCTCGGCGTCCGCCCGCACGGGCTTCGGCGCGCGCTCCGGCAGGAAGCGCGTCAGCGCCGGCCACAGCCCGTCCCGCGCGTATTGCAGCAGCAGCACCAGCGCCGCGCCGAAGACGATCGCCTCGTAATTCCCGTTGCCGCCGATCAGGCGCGGCAGCAGGGCCTGCAGCTGGTCCTTCAGCAGGGTGACGAGGCCCGCCCCCAGCACCGCCCCCCACACGTGCCCCGCCCCGCCGACCACGGCCATGAACAGGTACTCGATGCTGGCGTTCAGGCCGAAGGGCGTCGGGTTCACCGCCCGCTGCACGTGCGCGAACAGCCACCCGGACACCGCCGCCAGCAGTGCCGCGTAGACGAAGGCGACCAGCTTCGCCCGCCCCGTGTCCACGCCGAACGCCTCCGCCGCCGTCACGCCCCCGCGCAGCGCGCGGATGGCCCGCCCGACGCGGCTGTCCAGCAGGTGGAAGGTCGCCACGGCGGCGGCCAGCACGAAGCCCCAGATCACGTAGTACACCGCCCGCCCGTCGTAGAAGGCGTAGCCGCCCACGCTCAGCGGCGGAATGCCGGAGATGCCGTCGTGCCGGCCCAGCTGGTCCAGGTTGCCGAACAGGTAGAACAGGCTGATCGCCCAGGCCATGGTGCCCAACGGCAGGTAATGGCCGGACAGCCGCACCGTCATCAGCCCCAGCACGAACGCCGCCGCCCCGGTCAGCGCTAGCGCCGCCACCAGCGTCAGCCACGGCGAGATGCCATAGGTCGTGGACAGCACGGCGGTCGTGTACGCGCCGAACCCGCAGAAGGCCGCCTGCCCGAACGACGTCATGCCGCCCACGCCGGTGACCACCACCAGCCCCATCACCACCAGCGACGACAGCCCGATGTAGTTGAGAAGCGTGATCCAGAACTCCGGCGTCCCCGGTATGAGCGGCAGCACCGCCCCGACCGCCAGGATCGCGAGGGCGAGAATGCGCGACGGCGTCATTCCTCGTCCTCCACGTGCACGGTGCGGAGCGACCGCCAGAGCAGCACCGGGATGATGATCGTGAAGACGATCACCTCCTTGAACGTGCTGGCGAAGAAGGACGCGAAGGCCTCCACCAGCCCCACCAGGATCGCCGCGGCGGCGCCCAGCGGATAGCTGACCAGCCCGCCGATGATGGCGGCGACGAAGCCCTTCAGCCCGGTCAGGAACCCGGTGTCGTAGAACACCGTCGTCACCGGCGCGATCAGCACGCCCGACAGCGCCCCGATCAGCGCCGCCAGCGCGAACGCGATCCGCCCGGCCGACGCCGTGGGGATGCCCACCAGCCGCGCGCCCAGCCGGTTCACCGCCGTGGCGCGCAGCGCCTTGCCGGTCAGCGTGTGCTCGAAGAAGGCCCACAGCGCCGCGATCAACCCGCCCGCCGTGCCCAGCACCCACAGGCTTTGCCCCGTCACCAGCGCCGGCCCCACCTCGAACATGGCCGAGGTCAGCGGCTGCGTGCGGAACCCCTCCGCCCCGAAGAACACCAGCCCCAGCCCGACCAGCGCCAGATGCACGCCCACCGCCGCGATCAGCAGCACCAGCACCGACGCCTCCGCCAGTGGCCGGAACACCAGCCGGTACAGGAACGGCCCCAGCGCCGCGATCATCGCCAGCGTCAGCGGCACCTCCACCGCCGGCCCCAGCTTCAGCGGCGCCACGTGCCACGCCGCCAGCAGCAGCGCCATCGGAAAGCCGACGTCCGCCGCCAAGCCGACGGCGATGCGCCGGGGTGTGCGCGCCGCCGGCTCGCGCGCCAGATCGGCGGCGAAGGCCGCCAGCCCCAGCAGCACGGCCAGCACGGCGGTCAGCGGGAAGGCGCCGCGCTCGAACGCCGCCAGCGTCAGCGCGCCATAGGCGACGAACTCGCCTTGCGGGATGAAGATCACGCGCGTGATGGTGAAGACCAGCACCAGCGACAGCGCGAGCAGCGCGTAGATGGCGCCGTTCGTCACGCCGTCCTGCGCCAGGAACAGGGCGATGGTCGCGTCCAACGTTTCCTCCGGGAGGGCATTCGTTCCTAGCCCTCCCCCTGCTCCGCAGGGGGAGGGAGGGACCCAAGCGAAGCTTGGGAGGGTGGGGGCAACGGCCTGCCCGAGAATCCGTGACCGGCGTCACCGCCCGCCACAAAGGCCGCTGCCCCCACCCTTCCCACTTCGTGGGCCCCTTCCCTCCCCCGCCAAGGGCGAGGGAGGGAACATCAGCACGTCACTTCACCAGCTTCCACTTGCCCCCTTCGATGCTCAGCAGCACGTAGCCGCGCTGGTCCAGCCCGAAGTGGTCGTCCTTGGTGAAGTTGTAGACGCCCTGGGTGGCGGCGATTTCCTTCTCGTTCTCCAGCGCGTCGCGCAGCGCCGCGCGGAACTCCTTCGTGCCGGGCTTCGCCGTCTTCAGGGCGGCCGGCACGGCGCGGTTCAGCACCTGGACGGCGTCCCAGGTGTGGGCGCCGAACTGGGTGCGGGTGTTGGCGCCGTACTTCTCCTCGTACTTGGTCACATAGGCCAGCGCCGGGGCGCGCACCGGGCTCGATTCCGGCAGCTGGTCGGCCACGATCACCGGCCCCGACGCCAGGATCGTCCCCTCCACCGAGGCGCCGCCGATGCGGATGAAGTCGTGCGTCACCGCCCCGTGCGTCTGGTAGATCTGGCCCTTGTACCCACGCTCGCGCAGCGCGATGTTCGGCAGCGCCGCCGCGGTGCCCGACGCGCCGACCAGCACCGCGTCCGGCCGCGCCGCCAGCAGCTTCAGCACCTGCCCGGTCACCGACGTGTCGGCGCGCGCATAGCGCTCCTCCGCCACCAGCTTCAGGCCCGCCGGCTCGGCCAGCGCCTTCAGGTCGCGCAGCCAGAAGTCGCCCCAGGCGTCGGAAAAGCCGATGAAGCCCAGCGTCTTGACGTTCTTGGCGCGCATGTGCTCGACCACCGCCTTCGCCATCAGCGTGACGTTCTGCGGCATGCGGAAGGTCCAGGCGTCCTTGCCCGCCGGCAGGTCGATGGGCGACAGGGCCAGCTGCGGCACGCCCGTCTCGTTCGCCACGCCGGCCACAGCGATGGCCGCCCCGGTCATGACCGAACCGAGGATCACGTCCACCTTCTCTTCCGTCACCAGGCGGCGGGCCTGCGTCGTCGCCGTCGTCGGGTCGGACGCGTCGTCGACGACGATCAGGCGCAGCTTCTCGCCCCCGATCTCGTCGGGGAACAGCGCCGCGGTGTTCTTGGCCGGAATACCCAGCGCCGCCGTGGAGCCGGTGGCCGGCACGATGAGGCCGACGGTGATGTCGGCCAGCGCCGCGCCGGGCAGCAGCACGGCCGCAACGGCGGCCGGAAAGGCGGCCGAAAGGGCGGCCGAAAGGGCGGCCGAAAGGGCGGCCGGAAGTGCGCGGCGCCAGCCGCGGCGAAGGGCGGAAGCGGTCGAGGTCATGCGTTTCCTCCTGGATGCGTGTGCGGATGTCTCGTGCGCGGAACCGGTCCGGAGGCCGCCCCGCGCCGGGCGTCTTGAAGCGCCATAACTGTAATGTCCTATAACAGTTCTGATCGCACCAGTAAAGGTCACGCATCGTTGGCGCCGCGAATCGCAACCGCAGCCGCTCGCATTGACAATATTCCTAACGAGGGCGATGATGGGCGCGATCATGGGACCATTGCGCCCGCACCTCCCCGCCCCGCCCGCCCGGAAATTGAACGGGGTGCACCAATGCAACACACCGCCAAATCCGTTGCATCCCGTTGCATCCGGTTGCATCCGCCGGCCGCGCCACCCACCCGCGCCGGCCAAACAAACCGCCCCAGAACAAACCGCCCCAAAACAAACCGCATTGACAATGGTTTCAAATGAAACTATTAATCCCCCAGAGCACACGGCGTCGAGCGCGCCGTCGAAAAACCTGAAGGGAGTGAACGACCCATGCTGGTCCAGCAGATCCACCACGTGGCGTACCGCTGCAAGGACGCCAAGGAGACGGTGCAGTTCTACAAGGACGTCCTGGACATGGACCTGATCGGCGCCATCGCCGAGGATCAGGTCCCCTCCACCAAGGAGCCGGACCCCTACATGCACATCTTCCTGGACGCCGGGGCCGGCAACATCCTCGCCTTTTTCGAACTGCCGACCAAGCCGCCCATGGGCCGCGACCCCAACACCCCGGACTGGACGCAGCACATCGCCTTCCAGGTGGCGGACGTCGACACCCTGCTGGCGATCAAGGAACGGGCGGAGAAGGCCGGCCTGTCGGTCGTCGGCCCGACCAACCACGAGATCTTCAAGTCCATCTACTTCTTCGACCCCAGCGGCCACCGCCTGGAATGCGCCGCCTGGACGACGACGCCGGAGCAGATGAAGCGCATGAAGGACGT
Organism: Azospirillum sp.; assembly: GCF_035627195.1. Taxonomy (GTDB): domain Bacteria; phylum Pseudomonadota; class Alphaproteobacteria; order Azospirillales; family Azospirillaceae; genus Azospirillum. The sequence goes on from NZ_DASPMG010000319.1 coordinate 86,963, forward strand.
CGCCCACGACATGATCGACGAATGGGCCGTCACCAAGAAGCCGCCCCGCCACACCGCCTGGCTGCACGAAAAGGAATTCTCGGCGTAAGCGCCGCCGGGAAGAAAAAGCCCCTCTCCCACGGCGGGAGAGGGGCTTTTTTGTTGCCCGCGCGCCGGCCTCGCATGCATGCCGGAAAATAGGCCCTCGTCGTCACCAAAAAGACATCGCCGACCGGCAACGGCATACGGCTAATATCCGCGACCTCGCACCTTGTCGGCGGCGCCGCCGCAAGGAGCGGAACCGAAGAGGTTCAAGACCCGTCCGCCGGGAAAGCATGGGGAGGACACTCCACTCCGGCGGAGGGCGCGCACCTTTCGCGACCGCCACCGGTGCCTCTGACCTCCTGCATAGTCCATTGCCTTGACGGCTGCAGAATTGCCGCGCCATATTCGCGAACATGTTCAAGCCCCGTCCACCATGCGGCGAGCGGCGAACACTTAACCGGAGGCGTTTCCGTCCATGCACAGGCCCGACCGCATCAACGTCCTCGGCGTCGGGGTCAGCGCCATCAACATGGGCGACGCGCTCGACACCATCGACCGCTGGATCGACGCGGACCAGCGCGCCTACGTCTGCGTCACCGGCGTGCACGGCGTGATGGAAAGCCAGCACGACCCGGACATCCGCGCCATCCACAACGCCGCCGGCATGGTCACGCCCGACGGCATGCCGCTGGTCTGGCTGCTGAAGCTGGCGCGCCGCCGCCACGCCGACCGCGTCTACGGCCCCGACCTGATGCTGGCCGCGTTCGAGCGTTCGGTGCGGCGCGGCCACCGCCACTTCCTCTACGGCTCGTCGGAGGACACGCTGGCCAAGCTGCGCGCCAACCTGGAGGCGCGCTTCCCCGACTGCCGCATCGTCGGCACCCACTCCCCGCCCTTCCGCCCGCTGACCGCCGAGGAGGACGCCGCCGTCGTGCGCGCCATCGACGACAGCAGCGCCGACATCGTCTGGGTCGGCCTCAGCACGCCCAAGCAGGAGCGCTGGATGGCCGCGCACCGCCCCCTGCTGCGCGCCCCGGTCCTGGTCGGCGTGGGCGCCGCCTTCGACTTCCACGCGGGCGTCAAGCGGCAGGCGCCGCGCTTCATCCAGCGCAGCGGCTTCGAATGGCTGTTCCGCATGCTGTCGGAGCCGCGCCGCCTTTGGAAGCGCTACGCCACCAACAACCCGGCCTTCGTGGCGCGGGTTCTGGGCCAGCTCACCGGCGTCCTGCACTACTCCCTCCCCGACGAACCGGCCCGCCCGGCCGTCGATCTGACACAGGCAAACCTTGCAGCACCACAGGCTCCGCGCGTCGGGCCGACCATCGGGTAAGAATCATGAACCTCGGCGACACCATCCTCATCACCGGAGCCGGCGGCTTCATCGGCGGCCACCTCGTCGGGCACCTGCTGTCGCAGGGCTACACCCGCATCCGCGCGGTGGACATCAAGGACGCCGACGAGTGGTACCAGTTCTTCCCGCAGGTCGAGAACCACCAGCGCGACCTGCGCCTGCGCGAACATTGCCAGGAGATGGCGGCCGGCGCCGACCACGTCTTCAACCTCGCCTGCGACATGGGCGGCATGGGCTTCATCGAGACGCACAAGGCCGAGTGCATGCTGTCGGTGCTGATCAACACCAACATGCTGCTGGCCGCCCGCGACCAGGGGGCTACGCGCTTCCTGTTCTCCTCCTCCGCCTGCGTCTACGCCGCCGACAAGCAGACCAGCGCCGAGGTGCAGCCGCTCCGGGAAAGCGACGCCTACCCCGCCATGCCGGAGGACGGCTACGGCTGGGAGAAGCTGTTCAGCGAGCGGATGTGCCGCCACTTCAGCGAGGATTTCGGGCTGATCACGCGCGTCGTGCGCTACCACAACGTCTACGGCCCCAACGGCACCTACGACGGCGGGCGTGAGAAGGCACCGGCCGCCATCTGCCGCAAGGTCATCCAGGCCAAGCGGAGCGGCATCCACGAGATCGAGATCTGGGGCGACGGCGAGCAGACGCGCAGCTTCATGTACATCGACGACTGCCTGTACGGCACGCTGCGCATCATGACCGGCGACTACGCCGACCCGCTGAACCTGGGCAGCGACCAGCTGGTGACCATCAACCAGCTCGTCGACATCGTCGAGGACATCGCCGGCATCACGCTGAAGCGCCGCTACAAGCTGGACGCGCCCAAGGGCGTGCGCGGCCGCAACAGCGACAACACGTTGATCTCCCAGGTGCTGGGCTGGGCCCCCGACGTCCGCCTGGAAGACGGCCTGGAGCGCACCTACCGCTGGATCCACGACGAGATGGCCCGCACCGGATGCCAGCCGCCGCGCACGTTCACCGCCAAGGCGGCGGAGTAACGTTGGGTTTTCGGCTGCTCCTCAACCCAACCTACGAAGCACCCGTAGGTTGGGTTGAGCGCCAGCGAAAACCCAACGTGAACCCGCGTCACATGCCCGGATAGTTCGGCCCGCCGCCGCCTTCCGGCACCACCCAGTTGATGTTCTGCGTCGGGTCCTTGATGTCGCAGGTCTTGCAGTGCACGCAGTTCTGCGCGTTGATCTGCAAGCGCGGGTTCGTCCCGTCCTCGTTGCGCACGATCTCGTACACCCCGGCCGGGCAGTAGCGCGTCTCCGGCGCGTCGTACAGGGCCAGGTTCACCCGGATCGGCGTCTCCGCATCCGCCAGCTTCAGGTGCGCCGGCTGGTCC